>DASUGM010000210.1:0-16903 GCA_036274055.1 Vicinamibacterales bacterium | reverse complement strand
GCGTCCTGCGTGCTGAGCCGGCGCACCGGCGCACGGGCGCACTGGCGCACCGGCGCACGGATATAGTCCGCTGGCAAACATGTCAACGGATGACATATATTGCCGCTATGGACCTGACGCCGATCGGATTCGAAGTGCTGTTGACGCTCGCCGACGGGCCGCAGCACGGCTACGGGATCAAGCTCGAAATTGAGCGCCGGACCGACGGCGCGATGAGTCTCGGGTCGGGGACGCTGTATCAGGCGATTTACCGGCTCGAGCGCGAAGGCCTGATCGCCGGCGGCGCCAGCGCGAAGGGCGATCCGCGCCGCGGCCGCACGTATCGGCTGCAACCCGCCGGGCGCGTGGCCCTCGACGCGCATCTGCGCCGTCTCAGCCGCGTCGTCGACTACGCCCGCGCGAAGCGTTTGCTGCCCGCCTCGAAGCTGTCATGAACGCGCTCGGCGATCTGTGCTTCCGCGTCCTCTTGCTGGCGTATCCCCGACCATTTCGCGCGCAATACCGTGCCGATCTGATCGCGTTCTTCCGCGCCGATCGAGCGCGGCGGCGCGCGGCGGGCGGATTTCGCGGCTGGCTCCAGTTCTGGGTGAAGACGACGCGCGACACGATGCGCGCGGCCTCCTCGCTGCGCGCCGACGAGCGCAGGCGAAACGGGCCTTCAGGTGCTGGCAGCATGCTCGCGCCGTTTCGCGCGATCGCCGTCGATCTCCGGAACGCCCGGCGTTCCCTCCTGTCGACACCGGGGACGACGGTGATCGCGCTCCTCGTGTTGACGATCGGTCTCGGCGCCAGCACCACCATATTCGCGGTCGTCGATGCGATTGCTCTGCGTCCGCTGCCGTACGCGGATCTCGACCGTCTGGTGTCCGTCTCGGAGGTGGACCTCAAGACCGGCCGGCCGTCGACGGCGGCGGCGCCGAATTATCTCGAATGGCTCGAGCGGCAGGACGTGTTCTCGGAGATCGGCGCGTCGAACTACGTCTTCCTGACGCTCACCGACGGCGACCGCTCGGAGCGGATGCGGTCGGTGCGGACGACGGCGAGCCTGTTTCCGATGCTGGGCATCGTCCCGCAGATGGGGCGGCTGTTCAGCGCCGCCGACGAGGCGGCGGGCGCCGGCGACGTCGTCTTGATCAGCGATGCATTCTGGCGATCGCGCTTCGGCGCCAGTCCGTCCGCGATCGGCGCCTCCCTCCAATTCGAGGATCGCGCCCGGCAGATCGTCGGCGTGATGCCGCCGGCGTTCACTTATCCCATCGTGGCCGCGAGTCTGAGTGACGTCAGCTTCTGGGTGCCGTTGCCGTTCGCTGCACGGGATCGCGAGCGCGGCGGCGGACGCACCTATTCGCTGAATGTGGTCGCGCGTCTCAACCCGGGGGTGACCATCGAACGGGCGCGGCAGCGGATGACGCAAATCCGCGACGCGCTGGCGCCGCAGTACCCGAGGTGGTTCGACGATCACGGCGTGACCGTGCGCCGCCTGCGCGACGCGGTTGTCAGCGCCTCGGTACGGTCCTGGACGATGCTGTTACTGGGTGCCGTGGCGCTCGTGCTGTTGATTGCGTGCGTCAACGTCGCCAACCTGCTGCTGGCGCGCGGTTCCGGTCGCGCGCGCGAGTTCGGCATTCGCGCCGCGCTTGGCGCCACGCGCGCCGCGCTTGTGCGCGGCGTCGCGCTCGAGAGCGTCTTGCTTGCGGCGCTTGGCGTGGCCGGCGGTTGGCTGGTGTCGCAGGGTGGCGTCGCGTTGCTCCGTTCGACGCTGCCGGAGGCGCTGCCGCGCCTCTCGGCGATTGCACTCGACGGCCGCGTGTTCGTGATTGCGTCGCTCTGCGGGGTGGCGACGGCGCTGTTCGTCGGCATCGCGCCTGCCGTCGCGCTGACGCGGCCGCGGGTCTCGCTGGCACTGCGCGAGCAGGGACGCGCCAACACCGCGAACCGCGGGCAACAGCGCGTCCGCGCCGCGCTGGTGGTCGTCGAGGTCGCGCTCGCGATCGTCCTGCTCGTCGGGACCGGGCTGTTTGTTGCCAGCTTCTGGCGGGTGGCGACCCGCGATCTCGGCTTCGATCCGGATCGCGTCGTCGCGCTGTCGGTCGCGCCGCGGCGCGGCGCGGATGCCCTTGGCCGGCCGCCAGAAGCGACCGATGCCGAGGATCGCGCGACGCTCGCCGCCGTGCTGGCGCGCGTCCAGACCACGCCGGGCGTCGAAAGCGCCGCGTTCATGAACGGCGGCCTGCCCTTGACCGGCTCGTCGCGGACCAACACCGTCAAGGTCGCCTGGCGGGCGGAGCCATTCTCTGGCGACGACGAGGCGTTCATCTGCGAGACCACGCCGGGCTATCGCGACGTGATCGGCCTGCGGCTGCAGCGCGGCCGCTGGCTGGCGGACAGCGATCGCGCCGATTCGCCGAACGTCGTCGTGCTCAGTGAGACCGCCGTCGCGCGATATCTCGGCGACCGCGAGCCGATTGGCGCCGAAGTCACGGTCGACGAGAAGCCTCGAACGGTCGTCGGCGTCGTTGCCGACACCCTGTTCCGTGGGCCGGAAGACCAGCGCGTGCCGCAGGTCTACCTCGCGCTGCGCCAGAGCGCCGCGCTCGGCACCAGTCTCGCGGTGCGGCTGCGATCGAGCGACGCGAGCCTGATCGCCGCGGTCAAGGACGCGGCGTGGTCGGCGGCGCCCTCGGCGGTCGTGTCCAACGTCCGGACACTGAACGACATGTTTGCGACGCTGCTGGCGCAGCGCCAATTCAACATGCTGCTGATTGGCGCGTTCGGCGGCATCGCGCTGCTGCTCGTGTTTGCCGGGATCTACGGCGTCATGGCGCATATCGTCGCGCAGCGGGTGACGGAGATCGGCGTGCGCATGGCGCTCGGCGCGCGGCCGGCGCAGATGCTCAGCATGGTGTTGTCGCGAGCGGTTCGGCTTGCGGCGATCGGGCTGGCGGTCGGCTGGGTCGGCGCCGCGGCGCTGGAGCGGTTCATTCGCGCCTTCCTGTTCCAGCCGGAGCCGCGCGATCCGCGCGTCTACATCGCGGTCGCGGTGGCGCTGCTGCTGACGACGATGTTCGCCGCCGCGGTACCGGCGCGCCGCGCGGCGCGTGTCGATCCGCTGGTGTCGCTCAGAACTGATTGAGGAAGGCGCTCCATGGGCGACAGGCGATCGGGTGATCGAGCCATGGCAGAGCATGGGCGATCGTGCGATCGAGCAAAGGACGAGATCACCATCGCCCCGCTCGGCCATGGCTCGATCACCCGATCGTCCATCCATGGATGGCCCGCCTCGGGTGGGACCAAAGCACTTCGTCACACGCAGCCAATTGCTGATCACCTCAACGACAAACTATTTCAGGACGTTGCAGTCCGGTTGCGTCGAGCGGCGTCTAATCACCGACCTTGCCGAGAAAATCGCGGCGCACGAGGGAGCGGACGCTGCCGAAGCGACGTGCGACATCGCCGCCTCGGCTGCCATCCACCGATCGACTCGCGGATGGCGTACTCTGGACACTACCAATACTCCTCAGTTGTATAGTCTGGTGGATTGCTGACGCGAGCACACACCAGATCCGCTACGAAGAGCTGGCGGAGTCGGTCCGCGCGGTGTTCTGGCTCGACGAGCGGCTGGTCTATGACGGCGTCTACAGCAACGTCGGCTGGTACGGGACGCTGCTCCTGACCTACAAGCTCTTTGGCTTCGGATTGTTCACGGCGAAAAAAGTCCGGCTGCTGCTGCATCTCGCCGGCCTGTACGCCGCGGTGCTGATCCTTCGACGGGCCTTCGCGCCGCGCCAGGCGATCGTGCCGCTGCTCGCGCTCGGCCTGTCGCCGGCGCTGATCTATTTCGACACGCTGCAGACCAGCTACGGCGTCGACGTCTGGTACGGCGCGATCTGCCTGGCGCTGCTGTTGTCCATTCGTCCGGAATCGGCAGCGCCGGCGGATCGACTGAAAGCCGCCGCCGCGGGCGTCGTCGCGATGATCGCGGCGATGTCTTATCCGGTGTTCGTGCTGTATCTGCCGAGTCTCGTGTTGATGGCACGGTGGTGCGGCCTGGATCGGCGGGCGATCTGGCTGAGCGTCACCGGCGCAGCCGCGCCGCTGCTGCTGGCAGTGGCGTGGGTTCAGAGCCGTGCGCTGCTGTTGTTCGATCCGGACACCGGCGCCGGTCTCTTCCGCGGAGGCGGCACGCTGACGTTCGACTGGACGACGGCCGTGCACGCGACGCTGACGACGGCGCGTGACGTCTTCGTGCGCGGACAGAGCTACTACTTCGACGTCAGCCGGCCGGATTTCGCCGGCGTGCTCTCCATCGCGGCGCTCATCGGCGTGCTTGCGATCGTTGGCTATGCGCTGATCACAAGCAAGAACGGACGCCAGGTCGGCACGATCGCGGCGGTGCTGGTCGTCCTCTGCCTGGCGGTGCCGGCCTTCTCGACGGGCGATCCTGGCCTGCGCCGGTCGACCGGACTGGTCACGGCGTTCTTTGCGGTCTTCGCCCTCGCGTGGCGCACGGTCGTTACCGCGAGCGCCTGGCCGACGGCGGTCCGGAGGATCGGGATCGTTCTCTGTCTTCTCGTCCCGATCGGCAGCGCGCTCAAGCTGCGATCGCTGCACGACGACGCCCGCCGCGACAACGCCTTCCAGAATCGCGACTGGTTCGCGGTCGCCGGCTCGCCCGAGTTGTCGTTGGCCAAGTTGTCAGCGCAAGGCGCCGACCAAACACTGGCGTGCGCGGTCGACGCCGACCGCCGCATCATCCCGTGCCGTTACCAGGAGATCTATCCGGCAATTGCCGGACTCCGCCGCTGGAATCGCCAACCGGAAACGCCGGTCAAAGCGTTGGACTGGAAGACCGGCCGGGAAATCGTCCTCACGCCTGAATTGTGGAACGGCAAGTACTATCCGACCTGCACGCGCATGAACGAGTGCCGGTAGTGCGATATCGTGAGCCTCGCCGGAGGCCGCGATGGCTCGTCTCGCCCTTGGACTGCTGCTCCTCACCTTGTTCGCGCAGGCACCGCAGACGCCTGCGCCGCCGGCGCCGACGCGCGCGGACATCCTCCGCGGCGAATACAGCCGGTGGCGCGCCAACAACGATCTGCTGTTCTACCACCTCGATATCCGCATCGATCCCCAGCAGAAGCGGATCAGCGGCAAGAACACGATCCGTTTCCGGATGCTCAAGGACGACACCAGGATTCAGCTCGATCTCGTGTCCTATCTCGTCACCGAGAAGATCCTGTTCAACAGCCAGCCGCTCGAGTACGAGCGCGAGCTGAACACCGTCTGGGTGGATTTTCCCGAGACGCTGCGCGCCGGCCGGGAGTACGCGATCGACTATTTCTATTCCGGCTCGCCGCCGCCGACCGGCCGTTTCGGCGGCCTGGCGTTTCGCACCGATCCGCAGGGGCGTCCGTGGATCAACACCGCGTGCGAAGGCGAAGGCGCGATGGTGTGGTGGCCGAACAAGGACCAGTGGCGCGACGAAGTCGAGAACATGCGCATCAGCGTCGCGATTCCGAACGGTCTGACCGACGTCTCCAACGGCAAGTTCGTCGGCAAGACCGATCTCGGCGACGGCTACACGCGCTGGGACTGGCTCGTGCAGTACCCGATCAACAACTACAGCGTGTCGGTGAACATCGGCACCTACGAGCATTTTTCGGACACACACAACGGTGAGACGCTCGACTTCTGGACGCTGCCGGAAAACGTCGAGAAAGGGAAGAAGCAGTTCTCGCAGGCGGCGGGGATGATCGAAGCGTACGAGAAGTTCTTCGGCAAATACCCGTTCAGGAAGGACGGCTACAAGCTGATCGAAGTGCCGTACTCAGGCATGGAGCACCAGAGCGCGGTGACCTACGGCAACCGCTTCGCCAACGGCTACCTCGAACGCGACTGGACCGGCGTCGGCATCAGTCCGAAGTTCGACTTCATCGTCATCCACGAGAGCGCGCACGAGTGGTTCGGCAACGCCATCACTGCGGCCGACGTCTCCGATATGTGGATTCACGAGGGCTGGGCGACGTATCTCGAGAACCTCTACGTCGAGCACGTCTTCGGCTACGACGACGCGCTGAAGTACGTCAACGCCTACAAGAGCAAGGTCCAGAACCGGACGCCGATCATCACCCCGCGCGGCATCCATCGGACCCCGCCGCAGGACATGTATTTCAAGGGCGCGCTGTTCATCAACACGCTCCGCAACGTCGTCAATGACGACGCGAAATGGTGGAGGCTCCTGCGCGAGATGTTCAAGGAGTTCGAATACAAGAACATCATGACCGAGGACCTGATCGCGTTCTTCAACAAGCAGACCGGCATGAACCTGACGCCGGTCTTCGATCAATATCTGCGTCACACCGCGCTGCCGGCCCTCGAACTCACCTTCCATCCCGGCGACTCGACGGTGTCCTACCGATGGCGTGCCGACGAGGCCGCCTTCGCGATGCCGGTGCGCGTCGGCACGAAAGGGAAGTGGCAGATCATCACGCCGACCCGCGACGTTCAGACGATGGCGATCAGCGTCGCTCCGGAACAGTTCGAGGTCGCGACGGATCTTTACTACGTGAACGTCGTCAGGCAGTGACCGGTACGCGGGTACGTGGGTACGTCGGGTACGCGGGGACGACGAACCTGCAATCGTGGCCCACTTATTCACGTTGGTTCGAGCAACTGCCAGGAAAGAGGACGGCGTACCTACTCAGCTCTGAGCACGCTCCCCGGATCGACGCGGCTGGTGCGGCGTGATCCGGTAGAGCTGAGACGGGTTGGCCTAACGCCCAGGGCCCAACGCCCAACGCCCAAGCCCCAAGCCCCAAGCCCCAAGCCCCAAGACCCACGACCAACCAACGACACTCCCCCGACGTCTGACCTTACCAGGTAAGGTAAGAGACATGGCTCCCGAATCGATGGACCTGATGCAGGGCACGCTCGACGTGCTGATCCTCCGCGCGCTCTCCGGCGGCCCGCGCCACGGCTACGCGGTGGCCCGCTGGGTGCGCGATCGCACCGGCGGCGCCATCGAGATCGAGGACGCGCCGCTCTACAAGGCGCTGCGCCGGCTCGAGGCGGCCGGCTGCGTCAGCGCCGAGTGGGGCCTCTCCGACAACAACCGCCGGGCGCGGTTCTATCGGTTGACGACGAAGGGGAAGAAACGTCTGCAGGCGGAGGAGTCGGCGTGGCGTCGCTACGCGACCGCCGTGTTCGACGTGCTCAAGCCATGACCGGCGACCCGCGACCCGCCGGCCGTCCAGTCGCGCCGCGCTCGATTCCCGAGGGCGTCGAGGCCGAGTTGCGCTTTCACCTCGACACCCGGACCGAAGAGCTGATCGCGCGCGGACTCGCGCCCGACGCCGCGCGCGCGCAGGCGCACCGTGAGTTCGGCGATCTCGACGACGCCCGGCGCTTCATGCATGAAACCGACGAACGCGCCGAGACCAGCGCCCGCAGGAGAGCCTACATGCGTGAGTTCGTTCAGGATCTGAAGTACGGCTGGCGCCGCCTGGTCGCTGCGCCGGCGTTTTCTGCAACCGCGATTCTGACCCTGGCGCTCGGCATCGGCGCCAACACCGCGATTTTCTCGATGGTCTACGGCGTCCTCGTCCGCCCGTTGCCCTTTCCTGAGCCGGATCGCCTCTACACCGTCTACTCAGCCAATCGCAGCGCCAACATGCTGCACGCCTCGGTCTCGCCGGTCGATCTCGACGATTGGCGGGGGCAGCGCAACGTCATCGACGACATCGGCGGCTACTGGTACAGCGACGGATCGAGCGGCGTCGATCTCAGCGGCCGCGGCGATCCGCGCCGGCTCGCCGCCGTGTTCATCACGCCGGGGTTGCTGAGCACGCTCGGCGTCCAGCCCGTCGCCGGCCGCCTGCCGCGCGAAGACGAACTCGTCCGCGGCGGTCCGGACAAGATCGCGCTGCTGACCTATGGATTCTGGCAGCGCGAGTTCGGCGGCGCGCCCGACGCGATCGGCGCGGCGATCGCGCTCGACGGCGATCCGTACTCCATCATCGGCGTGCTGCCGGAGTCGCTGCGTTATCCGACGGAGCAGGCGGATCTGTTCCTGCCGTACTCGACGATTCCCGACACCTCGATTCCGCGCCTGCGCTTCGTCCGTCTGCTGACCGTCGTCGCGCGCGCCAGGCCCGGCGTGACCCGCGAGAATGTTTCGACCGAGATGCAGGCAATCACGGCGCGATTGGCGGCGCAATATCCGCAGGAGAACCAGGCCTGGGGCGCGGCGACCGTGGAGCCGCTGGCCGAAGTGATCAGCGGACCGGTGCAGGATCCGCTGCTCGTGCTGCTCGGCGCGGTCGGCCTGGTGCTGCTCATGGCGTGCGTCAACGTCACCGGGTTGCAGCTGGCCCGATCGGCGACGCGCGTCCGCGAAGTCGCCGTCCGCCTGGCGCTCGGTGCGCGACGCGAACGGCTGGTGCGGCAGCTGCTGACCGAGAGCCTGCTGCTTGCCGGTTTCGGCGGCGCGATTGGCCTGGGCCTCGCCGACGTCGGGCTGCGGGGACTGCTCCTGCTCAGCGCCGGCGAGCTGCCGCGCTCCGGTGAGATCGCGCTCGACCTCACCGTCGTCCTGTTCGCACTGGCAGTGACGATCGTGACCGGCGTGCTCGTCGGCCTCGTGCCGGCCTGGCGGATGTCGCGCGGCGGCCACGCGCAGCTGGCGCTTCGCCACGGCGGGCGGAGCGTCGCCGGCTCCGGGCACGGACGCCTCCAGCGTGGCCTCGTCGTCGCCGAAGTCGCGTTCGCGATGATGCTCGCCGTCGGCGCCGGGTTGATGGCGCGCAGCTTTCTCGCGTTGACGCGCGTCGATCCCGGTTTCAAGGCCGACCAGCTGATTGCCGTGCAGTTCACCATTGACACCGCGCGGCACTCGCCGCCGCCTCCGGCCGTGCCGCCGCCCGCGAACGTGCCGCAACCGCCGGTGTGGACGGCGTACTACCAGGAAGTGATCGAGAAAGTGCGGACGCTGCCTGGTGTGATCTCGGCCGCGGCAGTGAAGGACGCGCCGTTCCGCGGCAACGGCGAGCGCAACGGGTTCACGATTCCCGGCCAACCGGTGCCCGCCGGACAGGATTCCCCGACCGCGACGGTCATCCACGTGAGCGACGGATATTTTCGAACCATCGGCGCGCGCGTCGACGGCCGCGAGTACACGCCGCGCGATCGGTTTGGCGCGCCGTTCGTCGTCATCGTGAACGATGCGTTCGCGCGGCAGTATTTTCCGGGTGAGCGGGCGGTCGGCAAGCGAGTGCAGTTTGGTCCGCGCGGCGACGCCGAGATCATCGGCGTCGTCGACGACATCCGGCAGGTCGCGGTGTCCGAACCTGCGCGCCCGACCATCTATATCCACAACCTGCAGAACGGCCGCGTCAAGACGACCATCGTCGCCCGCGTGGCCGGCGATCCGCTGTCGCTCGTGCCGGCGATTCGCAACGCGATCTGGTCGATCGATCCGGCGCAGCCGATAGCCGCGGCCTTCACCTTCGACGACGCGGTCAGCCATGCGCTGGCACGGCCGCGGCTGTTGACGGTGCTGCTCGGCGCGTTCGCCGTGCTCGGGCTGCTGTTGGGGGCGGTCGGTCTTTACGGCGTGCTCGCGGCGCTGGTCAGCGAACGCCGGCGCGAAATCGGCGTGCGGCTGGCGCTCGGCGCTCGACCCGCCGACGTGTTGTCGATGATTGTGCGCGGCGGGCTGGCACTGACGGTCGTCGGCGTCGTCATCGGTCTGGCGGCGGCGTTTGGCCTGAGCGGCTTTCTGGCCAGCGTGCTCTACGGCGTCGCGCCCACCGACTTGACGACGTTTGCCGGCACCGCCATCGTGCTGATCGCGACCGCGGCGGTAGCGAGTTGGCTGCCGGCGCGCCGGGCGGCTGGAGTGGATCCGGTCGAGACGCTGCGGGCCGACTAGTCTCGACAGCACCGTGAAGGAGCGTTGAGGATTGTGTAGGAACGTGAAGGAACTCCTGATTTTCAAGACCAACGAGGCTCCTGCACGCTCCTACATATTCCTCCAGTGATCCTTCACATTGCCGTCGATCTTTTTCAGTCCCGCAGGGCCACCACCGGATCCACGATCGTCGCCCGTCGCGCCGGAATCCAGGCGGCGATCATCGTCGTGGCGATCAGCACCATCGCGACCGCCGCGAGCGTGACCACGTCGGTCGGCTCGAGGTTGTAGAGGAGCGACCGCATCAGCGTGCCCAGAAACATCCATGCGCCGAGCCCAATGGCGACGCCGGCGGCGCCGACCGCCGCGGCCTCGCCGAGGACGGCGCGTCCGAGGTCCCGCGGCGTGGCGCCGAGCGCGATGCGCACGCCCAGTTCGCGGGTCCGCAACCCCACCGAGTAGTTGATCACCCCGTAGACACCGCTGGCGGCGAGCACGAGCCCGACGCCGGCGAGGACACCCAGGAGCAGCGCGTTGAAACGTGGCCGCACGTTCGATCGAAAGACGGCGTCGTCGAGCGTCTCGATGCGGCCGAGCGGCAGCTTGGGATCGATGGTCTGAATCTGCGCCCGCGCGGCCGCGATCGCTCGGGCGATGGCGGCGCGGTCGGGCGCGGTGTGAATCAAGACCACACCGAACCCGGACTCGCCGCTCGTCGGCGTGAAGATCTGCGTCGACTCGAGATCGGAAATCTGCGTGCGGATGTTGGCGGCGACGCCGACGACCGTCGTCCACGCGCTGCTGCCGCCGCCCAGCCGCAGCCGCTTGCCGATTGCCGACGCGTCGGGCCAGAACTTCTTCGCGGTCGCCGCGCTGACGACGGCGACGTTGGTGCCCGAGACGAGATCGGACTCGATGAAGCCGCGCCCTTCGACCATCGGTACGCCGAGCGCCTCGAAGAATCCCGGCCCGACGCCGCCGCCATCGTAGCGCGTCGGTCCGTCTGGCTTCGGCGATCCATCGATCTCGATGTCGCCGAAGTAGAGACCGCCGCTGGGTGGAATGCTCGTCGCGATGAGCACGCGCTCGACGCCAGGCACAGCGCGCAAGCCGGCGAGCAGCCGGTCGAAGAACAGTTTCTGATCGGGCTGGGTCTTGTATCGCGTCGGCGGCAGTTCGATCTCCGCGGTGACGTTGCCGGCCGTGCTAAAGCCGAGATCGGCTCCGGCGAGGCGCGCGTAGCTGCGCAACAGCAGGCCGGCGCCAGCGACGAGCACGAGCGCAAGCGCCAGCTCGGCGACGCTGAGTCCGAGCCGGACGATCCGGCCGCGCCGCTCGCCGACGGTGCGCGTGCCCTCGGAGCGGGTGTCGGAGATGGCGCGCCGCGCCGCCGACCAGGCCGGCAGCCAACCGATGAGCACGCCGGCAGCGACCGACACGGCGGCGAGGAAGACGACGGTCTGCCAGCCGAGCTGCACGTACTCGAGCTGCCGCAGATCGTCCGGCCGCCAGGCGGCGAGCGCCGCGAGCAGCAGCGCGGCGAGGCCGGCGCCGGCCGCGCCGCCGATGGCGGCGAGCAGCACGGTCTCCGTCATCAGCTGCGCGACGAGGCGGCCGCGCGACGCGCCGAGCGCCGCGCGCACCGCGAACTCGCGGCGGCGCGACGCGTTACGCGCCAGCAGCAGGTGCGCGACGTTGGCGCAAGCGATCAGCAGCACGCAGCCGACCGCGCCGGCGAGCACGGCGAGCGCATGTCGCATGATCTCGCCAGTCGCGGTCGATGGCGACATCAAATAGGCCTTCCATTTCGCGCGCTCGGGCGGCAGCAGCGACGACAGCTCGGCCTGCGCGGCTTCGATGGACACACCCGGGGCCAACCGCGCCATCGCCGACACCGGCCGATAGCGCGGCTGGTTGTTCGGGCCGATCTCCGGCGGCGGCAGCGGCAGGAACAGCTCGGCCTTGCCGGTCGGAGGAGGAAGATGGAACCACGCCGGCATCACGCCGACGATCTGGTAACGCGTCTCGTCGAGGTCGACGGTGCGGCCGATGATGCCGGGATCGCGGCCGTAGCGTGTCGACCACAACTCGTCGCTGAGCAGAATCACGCGCGCGCTGGCGGAACTGGCGGCGTCGGCGGCCGTGAACGCGCGGCCGACGCCAACGCGCAGGTTCGCGAATGCGAACAGCTCGACGTCGACGAGCAGGGCGTTGACGACATCCGGTGCGTTACCGTCGTCGAGCGTGAACGGCTGGGCCGCATATTGGACGATCGACGACAGCCCGCGTGCCGCGCGCCAGCCGGCGACGTCGGACTGGCGCGGCGAGAGCGAGACGTTGCCGAAGCCCGGGTTCCGCAGCCAGAGCAGGACGACGCGATCGGCGTCGGGATAGGGAAGCGGCGCCAGCAACACCGCATGGACGACGCTGAAGAGCGCGGCGTTGACGCCGATGCCGAGCGCGAGCGCAATCACCGCGACGGCGGTCACGCCCGGCGCGCGGCGCAGGCCGCGGATCGCGAAGCGGGTGTCCCGGAAGAGGTTGGTGCTGCGCGGCCGCCGCGGCCGTTCCGGCGGCGGCGTCTGGGAGACGCCGGTGCCGCGCAGGCGCGCGCCGATGCCGTTGGTCAGCGCGTCCCACACCGCGCGCAGCCACAACGACGCCCGCGCGAACGGCCGGCCGGTCAACTGCCGGTCTTGCTCGGCCAGCAGGTGCGCCATGTCATCGGCAAACCGCCTGCGCGATTGCGGAGGAAACGCGCGCAGGCAGAGCCGGTAGATGGCGTCGCCGACGCGGCTCACGACCGGCCTCGCTCCGGCAACAGCCGCTTGTCGCGCAGTTCGTCGACCATCGCCTCCAGCCGGCGCGCCTCGGCCCTGGCTACCGCGCGGCCGAACGGCGTCAACCGGAAGAACCGCTTCGGCGCCGCGCCGCCGACGCGATCATCGCGCTCGTTTCTCGACGGTCGCGACGGCGCGCCATGCTCCTCGATCAGTTGCTCCGCCAGCATCGCCTCGAGCTGGCGATAAAGCTGGCCGGGCAGCACTTGCGCGCCCAGCCGCGGCTCGAGCGCGCGCAGCAGACCCCAGCCGTGCAGCTCGCCGTCGAGCAGGACGACAAGGACGTGAAAGACGAAAGGTTTCAAGGGCAGGAGATCGCGAGGGTCGCGCGGCATGGGCCATCATAGTCACATGACGTGACTATGTCTAGATCGGTGTCGTTCTTTCGTTCGGGGGTTCGGGAGTTCGGGCGTTCCGTTCTTCCGTTCTTGCGTTCTTCAGTTCCGTGAACTGAGAACCGTTGAACGTTCGAACGAAAGAACGGAACGCCCGAACCCCCGAACCCCCGAACCAAAGAACGAACAAAGCGCCGCCCCACCCGGCGCCGGTCCGTGCGAGATGACCGTACTAGTTCTTCGTCATCGTCAGGCCGCTGACCGTGCCGTCGGTGTTGTGGGCGAAGCGGATGCCGTAGATCCCGTCAGTGGACTTCAGCTTGCCGGGGCCGACGACGTCGGCCTTGGCGTAGGTGCCGACCACGGTGCCGTTGATCGAGCAGGTGACGCTGTCGCCGGTGACGCTGACCGCGATGTCCTGCTTGACGGGCTGACCGATGCCCGGCGCCTTGTTGATCGCCGGGTTCGCTTCGCCGCGGCCATTCAGGTTGACGACCGCGGGTCCGAAGATGCGGGTGATGAAGCGTCCGTCGCCGTACGCCGAGCAGTAGAGCAGCGTCCGGTTCGGCGTGCCGAGATCGTTGCCGCCGATGAAAATCCCGTACGGATGCGGATGCGTATTGACGTTCTGGAACTGCGGCTCGTTGAACGTGGCCTTGACCGTGTAGTTGCCGGTGGCGACGTTCTTCGGATTCCAGTAGACGAGCGCCGGACCGGTCGTCACCTTCATGGCGCTGCCCACCATCTCGAGCTTGGCATCCTCGAGCTTCGATCCGGCGTTTTCCTTGCTGTCGTCGATCTGGCCCTGCCAGCCAGGAATCATGATTCCGCCGGCGACCTTGCGGTTACCTTCCTGGGGCTGCTGCGCGCTGAGTGCCGACGGCACGACCAGAGCGGCAGCGACTGCGAACGTGAGTCCGTAAACCAAACGCATGGGGTCCTCTTTCGGAAATGTTAGAGGGTTCACTTTACCTCCGAAAGACGCCCCCAGACTAGAGCCGTTTTCGAGTCTGTGCCGAGAAGAAATCGGCTCTCGTCACCGCTTGATCATCTGTTCCAGCCGGGTGATCAGATCCGACCACCGTCCTTGTTCGGTCACCAGGGCCTGCGCCAGCTCGGCTTCCCGGGCCCTGAGCTGCTGCTCCTTCAGGGCCGCCTGATCCAGCTGGGGCTTGAAGAGCTGCATCATGCCCTCGGCTTCCTTGCGTTCGGTCGGATTGATCGAGAGGGCGTCGGGCTGCATCGACGTGAGCAGGGTCTTGAACTGCTGCAGTTGCCCGCTCGCCTCGGTCAGCTCCGTGCGCGTCGACTGGAGCTGCTGGCTGATTTGCACCAGCCGGCTCTGCTGCGCGGACAAATACACGGCCAGCGCCTGGGTCTCGGTCTGGCGCTTGCCGCTCTCCTCGACGGCGACCCGCAACTGACGCACCTCGCTGATCAGCGTGTTCATCGACGCGGGCGTCATATCCTGCGGGGCCTGGGCCCAGGTGGTGACCGCGGCGGTCGCCGCGATGGCGATGGTGGTAACGACGACCAGGCGTGCGGCGTAACGATGCGTACTCATTTGACCTCCTGTGACGCGACGACGACGCGCGTCTTTGACAACATCTCGAACGCGCGCTGACTCTTCTCCGTGAACAGCGCGAAGAACGCGTCGATCCACCCAACCTGCAGGACCGCCGGCAACTGACGGACGACCGCCTGGCCGAGACTGATGCGCGCGCCGCTCTCGCGAACGACGCGCAAGTGGAGCAGCCACTTGCCGATCGTCTGGCTGTACAGCGTCTCCGCGGCAATCGTGTAGAAGAAAAAGACGATGCTCGTGCCGATCAAAAGGATCAGCAACAGCACCACCCACACGCCTTCCGAGCGCGCGAGCAGCCCGGTGAAGAGCAGCACCGGCACGATCGCGGCGAGCACGATGATGACGTCGAGAATCTTCGCCGCCAGACGGCGAAACGGATTGCCCGCGATCAGCGGCTCGGCCGCCAGGTACGACTCGGCGAGTTTGCCCGGATCGCCGAGTTGGCCGATGACATCGGCGAGCGGCTGACCGTTGCCGACGCGCTCGGCGATGTTGCTCCGCAACTCCATCGCGATTTGCGCGCGGAGCGGCGTGGCCCGCGGCATCGCGTCGATCACCCGTTCGATGTATTGCTCAGCGGTCATCGTCATCGCGAACTCCCTTCGCGCTCAGCAGCTTCGACATCGCAGCCGCAAACGAGGTCCACTCGCGCTTCAGCCGGACCAGTTCGGCTCGTCCGGTGTCGGTCAGCTGGTAGTACTTCCGCGGCACGCCGCGCTGTGGCGTTTCCCAGCGCACCGACACGAAGCCGGCGCGCTCGAGCCGGTAGAGCACTGGATAGAGCGTGCCGTCCGTGATCGCCAGCGTCCCGTTCGTCTCCGCGGTCAGCTTGGCGACGATCTCGTAGCCGTAGGCCTCGCCCGGCGCCAGCAGGTGCAGCACGATGAGTTCGAGGGCCCCTCGTTTGAGCTCCCGCTCGATGCTTTTCCGGTCCTCGGCGTCGTTTTCTACGGCCATTTGCTCTAATGGTAGCGCCATATGTCTTGCGTCACAAGGTATATGACGAGACAGGGCCAGGATCGGTTCCCGTCGAAACTTCGTCGTCTCGTCCGTCTATACCCCGAACCTTATGCGTAATCTCGTCGCGATCTTGCTGATTGCTGTTGGTCTGTCCGCCGTTGCCTGCGGTGGGAGTTCAGGCGGCGGGATGACGACGCCGACGCCGACGCTGACGTCGATCACGGTGAATTCCACGGGAGCCCAAGTGCTGCTGGGCTCGCCGGAGACGTTCACGGCGACCGCCAATTTCTCCAACGGCACGAATGAACCGGTGACTGGTGGCGTCTGGGGCAGCGAGCAGCCGTCCATCGCCAGCGTCGATAGCGCCACCGGCCGCGTGACCGGCCTGGTCGCCGGCGCGGCAACAATCTTCGTGACGAGCCAGGGGCTGCGCGGCACCAAACCCATCAACGTCCGGCCCAATTACGCGGGCACGTGGATCGGCACCTACGGTGTGGCCACCTGCACGCAGAGTGGCTCCTGGACGACGCTGGACTTCTGCACCACGAATTTCACCATCGCCCGCGAGTTACCGTATGGTTTGCTGCTGGCGCAACTCAACGCCGGCGTCAACGGTCAAACCGCCCTGGGCCAGCTGATTTCGACGCCGTTCTCGGCGACGATGGCGACCAACGGCTCGGTCACCCTCAACGCAACCGTGCTCAGCGGCACGCTGACCATCGCGCAGGTGTGGAATCTCAATATCACTGAAGCCGGAAAAATCACCGGCAACATGACGCAGACGTGGACGGATCCGTCCTTCACTGGCCAGCTCGTTGTCACCGCGAACCTGTTGACTTCGGTCCTGCAGTCCAACGTCGCCATGCAGCGCCAGGCCTTCGTGCCCGGCCCAGCGGATGAGACATTCGCTCATGCGCCGGGCCGGGCACTGGCCGCCGCCGTTCAGGCGATCAGCGATGCTTGCTGCTCGCCTCGGTCGAACGGTTTCGTGAAGACGCGTCGCTAGTCGAACCGCCGCTCATCGTGCTGCTGCTGCCGGTCTCGGACCCGCCGCGTCCCGACATTCCGCGAGAGTCGGACGACGACGAGTCGCCGTTGCCATTCTCGCGATTGACCCGAAGCTGATTCTGGACGTTGTAAACGCCCTGGATCGACTCGGCCAGATCCTCGGCCAATCGCTTCGCCTCGCGCGACTCGACGTCGCCGCGCAACGTCACCTCGCCACTGCTGACGACGACTTCGATTTCGCTCGCATCGAGGTCGCCGTCGCCCATCA
>DASUGM010000209.1:0-42120 GCA_036274055.1 Vicinamibacterales bacterium | reverse complement strand
AGCTCGAAGTCTTCCAGCCGGCGATCGCCGATGCGCGCCGTCATGGCGTCGACGTCGCCGGACCGTTTCCCGCCGACACGCTGTTCGTCCGCGCCGCGCGCGGCGAATTCGACGCCGTCATCGCGGCGTATCACGATCAGGGACTGGTGCCGGTGAAGTTGCTCGCGTTCGGCCGCGCTGTCAACGTCACGCTTGGCCTGCCGATCATCCGAACCTCGGTGGACCACGGCACCGCCTTCGACATCGCCAGGAAAGGCATCGCCGACGAGGGCAGTCTCGTCGAGGCGATTTTGCTGGCTGCGAGACTCGCTGGGGTGTGAGTCTCGCTCCGTGCGCGGTGCGCCTTTGCGGCGGTGCGCCGGTGCGTGTGCACTCTGCGCTTCTCTTCGAAGACTGCGGCGGTGGTAACCAGTCGATTCCAAATCAATGCGGGTGAAGCATCACGCTGCGAAGAGAGACGCACTGAGCACACGCACCGGCGCACCGGCGCACGGAATAGGCGCGGTTCAGGCTTTTGAAAGCCGCGCCAAGTCCGCGTCCACCATCATCTTGACCAGCGCGTCGAACTTCACCGATGGCGTCCAGCCGAGCGTTTGCCGCGCCTTGCTCGCATCGCCGATCAGCTGATCGACTTCGGCAGGACGGAGGAAGGCCGGATCGGTCCGGACGTATTTCTCCCAGTCGAGGCCGGCGTGCTGGAACGCGACCTCGACCAGCTGCTGCACCGAGTGGGCCTCACCGGTCGCGATGACGTAGTCGTCCGCCTCGGCCTGCTGCAGCATCAGCCACATCGCCCGGACGTAATCGCCCGCGAAGCCCCAGTCACGTTCGGCGTCCCGGTTGCCGAGCCGCAGTTCGTTCGCCAGGCCGAGTTTGATCCGCGCGACCCCGTCGGTGACTTTGCGGGTCACGAACTCAATGCCTCGGCGTGGCGATTCGTGATTGAACAGGATCCCGGAGACCGCGAACAAGCCATAGCTTTCGCGGTAATTGACGGTGATGTAGTGCGCGAAGACTTTCGAGACGCCGTACGGACTGCGCGGATAGAACGGCGTCGTCTCGCGTTGCGGCACCTCGCGCACCTTGCCGAACATCTCCGACGACGAGGCCTGATACATCTTGATCTTCGGATTGACGACGCGCACCGCCTCGAGCGCGCGGGTCACGCCCTGTGAGTTGAATTCGCCGGTGAGCATCGGCTGATCCCAGGACGCCGGCACGAACGACATCGCCGCGAGGTTGTAGAACTCCTCAGGCTGGACCCGCTCGAGCACGCGAATCAGCGAGAGCTGGTCGAGCAGGTCGCCGGGAATCAGCGTCAACCGGTCCTGCAGGTGCTCGATGCGCCAGTAGTTGCTCGCGGACAACCGCCGCGTCAGCCCGAAGACTTCGTAGCCCTGTTCCAGCAGCAACTCGGCGAGGTACGACCCGTCTTGCCCGGTAATTCCCGTGATCAGCGCGCGCTTGGACATCGGCCAGACACGATAGCACAGCGTAGAATGATGCTCTTGTCCGTCGCCGTTCTCATCGTCAACTACAAGGGCTACGAGGATCTCGATCGCGCGCTCGCGAGTCTGACGCCGGTGCTGGCGGCCGACGACGAAGTGGCGGTCGTCGACCAGGAAAGCGACGCGGCCGCGCTCGGACGGGTACTGGCGACGCATCCGCGTGTGATCGCACTGCCGAATTCAGGCAACTCCGGTTTTGCCGCCGGCGTCAATCAGGCGGCGGCGCAGACGCGCGCGCCGTTCCTGTTGCTCCTCAATCCCGACACGGTCTGCGCCGGCCCGGTGCCGCGGGTCCTCGAGACGTGGCTGCGCGCCCATCCGGCCTGCGGCGTCGCCGGGCCGCGTGTCCTCGACGCCGACGGCTCGGTCCAGGAATCGGCGCGGCGGTTTCCGGGGCCGAGCACGGCGCTCGCCGGGCGATCGACGTGGCTGACCGCGCATTTCCCCGGCAACTGGTTGACCCGCAGAAACCTGTTGGCCGCCGCCGCGTCCGGTCCGATTACCGTCGATTGGCTGTCGGGATCGTGTTTCATGACGCGCCGCGACCTGTTCGACCGCCTGGGCGGCCTCGACGAAGGCTTCTTCATGTACTGGGAGGACGCGGACTTCTGCCGCCGCGCCGCGACGCTGGGTCTGTCGAGCATGTACGTGCCGACGGTCGAGGTCCGTCATCTCGCCGGACGTTCCGCGGCCTACGATCGTGAGCGCTCGATCCGCGCCTTCCACGCCAGCGCGTACCGGCTTTTTCGGAAGCACTACGGCGCGTTCGGCACGGTCACCGCGCCGCTGGTTCGCGTCGGCCTGGCGCTGCGGGCCGAACTGCGCGTGCGGCAGTCCCGGCTCGCGGCGGCCCGGGCCGCCCGCGGGGCATCGGCCTCGTGATCGTCATCATTGGCGGCGGCGTCGCTGGCCTGGCGTCGGCGCGCGCGCTGGCCGCGCGCGGCCGCGAGGTCTGCGTGATCGAGCGCCATCCGCGGCTCGGCCAGGAGACGTCGACACACAACAGCGGCGTCATTCACGCCGGTCTGTACTATCCGCCGGGATCTTTGAAGGAGCGCCTGTGCGTCGACGGGCGCGATCGCCTGTACGCGTTCTGCGCCGAGCACCGCGTGCCGCACGTGCGGTGCGGCAAGCTGATCGTCGCGCAGCACGGCGAAGAGGCGGCGCTCGATCGGATCGCCGCCGCCGCTGCGTCCAGCGGCGCCGTCGTCGAGCCCGTCGACCGCGCCTTTGTCGCCAGGCGCGAGCCTCATGTCGCCGCCGCATCGGCGTTGTGGTCGCCCGACACGGGCTGGATCGAAGCCGAGGCCTACGTGCGCGCGCTCGAGGCGGAGATCACGCGACGCGACGGCGCCATCCTGGTCGGCACGCCGGTGATCGCGCTCGAAGCGACGGCCTCCGGCACGCTGGTGGTGGTGACGCCGCACGAGCGCATCGTCGCCGACGCGGTCGTCAATGCTGCCGGCCTGTTTGCCGACGAGATCGCCCGTCTCGCCGGCGGTGACTCGTTCCAGATCTTTCCGTGCCGTGGCGAGTACGCCGAGCTCGCGCCGCGCGCTCGCACTCTGGTCAACGGATTGGTTTATCCGGTGCCGCACGCCTCCGGACACGGTCTCGGCGTTCACCTGACACGAACCCTCAGCGGCGCAGTGTGGATCGGCCCGACGATTCACTATCAGCCAGACAAGAACGACTACGAGCGCGGGCGGACGCCGCTCGCAGACTTTCTGGAACCGACGCGCATGTTGCTGCCTGCCGTCACACTCGCCGATCTCCAGCTCGGCGGCAGCGGCATCCGCGCCAAGCTGCACCCGCCGTCCGAGCGCTTCGCGGATTTCTACATCCGCCGCGACGCCCGTGTGCCGGCACTTGTTCACGCCGCCGGCATCGACTCCCCGGGGCTCACCGCGAGTCTCGCCATCGGCGAATACGTCGCGGGGATGATTGTGTAGGTTCTTTCGTTCGGGACTTCGGAAGTTCGGGCGTTCCGTTCTCACGTTCATGCGTGCTCAGCGAACTTGAGCACAGAACTTCGAACCGAAGAACTGAAGAACGGAACGCCCGAACTCCTGAACCCCCGAACGCAAGAACGACAAGTGCTCTGGCGAACACGTCGCGGGGATGATTGTCTAGGTTCTTTCGTTCGGGACTTCGGAAGTTCGGACGTTCCGTTCTCGCGTTCATGCGTGCTCAGCGAACATGAGCACAGAACTTCGAACCGAAGAACTGAAGAACGGAACGCCCGAACTCCTGAACCCCCGAACGCAAGAACGACAAGTGCTTTCTAAACCGATGAGCGCATGGCGACGTAGCGCCGGAGCGCGTCCTGCCACGTCGGCATGGTGATACCCGAGGCCGCGAGCTTGGCGTTGGAGAGCGCGGCGAATTTCGGACGCGGCGCGGTCAGCCCGGCGTCGGCCATCGGAACTTCCGCAATCGGCGCGCCGGGGCGATTGACGATCTCCGCCAGCTCGCGCGCCAGCCCGGCCCACGTCGTCCACCCGGTGTTGACGCAGTGATAGACGCCGAACGGCGCCCGAGTGGTGAGCAGTGCCGAGGTCGCGCTGACGACGTCTTCGACGTAGCTCGGCGAGACCGTCCGGTCGCTGAACGCGCGCACGCCGGTGCCGGCGAGGATGCCGTCGAGGATCTTATCGACGCTGCTGCGCGCGTGTGGGCCGCCGAACAGGCTTTCGACGCGCAGCACGTAGTGGCGCGGCGCATCGGCGGCCATCCACTCGCCGAGCAGCTTCGACACCGCGTAAACGCCGCGCGGATTGGGCGCGTCGGTTTCGAGGTACGGCCGATCGGTCGCGCCGTCGAAGACGAAGTCGGTGCTGAAGTGGACCAGCACGGCGTCGATTTCGGCGGCGGCGCGCGCGAGCGCGCGGACCCCCCAGGCGTTGGCGGCAATCGCGCGCTCAGGTTCGCGTTCAGCGGCGTCGACGTTCGTGTAGGCGGCGCAGTTGATGATGACGTCCGGGCACACCGACTGCACCGCGTCGCGCACGGCGCTTACCGACGAGACGTCGAGTTCGCGTCGGGAAAACGACGCCAGCTCGTGCTCGGCGCCCAGTTGCGCCCGCATCGCCTCGCCAAGCTGGCCGCCGGCCCCGACCACCAGCGCCAACAGTTTCATCGACGCGCCGCGTAGAACTCGGCAATGCTGCCGACGACGTGCCGCTGCTGGGCTGCCGTCAGTTCGCCGTAGATCGGCAGTGCCACGGACGTCGCCGCGGCGCGATCGGCGACCGGGAACTGGCCGGAGCCGCCGAGGCCGGCAAAGCAGGCCTGTTGATGAAAGGGAACCGGGTAATAGATCTCGGTGCCGATCTGGCGCGCCGTCAGATGCGCCCGCAATCCGTCGCGATCGGCGGCGCGAATCACGAATTGGTTGTAGATGTGCGTGTAGCCGTCGGGCTCGACCGGCAGCTCGACCGCGTCCCCCAGATCGAATTCCGCGAACAGCGCGCGATACCGGGCGGCGTTGCGGCGGCGGCCCTCCGACCACGCCGGCAGGTGCGGCAGCTTGACCCGCAGGATCGCCGCCTGGAGGGCGTCCATCCGGAAATTGCCGCCGATGCGCGAATGGAAGTACTTGGGCTCGGCGCCGTGGTTGCGCAACAGCTTGAGCTCCTGCGCCAGCGCGGCGTCATTGGTGGTCACCAGGCCGCCGTCGCCGAACGCGCCGAGATTCTTCGACGGGAAAAACGAAAAGCAGCCGGCGGCGCCGAAGTTGCCGGTGACGCGGCCGCGATAGCGGGCGCCGATGGCCTGCGCCGCGTCCTCGATGACCGGGATCCCGTGACGGCCCGCCAGCTCGATAATCGGATCCATGTCGGCCGACAACCCGTAGAGATGGACGGGGACGATCGCCTTCGTTCGCGGCGACAGCGCCGGCGCGATTCCCTCGGCGGTGACGTTGAACGTCTCCGGGTCGATGTCGACGAACACCGGCGTCGCGCCGAGCCGGCTGACGCAGCCGGCGGTCGCAAAAAACGAATACGTCGGCGTGATCACTTCCGCCCCCGGACCCACGCCGAGCGCCATCAGAGCCGCGAGCAGCGCGTCGGTTCCCGACGAGACGGTGACGGCATGGCCGCACTCGAGCACGTCGGCCAGTTCGCGTTCGAGCGCGTCGATTTCCGGGCCGAGGATGAACCGCTGGCTGTCGCAGACGCGCGTGATCGCGGCGAGGATTTCGTCGCGAAGCGGCCGGTACTGCGCCGTCAGATCGAGCAACGGAACCGCGATCTCCACTGGCGTGCGCGTGGCCACTGCCGGGCTCGTCGCTAGCGCACGACGATGCGTGGCGCGCCCCAGGCGGGGAAGTCGCCATCGCGGTTGTCCACCGGCGGTTGTTGCGGCATCGACGAATTGGTCGCGAAGTAGATCGTCACCTGCTTGCCGGCGTACTCGGACAGGTCCAGTGACACGTCGCGCCACGCCTTGTCGCCCGGGTTGCCCGACGGGTTGACGACCAGGCTCAGCAACTCGTCGGAGTTGACCGTGATGCGGAAGAGCACGCCGTCACCGGGCGTATTCCAGCCTTGCTCCATCATGCCGAGGCTCACCTGCAGCTCCGCCCGATCGGGCACGGTGACCGTCCATGCGGTGCGGCTGGGCCCGTCCGGCTTGAGCGCCGGCTTGGTGACCCCGCCAATGGTGACGTCGCCAACCGAGAAAGTCTCGGGCGCCGGCCGCTTTTCGAGGGCGTGAGGGAATTCGTTGAGGAGATCCACCGCCGCGCCGCTGCCGGGGCGCGCCAGATACCATGCGAGCCCTGCTGCCAGCACGACGCCTACAGCAATCAATAAAACCGGCTTCTTCATCCGCGCAATTATACCCGCCGCGTCTTGACCGCGGCCCTGGTCTCGCGCTCGGCTTCGCGGCGGCGCATCGTCTCGCGCTTGTCGAAGGCCTTCTTGCCTTTGGCCAGCGAAATCGCGACCTTGATCCGCCCGTTCTTGAAATACATCCGCACCGGCACGATCGTCAGCCCTTTTTCCGTCGTCTTCCCCAGCAGCTTGTTGAGCTCTTCGCGCCGCAAGAGCAGCTTGCGCGGCCGCAACGGGTCGTGGACCGAGCTGCCGGTGTGGCTGTACTGGCCGATGTGGACGCCCAACAGGTAGGCTTCGCCGCCCTCGAGTTTGCAGTAGCTGTCGCGCAGGTTGGCGCGACCTTCCCGGATCGCCTTGACTTCCGTGCCCTGCAGGACGATACCGGCCTCGAACGACTCGAGGAGATGGAAGTCGTGGCCGGCCTTGCGGTTGTCGGCGATCAGCCGCTCCGCCTTTTTCTCGTCGCTCTTCGCCACTGGGTCAGCGTCCTCGCCGGAAATCCGGGTAGCCGGCGTCGCGGTCGTTGATCATCGACGGGGCGCCGAGCGGCCAGACGATGCCGAACGCCGGATCATCCCAGCGTACTCCGGCCGAATGGGACGGGGAGTAGGGCGCCGAAACGAAATAGAGCACCTCGGTGTCGTCGCTGAGCGTCTGATAGCCGTGGGCGATGCCCGGCGGCAAGTACATCGCCCGGCGGTTCTGCGACGACAGCTCGACGCCGACCCACTGGCAGAAGGTCGGCGAGTCCGGCCGCAAGTCGACCGCGACGTCGAAGATCGAGCCGCACACCGTCCGCACGAATTTGGCTTCCTCGAATGGCGCGGTCTGATAGTGCATGCCGCGAATCGTTCCGCGGCGGTGGCTGGCGGCCATGCTGCACTGGGCGATCGCGGTGTCGAGGCCGCGTGCCGCCAGTTCTTCGGGCATCCACGCGCGGATGAAGCTGCCGCGTTCATCCGCAAACACGTCCGCATCGATCAGCCACACCCCGGCCAGCGCCGTCTCGGTCAGCGTCATACCCGGTCAGTATCTTGTCACGCGCCGGGGAAGCGGACGATTTCCTGAGGATGCTTCGAGGGGCGGACTTCGTCCAGCGTGAATCGCATCCGGCGGACCGGAATGTTCCGCGCCGCGCAGACGTCGTAGACCTGCTCCAGCCGCTGCCGAGGCAGGTCGCCAATCGCCACCACGACCGCGCCGATCGTGCCGGCGCGGCGGTCGAGGAGCGCCGCCAGATCCTCGAGCGAGCCCAACACCGGCAGGCCGTCGATGCGCTGCCGGCGCTTGCGCGCGTCGTCGTCGATGAAGCCAAGCGGCGACAGGCCGTGCGTCGGGTTCTGCTGGAGCTCGCGCGTGGCCAGCAGGCCGCCGCGGCCGGCGCCGTAGATCAGGGCCGAATGCCCGCGGGTCCGGCGGATGCGCAGGTACTGGTCGACGGTGTTGAGCGCCACGCGCGCGCTGACCAGCAGCACTGGCGCCAGCAAGGCGTCGAAGGCGAACACGAGACGCGAGTGGCCCTGAAGTCCGGTCGTGTACACGATGGCAATCACCGACGCGGCGACGCCGAGCAGCGAACCGCGCAGCAACCCGAGGATCTCGCTCAGGCCGAGTCCGGCCCAGACCTGCCGGTACTTTCCGGTGAACCACAGCGCCGCGACCTGCAGTCCGACGACCAGCGGCAGCGACCTGGTGAAGTAGGGCATGAACTCGGCAAACTGCGGCTGGTTGAAGCGGGCCGCGAACGCCATGTAGTAGGCGCCGGCAATCAGGATCGCGTCGAGCACGACTTCGTAGACGCGTTTGTTGACCGTCAGCTCGATCGGCAACGGCGGTTCAGCCGAGTCCGGCCTGGTGACCTGGACGTGCCCGAGGTAGATGCCGAGCGCGCCCAGCACCGTCACGCAGACGCCGACCAGGCCCCAGGCGAGGCCCGGCGGCAGCAGCCGCAAGCCGAGCGCCACGCCACCGGCGGCCGCCGCCAGCGCGTAGAGCACCAGCACCGCGCGGCGCTCGCCGATCCCGAGGGCGACGAGCCGATGCGAGGTGTGATCGCGGCCGCCGAGGAACGGGCTGCGCCCGGCGAGGTTGCGCGACAGCGTCACGAACGCCGTATCGAAAATCGGAATCAACATCAGCACGACGGGAATCGCCGCCACCGGCGCCAGGTGAGGATTCAGTTTCGGCGCCGCCATCAGCGAGGCCGCCGCGAGGAATGACCCGAGCAGGTGGCTGCCGCCGTCGCCCATGAAGATCGACGCCGGCGAGAAGTTGTAAATCAGGAACGCGGTCGTCGCGCCGACGAACCCGGCCACTGCAAAGGCGAGCGGCGTCTGTTGCTGATGGTCGACGAACAGCACCAGGAGCAGGAACGCACCGGCAATGCCGGCGACGCCGGCCGCCAGCCCGTCGATGTTGTCGAGCAGGTTGACGGCGTTCGTGATGCCGACGATCCACGCGAAGCCGAGCATGAGATCGAGCGTCGGCGCGCCGGTGATCGAAAACGGCGGCAGCAACACGAGCATCACCGAGGCGGCCAACATCTGGAGCACGAACTTGGTGGCCGGCCGCACCGGGTGCAGATCGTCCCCCAGCCCGATGATGAACATCAGCGAACAGCCGGCGACCACCGGGGCCAGTTCGGTGACGACGCCGCTGAAGACGAGCGCCAGCATGAACGGCACCAGCATCGCCGCGCCGCCGACATTGGGAATCGGCTGGCGGTGCCAGCGATCGGTCGATGGGTGCGCAACGAGACCCCGAGCGCGGGCGACCCGACTGACGACGGGCACCAGCGCCAGAGTCAGCGCGAACGCGATCAGGAACGGCAACAGTAACGGCATCGAACTCGTCCACCGTCGGTGCCGAGGGAGAGACACGGGGGAGGCGCGTCCGGCTTGGCTATTATGGCACCGTGATCGCGCGGATTGTCGTTCTCAACTGGAACGGCAAGGCTTTCCTGCACCGTTGTCTGACCGCCCTCCTCCCACAGACTGCCGGCCGGGCCGAGGTGGTGCTCGTCGACAACGCGTCAGCCGACGGCTCGGCGGCATACGTACGCGAACACTTCCCCTCAGTACGCGTCGTGTCGCTGCCGGCCAATGTCGGGTTCGCTGCGGGCAACAACGCCGGGGCGGTGGATTGCCGCGCGGACTGGCTGATTTTTCTGAACAACGACACCGAGGTCGCGCCCGACTGGCTCTCGACCGTCCTCGATGCGGCGGCCATTCGCGGACCGAGGACGGTGATTTCCTCGAAGATTGTCTTCCTGGACGGCGCCGGTCTCATCGATTCGGCGGGCGACGACTACTTTCGCGCCGGCGGCGCCGCCAAGGGCTGGCACGGCCGTCCGGCCGCCACCGCTCCGCCGTCCCGTGAAGTGTTTTCAGCCTGCGGCGCCGCCCTGCTGATCTCCCGCGCGCTTTTCGAACAGCTTGGGGGCTTCGACGAGCGGCTCTTCATCGTCTACGAGGACGTCGATCTCTGCTATCGCGCCCGGTTGGCCGGGGCGTCCGTGCATTACACGGCCGCGGCCGTCGTCGGCCACGCCGGCAGCGGGACGCTCGGCCGCCGAAGCCGGACGGCCGTGTTTCACGGCCAGCGCAACCTCGAATGGGTGTGGCTGCAAAATACGCCGGGCCCGCTGCTGTGGCGCTCGCTGCTGCCGCACGTCGCGTACTCGCTGGCCGGCGGCGTGTGGTACGCGCGCCAGGGGATGCTCTGGACGTGGGTGCGCGCCAAAGCCGCGGCGCTCGCGGGCCTCCCGGCGACGATCGCCCGCCGCCGCGTCGTGCAGCGGACCCGCCGCGTCGATCCGGACGTATTGTGGCGGCTGATGCGGCCGGGCTGGCTCGGCGCCAAGCGCGAAGAAAAAGGGTGACGCGCTCAGCGGCGCGCGATGATTGCGTAGTCCATGAACGTGAACATCCGCGCATTCAGTTTGGCGACGTTGTCATTGAACGCGTCGCGCAGGTCGGCCGCGACAGGCGAGTCAGCGCCGCTGGCCGGCGCCACGCTTTTCAGCCGGTCGGTCTCGGCGACCGGCGCCAGGAATTCGACGGTGACATCGTGAAAGCCGCTGGCGCGGGCGAGAAACTGCAGCGTTTCGGGATGCAGCGGCCGCACGTGGGTGATGTCGCGGATGTAGCTTTCGAAAAACGCGAGCCAGCACGCCGGATTGATCGTCTCGAGCACCAGCAAACCGCCGGGCCGGACTTTGTCGGCGGCGGCGTCGAGCAGCGCCAGCAGGTAGTCGGGAGCGAGATGCTCGACGACCTGGGCGGCGAAGACTCCGCCGAGCGATCCGGGTGGCAGTCCTTGCAAATAGCTCAGCGCGTCGGATTCGACGACGTCGAGGCCGCGCGCACGGCCGGTTTCGACCATCTCGTGATTCAAGTCGAGGCCCCGGGCGCCGATTCCGGCCTCGCGGAGCAGATCGAGGAACTCGCCACGGCCGCAGCCGATGTCGAGCACGTCGGTCAGTCCCGCGAAGCGATCCACGTACGTGCGCAGCCGCTCGCGGATGACGTCGCGCGATCCACGAAAAGCGTCTTCGAAGCCGAGGTACTTGAACGCGTTGAGATCGGCGGCCGACACGACCGGGGCAGCCGCGGTCGTGGCACTGGCGCGTGCCGGCGCGGGCGCGATCAGCCGCTCCAGTTCGCGCTTGACGGTGAGCGCCGTCTGCTGCGCAAGTTGGGCCGTGGCCTGGACATCGGCGAAGGCGTTTCCACTTGAATTGCCGCCGGTGGGGCGCAAGTGATCGAGCGAGTGAACGGCGTCGAGCAGCCGCGCTTCGCGCGCCGCCAGCGATTCCCAGCGCTTCATCCAGTCGTCGGCAATCGCCCCCAGTCCGGCGCTGAGCACCTGGATGGGGGCATCGACGCCGCGGTCCTTGGTGTCGATGTACAGCGTCACCTTTTGCAGAAATGCGATCAGGTGCGATTGAAAGCGGAGCAGTCCGGCAATGTGCTCCTGCAGCACCGCGATCGTCGCGTTCGCCGCGTCGCGGCTCTGCTGGTGCACCGCGGCGTTGCGGTTCAGATGGTCGACCAGTGCGGCGTTGAATCGCCCTTGCTGCTGCAGCCGCGGACCGACGATGGCCCAGACCAGCCCGCGGAGCCGGCCTTTGAGCGATCGATCGACAGCGGGCGCATCGGCGCCGATTTCCCAGCCGGCGTTGAGGTCGGGCAGTCTCGTCGTGTCGTAGGCCGGCGGCGGCTGGGGCAGGTCCGGCATCCGCTGCAGCGCGGCATCGAGGGCCGTGAGCGCGGAGTTGTACTGCTGGTCGGCGTCGAGGCGCTCGCGCTCGAACCGGGCGAGCAGTTCCTGCAGCGGAGTCGGCGTCACGTCAGCGGGGCCGCGCGCTCGTCGCGATGAGCGCGTCCATCGGGCTGCTGGCCGAAGCGTAGCGCTTGCGAGGAATCCGGCCGGCGAGAAATGCCATTCGCCCCGCCTCGACGGCGCGGCGCATGGCTCCGGCCATCAGCGCCGGATCCCCGGCGCCGGCGATGGCGGTGTTCATCAACACGCCGTCGGCGCCAAGTTCCATGGCGATGGCGGCGTCCGACGCGGTCCCGACGCCGGCATCGACGATCACCGGAACACCGGCGCGCTCTTTGATGATGATCAGGTTGTTCGGATTCTGAATGCCGAGCCCGGATCCGATCGGCGCCCCGAGCGGCATCACCGCCGCCGCGCCGGCGTCCTCGAGCTTGCGACAAACGATCGGATCGTCAGTCGTGTAGGGAAGGACGACGAAATCTTCGCGCACCAGAATCTTCGTAGCTTCAATCAACGCCTCGTTGTCGGGAAACAACGTCTGCTCGTCGCCGATCACTTCCAGCTTGACCCAGTTCGACAGCCCGGCTTCGCGGCCCAGCCGCGCCGTGCGCACCGCGTCATCCACGGTGTAGCAGCCGGCGGTGTTCGGGAGCAGGAAAATCGATTCCCGGTCGATCCAGTTGAGCAGCGACGCCGCGCCGGTGGCCGACAGATCGACCCGGCGCACCGCGACCGTGACCATTTCGGTGCCAGACGCCAGGTGCGCGGCCTGCATGACGGCGAACGAGGGGTACTTGCCGGTGCCGACGACGAGGCGCGACTGAAAACTGCGGCCGGCGATGACGAGCGCGTCGCTCATGTTCGAGAAAGCTTAGCGCATTTGCACGGTGCGCCGGAGACTTCAAGACGCAGGAGCTCCGCCCCGTGCCGATTGCGCCGGTGCGCCTCTGCGACGGTGCGTGTGCACCTTGCGGCCCGCCTCGAGACATATTCCAAATTTCCAGATCGAGCTGACTCGATCCTTATCACCTGTCGCGAAAAGAAGCGCACTGTGCACACGCACCGGCGCAATGGCGCACCGGCGCATGGCGCACGGAGCGGGGCTCTTGTGGCCGCGGAATCGCGCGCGACGTGTACTATGCACGGCGGTGCGCGTCGCGATTGACGGTCGAGCATTCGAATCGCCTGCCGGCGGCGTGCGCCGCTATGTCGGCGAGCTGTTTGGCGCGATGGCCGCGGCGTGTCCGGACGTCGAACTGATCGCGGCGGGGGCCTCACCGGATGCGCGGCTGCCGCCTGGCGTGCACCGCGCGCCGGCGGCGGCGTCGCTGCCGACGAACCTCGGCTGGGCATCGAGTGGCTTGCCGTTGTCGGCGCGCGCGGTCCGGGCCGACGTGTTTCACGCGCCCGCTTATACGGCGCCGCTCTGGGGCGTGCCGCCGATTGTCCTGACGATTCACGACGTGTCCTACGCCCGCCGCCCCGAGTTCTATCCGCATCCCATCGATCCGGTCCGCCGCGCGTTCTATCGCGCGTCGGCGCGCCGTGCCGAACGCGTCGTCACCGACTCCGCGTTTTCACGTGACGAGATCGTCGCCGCCTACGGTATCGACGTCAATCGCATCGACGTCGTCCCGCTCGCCGCATCGGCCGCCTTCGCGCCAGCCGATGTCGCCCGCGAGCGGTTCGTGCTGCACGTCGGCGACCTCCACGCCCGTCGCAATCTCGGCATGCTCCTCGAGGTCGTTCTCGAGCTGCGAACCGACGCGCGGTGGCCGGCGCTCAAGCTGGTGCTGGCCGGCGTCGATCGCGGCGTGCTGGCTCGGCTGCAGGAGACCGCCGCGGCGCGCGGCGCGGCCGCGGCCCTCGAGTACGTCGGGCAACCCGACGATGCGGCGCTGGCGTCGCTGTACCAGCGCGCCGCGGTCTTTGCCTATCCGTCGCGTTATGAAGGGTTCGGCTTGCCCGTGCTCGAGGCGATGGCGTGCGGCGCGCCAGTCGTGGCAACTTCGGCGGCGTCGGTGCCGGAAGTCGCCGGCGCGGCGGCGATCAGCGCCGATCCGGATGACGCCCGAGCGTGGCGTGACGCCATCGGCGCCGTGCTCGCGAGTTCCGAGCGCGCGCAAATGCTCAGCGAGGCCGGGCGATTGCGCGCCGCGGCGTTCTCGTGGAGGCGCACCGCCGCCGAGACGGTTCGCGCCTACCGGCGCGTCGGCGAAAGGCGATAACGTGAGGACGCATGCCTGATGCCGCGCCGCGAATCGCGCTGGCCGTGCCGAATCTCAACCAGGGCCGGTTTCTCGGCGCCGCGCTGGATTCGCTGCGTGACAGCGAGGCGCCGGTGACCGCAGCGGTGCTCGATGCCGGTTCGACTGATGATTCGGTCGTGATCCTCGAACGACGGGCGCGTGAGCTCGCGTTCTGGCGCAGCCATCGCGACGACGGTCAGGCCGCGGCGGTCAACGAAGGCGTGGCCAGGCTGTGCCGCGACGCGCCGTCGGTGGTCGCGGTCGGCTGGCTCAATGCCGATGATTACTTTCTTCCCGGCGGCCTGCGCGCTTTGTTCGAGGCGTTGGCGCAGCGGCCGGACTGGGTCGCGGTGTCCGGCGGCGCCGTCGTCTCGGACGAACGTGGCGTGACGGTCGGGCCGCATCCCACCGCGCCTTTCGACCGGGAGCGCTTCCAGATCGCGTGCACCCTCTGCCAGCCGGCGACGCTGGTCCGGCGCGAGATGTGGGAACGCGCCGGCGGTCTCGACGCCTCGCTTGACATGTGTTTCGACTACGACTTGTGGTGGCGCCTGGCGTCGCTTGGTCCGATCGGTTACATCGATCGGCCGGTCGCGGCGACGCGCGATCACGGCGAGACCAAAACGCGGCAGCGGCGCCGCCGCTACTTCGAGGAGGCCCGCGCGATTGTCCGGCGCGAAACCGGACGCGTGCCGTTTCACTGGTTCATCAGCGAAGCGATGGAGCAGCGCGTCGACTACGAGGTCGGCCGCCGCCCCGGCCTGCCCGATCGTGTCCTCGCCGGCGCCAGCGCCGCGCTGGCCTACTGGCGCGATCGCGCCGGGGCCTGATGGCGCGCGCCATCCACGTTTGTCCGCGATATGCGCCGGCGCACGGCGGCGTCGAGTCGTTCTTTCGACGGCTCAGCGAACACCTCGCATCGCGCGGCGACGACGTCGAGGTCTGGACGACCGATGCCGCCACGGTGCGGGCCTTCACCGCGGCCGGCGATGCGCGCCTGCCGGCCGGGCTCGATCGGCTGAACGGGGTGCCGGTGCGCCGGTTTCCGGTCCGTTACGTGCCGCTGCAGAAATACACCCGCACGGCCGCGCATCTTCTGCCGTTTGGCGAGCAGTGGAAGTGCAACACGTTGCGATGGACGCCGTGGGTGCCGTCATTGTCGCAGGCCGCGCGGCGGCACGATCGACCGGTGGATGTCGTGCACGCGGGGCCGTTGCCGTATAGCTCGCTGCTGCACGCCGCCGCCGTGCTCGCCGATCGCACCGGCGCGAAGTTGATCATCAGCCCGTTCACGCACGTGCCGCCGCCTGGCGACACGGGGCGGCGGATGGCGCAGGCGTATCTATCCGCGCTGAATCTCCGGTTGCTCGCGCGGGCAACCGTCGTCTGCGCGCAGACGCGGCTCGAACGCGATCTCCTCGCCGCCGCGGGCGTCGCCGCCGATCGACTTGCGATTACCGGTGTCGGCGTCGATCCCGCGGACGTAAGTGGCGGCGATCGCCAGCGCGCACGCGCGGCGTGGCGCATTGGCGGAGACGTTGTCGTCGTCGGCCACCTCGCCAACAAGAGCCGCGACAAAGGAACGTTCGATTTGCTCGACGCGGCCGAGCGCCTGTGGGACGCTGGTCAACAGTTCGTGCTGGTGCTGGCGGGCCCGGCGATGGCGGGCTATGACGGACGGCTGGCGCGGTCGCAGCATCGCCAGCACGTCGTCGATCTGGGCGAGCTGTCCGACGCTGACCGCCGCGATTTTTTCGCGTCGATCGACGTCTTCGCGCTGCCGAGCTACGTCGAGTCGTTTGGGATCAGCGCGCTCGAGGCGGCGTCATGCGGCGTGCCGGTGATCGGCTACGCGCACGGCGGCCCGCGGGAGATCTTTCAGGACGGCGTCACCGCGTTACTACCGGCGGTGGGCGATGTAAGTGCGCTCACCGCTGCGATCGGCGAGCTGACGGGTTCGGCCGACAGGCGCACACGTCTCCGCGATGCCGCGCTGGCGATCGTCGACGCGCATCAGTGGCCGGGCGCCCTCGGCAGGGCCGGAGAGATCTATCGCAAACTCACCGGATGATGACCGGCACGTCGCCCGGCTCGCCCCAATGGTACGACTGCCACTGACCCGGGTTGCCCGTGTAGAGCACGAAGAAGTCCCCCGTGGACGGCCGCCAGGCGACGATATCCGAGGTCCCGTCGCCGTCGTAGTCGGCCGGCGCAGGAATGTCGCCGGTCTGGCCCCACTGGAACCATTGCCAGTTGTCGTAGCTGTAGTTGCTGGTCGAGTAGAGCAGAAACCAGATTCCGTCGGTCGGCCGGTAGACCGCCAGGTCCGTCCGTCCGTCGCCGTCGTAGTCAGCCGGCACGGCAACGTCGCCGGGCACTCCCCATTGGTAACTGCCGAAGTTGGCGTAACTGTAGCCATCGCTCGAGTAGCGGACGTACCACATCCCGCCCGAGGGACGGTAGACGATCAGGTCGGCAATGTGATCGCCGTCGAAGTCACCGGTGATCGGCTGGTCGCCTGGAACGCCCCACTGATACCAGGCCCAGGTGGCCATGGAATAGCCGGAGCCTGAAAAGCGCATGTACCAGATCCCGTTCGACGGCCGGTAAATCACGAGGTCGGCCTTGCCGTCGCCGTCGTAGTCGCCCGCCATCGGGATGTCGCCAGGATTGCCCCACTGGAACCAGATCCAGTTGGCCGCGGCGTAGTTGCTGCTCGAGGGCAGGATGTACCAGATCCCGTTGCTGGGACGATAGCTGACCAGGTCCGGACGGCCATCGCCGTCGAAGTCGGCACGCACCGGCACGTCGCCGGGAACGCCCCACTGATAGGTCTCGCCCTCCGACCAGCTGTTCGACGCGGGCAGCACGGACCAATTGCCTGAGTTGTTGTTCCAGACGATGAAGTCGCTGGGCACGAATGGCGTGGTCGGGGGCGTTGGATCGAGCTCGAGCCGGTAGATCGCGCCTTCGAAGCGATTGACCGTGTAGAGCTCGCCATTGGCATCGAGTCCGAATGAGACGACGCCCTGGCCACCGCCGCCAGCGGTGGTCTGGTGCTCTTCGATGTCGCTCATCGTCTGACTGGCGTCGTCGATCCGTCCCGACCACAACATGCCGGTGATGAAGTCGGCGAAGAAATAACGGCCAAAGAACGCGGCGCCGAGGGCCGTGCCGCGGTAGACGTAGCCTCCGGTGATGCAGAAGCCGATCGGATGCTCGTACTCATAGATCGGATCGGTGAGGTCGCTGAATGGCGGAGGATCGGTAATCAGGTCGTGAGCGCCTTCGCGCACGCGCCAGCCGTAGTTGCGGCCGCCCTGGCCGGCCCACTCGTAGTTGATCTCTTCCCACGCATCCTGACCGACGTCCGCGATGATCAGTGCGCCGGTGCCGCCGCGGGCGGGATCGTCGAAGGACCAGCGCCACGGATTACGCAGACCCAGCGCCCAGATCTCATTGAGCACGATCTCGCTGCCGGCAAACGGGTTGGTCGGCGGAATTTCGTAACCGGTCGGATGATCGTCCGGCACCGCGACGTCGAGGCGGAGCATCTTGCCGAGCAGCGATTGCGGATCCTGCGCCAGGTTGTACGGATCGAAGCCAGCGCCGCCGTCGCCAGTGCCGAAGTAGAGATAGCCGTCAGGGCCGAAGGCGAGGTTGCCGCCCTTGTGGTTGGTAAAGGGCTGCGGAATGTACGGCGTGCCGCCGGGCCAGATCAGATCGAAACGAGAGTCCGGGTTCGCGCGCAGCGCGTTGTCTTCGGATCGGGTGAAGCGGGCGACGACCGAGTTGCTGTCCGCGTTGACGAACATCACGAAGACGCGGCCGCTGCTGGCGTAGTCGGGAGCGAACGTGAAGCCGAGCAGCCCCCGCTCGCCGTCGTTGACGACAGTGCCGCTGAGGTCGAGAAAGTCGTCCGGCTGGACCTGGCCGTTGACGAGGACTTTGATGTGGCCGGTCTGCTCGATGACGAACTGGACCGCCGGGTCGGTCGGATCCTGGATGAACCCGATCAGGTCCGTGAATCCGGCGGCGAACAGCGTCGAGCGAATCTGTTGAGCGCTGGCGGGGGAACCGAGCAGCGTCGAGAGTAAGAAGAACGTGATGCCTTTCAGCCCCAACCGTGTCAGTTCACACCACCTTCGTCATTGGTGTCCCAGCGCGAGGTCCGAACCCGAGCCGAGCTGGAAGACTTGCACTGATCCCAGCGCGTATCCGGTTGAAGACCGCCGAATCCACCACGTACCATCTGACGGACGCCACACGATCAATTCCGCCTTGCCGTCGCCATCCGTGTCGGCGATGACCGGCACGTCGCCCGCTGCGCCCCAACCATAGCCCACCCAACTGTTGTAGGCGTACGATTGCGATGAGAACCGGATGAACCAGTAGCCGTTACTCGGCCGATACACCGCCAGCTCGGTCATGCCGTCGCCGTCGAAGTCCCCGGCCAACGGCATGTCGCCGGTCGCGCCCCAGTTGTACGACGTCCAGTTGGCGTAGCTGCTCGTCGAGGTTCGAATAAACCAGTTGCCGTCCGTTGGTCGATAGACCACCAGATCCGCCTTTCGATCGCCGTCGAAGTCGCCGGCGAGCGGCACGTCGCCGGGCACCCCCCACTGATACCAGGACCAGCTGGTGTCGACCCAGTTCAGGCTCGAGTAGCGGATGAACCACGAGCCATCGCTCGGACGGTAGACGACCAGATCCGTCTTGCGGTCCCCGTCGAAGTCGGCCGCGATCGGCACGTCGCCCGGATTGCCCCACTGGAACCAGAGATAGCTGGCCGCGTCGTAGTTATTGCTCGAGAGCCGGATGAACCAATTTCCGTTGGCGGGTCGGTAGTTAACCAGGTCCGGATGGCCATCACCGTCGAAGTCGCCCTTCACCGGCACGTCCCCGGTACTGCCCCAGCCGTAGTTCTCGATCGCGCTGAACCCGGACGCAGCTGTACGAAGAGACCAGGTGCCATCTCCTCGATACACGACCAGGTCGTGCGGGACCGGCGGCGGTGGCGGCGGCGGAGGCGGAACGACCGCCCCGGCATCGAACCGCGTCGAACGGAACGTGGTGTAGGCCTGGTTATCTGCCAGAAGATAGCGGCCATTGACCGGATCGGCGGCGATCCCAAGGCCCTTTGTGCGCAGCTCGTAGTTGGGTTCCGGCGTCGGCAAGAGATCGAAGGCGCTGGGCACCGGTGCGCCCGCTCCGTCGAGTTCCTGCGCGCAGCTGAAGCCGGTCCAACTGGCCATCGCGACGACGAACGTCGCTGTGCCGCTGTTGTAGGCGAGATCAATGGTCCCGAATCCGCCGCCATCGACGTTGGAGTTGAAACTGGACTTGATCAGGTACGGCGCGCCCAGACCGCCGTTGATGTTGATCGTGTTGCCCCAGATTTCCCTGTAGTTGCGGACGAACGCCGTCTGAAATCCGCCGGTATTGGGGTTGTACGCGACCACGACGTTGCCCTGGAGGGGGAACGGATCCATCAAGAAGGAGGTCGCCCCCGCGGGTGTTGCTTCAGGTCCGTCGACGAAGCGGCCCCACGTCGTGTTCGCACCGGTGAAGACACTCCAGGCCCAGCCGACGACGAGGCAACGGCCCTGCGGATTGCAAGCGATCTCGGGATCGGACTGACCGTCGTTCGGATCCGTCACCTGCCAGCGCGAGGTCACGACGCCGCTCGAGTCGACCGCGGCGACGAACGACTGCGGGAAGCTGCCCGCGTACTTCCACCAGGTGACGAAGAACTTGTTCGCGGCCGGCGAATACGCCAGGCCGGTCGCATCACCCGGATGACCGCCGTAGAAGTCGATCAGGATTTCGTCGGAAAAGATCGGCGTGCCGTTGCTGTAGGTAACGTAGCGGCCATCGCGTTCATTCATCGCCGGCGACCCGCCCACCAGTTTCGTGTAGACGACGAGGAAGCGCTGTTGCTGCGGGGAATACTCGACCCGCGCCCATCCGGCCTGGTGGCCCCCAAGCGAGATTGGAAAGACTCCGCCGATCGGCAGGCCATCGATACTCAGGAACTGGCCTTTCGTCGGACCGCTGTTTTGCGTGCCCCAGACCTGCAGGTAGACCTGATTGACCGAGTCGAACGCGACGTCGAACTTGATCAGCAGCAGCCCATCGCTGAACAGCGTGGTCGGGCCGATCGCGCGGGTGATGATGGCGTCCGTGGAAACCGACAGGCCGGTGACGAGCAGGGTGGCCAAACACACCACGGCGAGCGCTCGATGAATCGATCGCATTCAGAAACTCCCGGGAACTCAGGTGACGCGGAGCGGCCGGCCGGAGGGGGCCTTTTTTCGCGTAAATGCTCGCAAAACCGCCGCACGACACTGTAACACGACACCGGCGACCGCAAGCCCATTCCCGACCAGTGCGACCGAGGTGGGGGGACCGGACGATCGTCGCGATAGTCGTGAACGGTGCGAGACCGCCAAACTGGATCTCGGATCCAGCGCACGGTTTCGTTAGCGAAGTTTTCGATTCTGTGTAGCGCGAAAACGGCTCGAGCGAGTCGAAATCGCTCTAGCGCGCTGCCCGTCAGGGACCAATGCGACCGGTCAGCAGCCCGGCGACCGCCGCGGCGCGGCCCGAATTCCAGATCGGACCTCGCGTGACGACGAGGATCGCCTCGTTCAGCGCGTGAATCCGGGCGTCAGTGACGCCGTTTTCGCCTCGTTCCAGGCCTTCGACATAGCCCTCCGGGACATCGCGCGTGAAGTGGCCGATCCTCCAGGGGTGCCGTGCCGGCAGCATCGCGAGCAACGGATCGGCCAGCGCATTGCGATCGACGATGAACAGATCGGGACCGGCGTAATAGCCGAAGAAACCAACGTTGCCGGCGACCACGACGCGGCGATCGCCGCGGCGCAGGCGCAGGCTGCGGCCGGCCGCGATCCACGGATGAACCGTCACCGGACCTGCGAAGCCGAGCGACGGCAGCAGGCCGGTCTGCGGGTAGTAGAACTGGCGCTCATCGGCCACTTCGAAGTGACCGAAGTCACCCGGACTCGCGCCGAAGCGCGGGCCGGTCAGCAACGGCGGCGCCGCTGGAAAGATCGCTCCGGCCACCAGGGTCGTGGCCGCCGCCGTCAGGAGCCGGTTGGCGCGCCACCGTGCGACGGCTGGTAATCCCACCAGCCCGGCGATGATCCAGATCAAGGGCGGCGTGAGAAAGCGCCCGCTCATGAAGTCGCCGCCAATCCGGACCAGATAGATCGCGTGCAGCACGACCCCGATCGCCATCCAGCGTCCCGGGCGTCCGTAGAAGGCCAATAACGCGATCGTCCCCAGGACGATCAGCACGGGCGTGACCGGATCGATCAGGAAGGTCGCCGCCCAGTACTTCAGACCCTGCGGGATCAGCTCGCTCGATGGAATGCCGGTGTTGAGCTTGGCGAGCGCGGTGTTGGGCACCAGGCGCCCGTAATAAATGAGAGAGAACAGCTCCCATGTCACCAGTGGCGACAGGCCGGCGGCGACCGCGACGATGCGCCGCCGAGGCGCCGATCCGAGTCCGGCGATCACGACCGGCGCAATCAGCCAGAGCAGATCGACGCGCGTCAGCAACGCGAAGGCCGCGGCGGCCATGAGTCCAAGCGCGTGGTCGGCGCCGCGCAGAATCCGCCGCGAGGCCAGGAACACGACGATCAGGCACAAATGTGACAGCGGATTTTCGAGGCCGCTCGTCGAGAAGTCGACGATCGCTTTGGAGCTGACGAGCGTGGCCGCGGCGAGCGCGGCGGCGGCTGGCGTCAGCGCCACCTGGCGGCACAGCAGCCATCCGCCCGCCAGCGCGATCGCAATCTGGACGACGAGCGTGGTGTAGAAGGGCTCGCGCGTCATGGCGTAGAACGGCGTCAGGACGAACAGCCAGGCGGGGTGCGTGAAGGCCTGAACGCGCTCGGCGACATTCCAGCGCAGGCCGTAACCGTTGACGAAGTTGTCGATGGTCCGCAGCGTGATGAAAGCGTCGTCGGACATCCATGCGCTGGCCAGCAGCACCCACGCAAACGCCACGGCGCCGCCGAGTGCCATCCACGCATGCGGAGACAGCCGTTTCACGGCGTCGGCAGTCGGCCGCCGCGCAGGACATCGGCGGTGTGCAGCACCGCGTGCGCGGCGGCGATACGCACGATCGGATCTGGATCCAGCAACCGATCGAGGACGAAGCCTTCGCCGCCCATGCCGAGCATGCCGGCGGCGCGCATCGCGGCCTGACGATGGTCGGGGGCCTGGGCCGCGGCCACGTCGCGAATCGCCTTGCGCGCCGGCTCCGGACGTTTCTTGTCGAGCAGCAGCGCGATATGCACCTTTTCGCGTCCTTCCGCCGCGTCGAGCACGGCCTCGGGTTTCGGCCCGAGCATGCTGCCGGCGATGCCGAGCGCAAGGCCGACTTCCATCGCGTCGCGCCCGCCGACTGAAGTGCGGAGCATTTCGGTCTGGCGAATCGCATCGGCGTCTCCGGTCTGCGCGAGCGCGATCAGGACCGGCAGGCGGGGCATGGGCGAGCCGGGTTTCGTCAGTTTGGATTTCAGCAGCGCGATCGCCTCCGGCGACCCGATCTCGGCGAGCAGACCGGCGGCGCGCGACTGCGCCGCGAGTTCGCGGTCATCGGTGAAGACCGGGCCCAGAATGGCGACGCGCTCGGCAGCGGGCAGCCGGCGGGCGGAGTCGACGACTTCGACGCGCGTCTGCGGCTTCATCGACTGCTCGAAGGTCGGAAACAGGTTCGGCCACGGACGGTAGCCGGCGTTGGCGAGCCGGTAGATGTCGAGCGCCTGATCGTCGCCGGTACCGCCGCGCCTGGCGATGCCGTCGATCACGGCCTGACATTCTGGCGCCCCAACCTGTGCGGCCAATACGATCCCGCACGCGGCAATCTGGACGGGCAGGGAGCGATCGCGCACCAGCGGCGCGGCCGCGGCGTTCGCGATCGCTTTGAGCGCGTCTGGTGCCGGCAGTCCCGTGCGCGCGACCAGCGCGGCATAGGCGGCGGTCGCTTTCCGGACGTCGCCGGCGGCCAGCGCCGCGGCGATGTCGCGGTCCACGCCCTGATGCGCCGCGACTGGACCGACGCCGAGCAACAGGCTGAGCGTGAGCAAGACGGTCTTCATTTCCTTACCTTACGCGACTCCCGGCGATCGCTCTGGCTCGTCGCCGAGCGCGAACGCGATCACGGGAATCATGAGCGGCAGCAACGGCGTGAAAATCCGCGACTCGATGACGCTCGAAAACAGAAAGCCGACGACGAGCAGCAGCGGCGCGACGATCGCGGCCGCGGTTCGGAGCAGCCGCGGCAGGCGCGCCCAGGCGCTGGCCGCCGCCGCAACGCCCGGCAGCGCGAGCACGACGAAGAACCACGCATACCGCCGGTAATAGAAATCGTAATTCTCGCCGAGCAGGCCGAGGTTGGTGAGGTTCATGCTCACGTTCCACGGGTCGTACCAGGCCGCGCCTTTCCACACTCGAAGTAAGACGTAGACCGCGGCCCAGATGGCGGCGGCGATACCGCCCTCAATCATCACGCGCCGGCTGAAGGGACGGCTCGCGAGGACGAGGGGCAGCAGGAACACCGACGTTTCGCGATTCAGCGCGCACAGCGCCAGCGCCGGCACGAACCACGCAAATCGATCGTGCGCCAGGCACGCCATCGCCAGCGCGAACAATCCCCATTCGAGGAGATGATCGGGATGGGCCCAGCTGTTCGTGAAGGTCAGCGGCAGCAGCGCGGCCGCTGCGACCGCGCCGAGCACGGCGGTGCGGTCGTCGAACCAGGCGCGCAGCAGCCAGTGCATCGCCAGTAATCCACCGAACAGGCACAGCCAGCGAAACAGCACCCACGTCGTCGCCGGCGCCAGGCCGGTGATCCGGCGCAGCCCGTCGTACGCGTACGGACCAAGCACGCGATAGCGCCCCGGCGGAAACTCGGTGCCGTTGATGACCGCTGGAACGATCTCCGTAAAGCCGCGCTCGGGATAGGACCGCAGATGGTAGTCGACGTGGCCGAGCGACGTCGCGATGGCGCCGTAGAGCAGCAGGATGGCGATCCAGCGCGAGCGCATGCTACCGGGGCGTCATCGTCATGCCGATGACGAGATTCGCGGTCACCGGCGCCAACGCCAGCGGCCACCGGCGGGTGTGGATGATGCGGAAGTGCCGCCCGAGTTCGGTACGGATTTCCTCGTAGGTGCTGACGTGCTCGCGCTCGATGTACCATTTGTATGGCGAGCGGTAGGTCTTCTCGAACAGCCGCTGCGCCGAGATGCGCCGCGCCAGCCCGTAGGCCAGCCCGCCTTCGCAGGGCGCGACGACGGAACAGATCGCGTCCGGCTTCATCACGCGGCGGATTTCATCGACGGCCTGCGGCAGGTTGCAGAGGTGCTCGAGCACGTGCACGATCACCACGCGGTCGAAGAACCCGTCGGCAAACGTCGTCCCGGTCTCGATGTTGCCTTGCACCGCCTTGACCTCGGGATGCCGTTCTTTCAGGACGGCGATGACGTTGTCGCGCATTTCGAGCGCGTAGTAATCCTGGCCGCGCAGATCTTCGTAGCCGATGTGGGCGCCGATGCCGGCGCCGACTTCGAGCGTCCGCGCGATGCGGCTGCCAGGCCGCGCCGCTTGCCACTGCTGGACGGGATAGCGGTGGTTGAACCGCTCGACCGCGCCGTACTTGCGCGGCAGCGTCTCGAGCCACCGCTTCATGAAATCGTCGCGAATCGCCTCCTGCTCCGGCGTGAGCGGCGGGAACCGTTTCGGCCATTTCGGTTCGGAGCGCGACAATCGCGCGGCAGGTGCGACGTTCATGCAAGGCGCGCTCGACCATACCGGATGCGCGAGCGGGCGCGCAAGCCCGGCCGCCGGGCGCGGTACAATTCGGCGCAGCTTCGAGATGGACATCCCGGTCGTTGTCGTTCGTTCCCCGGTTCTGCCGGGCCTGGCTCGCTATCTGAATCCGGTGGCGCTGGTCCGGCACCTGTGGCGGCATCGCGAGTTCATCGGCCAGCTCACGCGCCGTGAGATCGAGGGCCGGTATCGCAGTTCGCTGCTCGGTCTGACCTGGTCGTTCATCAACCCGATCGTGCTGCTGCTGGTCTACACGTTCGTGTTCGGGGTGGTGTTCCGGCAGCGCTGGGGCGTGCACGCCGACGGCCTCGGCGAGTACGGCCTGGTGCTGTTTGCCGGCATCATCGCGTTTGGCGTTTTCAGCGAGTGCGTGAACCGCGCGCCGGGCCTGATTGTCGGGACGCCCAACTACGTCAAGCGCGTGGTGTTTCCACTCGAACTGCTGCCGCTCGGGGTCATGGGTTCGGCCGTGTTTCACGCCGCTGTCAGCCTGTCGGTGCTCCTGGTGGCGGCGGCGGTCAGCGGCCTGCCGCCACGGCCGAGCTGGTTGCTGGTCCCGCTCGCCCTCGCGCCAGTGGTGCTGCTCAGCCTGGGCCTGTTGTGGATGCTGTCGAGCCTCGGCGTGTTCCTGCGTGACCTCGGCTACGGGGTGACGCTGGCGGTGCAGGTCTTGTTTTTCCTGACGCCGATCTTTTATCCGCTCGACGCCATCCCCGAGCGCTTCCAGATCTTCGTGCGGCTGAATCCATTGACCAGCGTCGTCGTCGCGGTGCGGGCGGCGATCTTCCCGGGGCTCGAACCGTTGTGGACGGACCTCGCCGTCTCGCTGGGCGCGAGCAGCGTGCTGATGCTGCTGGGGTACGCCTGGTTCATGCGCACCCGCCGCGCGTTCGGCGACGTCATCTGAACATGTCGACGCCGGCCATCGTGGCGCGCAATCTCGGCAAGTCCTACCGGATTTACCGGCAGCCGCAGGATCGTCTCAAGCAGATGCTGCTCTGGCGGTTCGGCCGGCGCTACGGCGAAGACTTCTGGGCGGTGCGCGGCATTGACTTCGAGGTCGCGGCGGGCGAGCGCTTCGGCGTCATCGGCAAGAACGGTTCGGGCAAGAGCACGCTGCTCGAGATGATCGCCGGCACGTTGACGCCGTCGGAGGGCGAGGTCGCGATCAGCGGCCGGGTCGCCGCCCTGCTCGAGCTCGGCAGCGGCTTCAATCCGGAATTCTCCGGGCGCGAGAACGTCTACATGAGCGGCACGATCCTCGGATTGAGCCGCGAGCAGGTCGATGCGCGGTTCGATCAAATCGCGGCGTTCGCCGACATCGGCACCTTCCTCGAGCAGCCGGTCAAGCTCTATTCGAGCGGGATGTTCGTGCGGCTGGCCTTCGCCGTCGGCACCAGCGTCGACGCCGACCTGCTGCTCATCGACGAAGCGCTGGCGGTGGGCGACATCTTTTTCCGGCAGAAGTGCTACCGCCGCCTCGAAGCGCTGCGCGAGCGCGGCGTCACGGTGGTGCTGGTGACGCACGGAATGAGCGAAGTCGAGGAGTTCTGCGATCGCGCGTTGCTCCTCGACCGCGGCGCGATGCAGTTCGTCGGTCGCGCCGTGGAAGCGGTCAAGCGCTATTACCTGCTGTCGGATCGCGATCGCGTCGTTCCGGCGCTCGATCCGATCCCGCCCGAAACCGAGCCCGCGCCGATCGAGCCGCTCACGGACTGGCCCGCGAGCGCGGCGCTCACCACGGTGCCGCCGACGGGGCAGGTGCAGGACGGATGGGCGCGCTGCACGGTCGTCGGGCTGTCGGACGCGGACGGCCGGCCCTGCCGCACGTTCGAGCAGGGCCAGCCCGCCGTTTTCTGGGCCGAGTTTGAGCTGCTGCGCGACGTCGACGTGCCGACCGTCGGCGTCGCCGTTCACAACGACCGCGGGATCATCGTTCACGGCAAGAGCACCCTGGAGTCGAGTGTCACGGTGCCAATGCGCCTGTCCGGAGGTACGATACTCAGGGTGCGGCAGGAGATCACGCTGAACATCGCGATCGGGGAGTACTCCTTCGAGTTCGGTCTCGCGTCGGTCGATCGGCGCACCTATGAACGACGCGACGTACTCAGCCATCAGGAAATCGACGCGCAGCTCGTCCGGCTCTGCCAGGTTCCGGTAGCGGGGCAGTTCAGCGTCCGGTTGAGAACGCCGCGGGCGCCGGCGCAGCTGCTGCATCATGGCGTCGCGGATCTGCCCGGTCGATTCTCCATCGTCGCGTTGCGGCCGGATCCGGCCGCGGTCGAGGAGCGCGCGTGACCCATCTGCCGCGCGTGTCGATCGTCACGAGCGCCTACAACCAGGGCCCGTTCATCAAGCGGACCATCGACAGCGTCCTCGCGCAGAACTATCCCGATCTCGAGCACATCGTCGTCGACGCGATGTCGACGGACGAGACGCCGGACATCCTGCGGGCGTATCCGCATCTGAAAGTGATTCGCGAGAAGGACTCCGGACAGGCTGAAGGCATCAACAAGGGCTTTCGCGTGGCGACCGGTCAGGTCTGGGCCTATTTGAATTCGGACGACACGTTCGAACCGGGCGCGCTGCACCGCGCCGTCCAGGAGATCGACCCGTCGCGCGGCCGTCACGTCGTGATGGGACGCTGCCGGTTCATCGACGAGCACGATCGATTCATCGGCATCGAACACCCGAGCGCCTTCGAGAGTCATCGCCGCGTGCTGGAGATCTGGAAGGGCTACACGATTCCGCAGCCGGCGGTGTTCTGGACGCCAGAGGTGTGGAAGCGCAGCGGTCCGATGGACGAAAACGAGCAGTTGGTGCTGGACTACGACCTGTTCTGCCGCTTCAGTCGCGACTACACGTTCCACTGCTTCGATCAGATCGTCGCCAATTACCGGCTGCACACCCAGTCGAAGACGCAGGGCGTCGACGACGCGACCCGTTTGCGCGATTCGATTCGCGTCAGCCGCCGCTACTGGCGGTCGCCACTGTCGCCCTTCGGCGCCGCGGTGCGACTGTCCCACGCGGCCTACGTCTTCGACCGCCGCGGCCGCGCCTACCGGATGTTGCTGGCGGGCAAGCATGACTGGCTGGCCGGACGCCGCGCCGCTGCGCTGCCGAACCTGGTGACCGGGACGCTGCTCGGGCCCGGTGTCGCGCTGCACGCGCTGGCGGCTCCGGTGGCGCGGCGAACGGGCGGACGGGTGATGCGGAAGGCCGCCGGGCTCCGGCGTCGCATCGTGCGTCCGGACCTGTCACCGCAAACCCAGGCGTGGTTCGGGTTTCATTCGCTGCATCCTGATCAGTGGGCCGGTCCTGTGTACGAACACGACCTCGACATTCCGGCGCCGCTCGAGGCCGGCCGCCGATTGGTGTTGCAGGGGTTCACGGAGCCGACGGCCTTGCCACGCGGCCTCGTGCTCGACGTCTCGATCGGCGACGCGGTGCGTGACCGAATCGACCTCAACGGCGGATCGACGTTCTCACACGAGTTGCCGCTCGATCGCCTCGATCCAGGGCGGCATCGGCTGGTGATTCGCGCCAACTGTTACGTCGTGCCGCACAACCGGTGGGGCAGCGGCGATTACCGGCCATTGTCGTACCGGCTGACGGCCTGCGCCGTCTCGGACGCGCCGCGGCCTGCCCACTAACGGCCTCTATGTCGGACCTGTCGAAATTCCTGACCTTCGCGCCGCCCGGTCATTACTATTCGCCGCTTCCCGACTACGCCCAGGTGCAGGCGCGCTACCAGCAGTTCGTGCCGACACCCACTGGCGGGCTGCCCGGAATCGATCTCAACGAACCGGGCCAGTTGGCGCTGCTCGAGGAGTTGGCGGCGTTCGCGCCTGACCTGCCTTACACCGACCAAGCCGGCGGCGTGACCCGCTATTACTACGAGAACGCCTTCTTTCCCCGCGGCGACGGCATCGTCGCGACCTGCCTGTTGCGACACTCGGGATCGCGCCGCGTGATCGAGATCGGCAGCGGCTACTCGTCGGCGCTGATGCTCGACGTCAAGGAGCGCTTCGCGCCGGATCTCGAACTGATCTGCGTGGAGCCCGATGCCACGCGGCTGCGATCCCTGCTCCGGCCGGGCGACGCCAACCGATTCCGGCTGGTCGAAGACACGCTCGACGCCGTCGACGACGCGTTGTTCGACACCCTGCGCGCCAACGATGTGCTGTTCATCGACTCGTCGCACGTCGCCAAGATCGGCAGCGACGTCTCGCGGATCGTGTTCCGGATTCTGCCGCGGCTGGCGGTCGGCGTGCTCGTGCACATCCACGACATCTTCTGGCCGTTCGAGTATCCGCGTCAGTGGTACGCCGAGGGCCGCGCCTGGAACGAAGCGCCGTTCGTGCGCAGCTTTCTGATGTTCAACCGCGCGTTCCAGATCGTCTACTTCAACCACTACATGGCCGCCGTACACGCCGATGACGTGGCGAAGCGGTTGCCCGACTGCCTCAGGCAGCCCGGCGGCAGCCTGTGGATTCGCCGCGTGGCCGCCGATTAGCGGCGGGACATGACCACGAGCGTCGATGTCGCGCGTCTGCCGTTGCTGATTCTCAACGACGAGCTGCCGACGTTCCAGGGAAGCGGCGGCAACGAATTCCTGTGCACGTTGCACCTGCAGCGCCACGGGCTCGACGTCGGCGTCGTCTCGATGGCGCACTTCCGCCGCGACCTCGCCGGCATCCAGCGCTTGAAAGACGCGGGCGTGAAGTTCTACCTGTGGGAATCGCCCTGGATCGACGCGCCGCCGCCGGACGCCTCGCGTCCCTGGTTGCGGCGCACGCACAGCGCACTGTTCCGGGCCTGGGTGGCGAGCCGCGCCGGCGCTGAACAACCGCTCGACACCGTGCTGGTCGGCGGATCGTTCCGTAATCTCGCCGCGCCGCTGCTGCAGGCGCTGCGTCAGCGTACCTGGCCGGTCGTCACCGTCATTCAGACGCACGCGGCGGCGATCGTCGACCTCCTGCCGCGGCCGCTCGTCAGCGTCCTGGTGATGCACGACATTCGCGCGCTGGTGTTCGAGCGCCGCGCCGTTGTCGAGACCTCTGCCTGGGCGCGGCGACGCTGGCGTCGGGAGGCCGCGCGCTATCGCGGCTTCGAGAAGGCGCAGTGCCAGAAATACGACCTCGTGGTGACGATGTCCGACGAGGACGCCGACTGGGTGCGAACCCATTACCGGCCGAAACGGGTGACGGTGCGGCGCCTGCCGGTGGACGCGCACTTTTTCGCGCCGGCGTCGGCCGGCGACGAGGTCGCGGGCCGGCTGATGTTCACCGGCTTGATGAATCACCCGCCGAACGTCGACGCCGCGACGTTCATGGCCCGCGAAGTCTTTCCGAAAATTCGCGCCGCGCGCCCCGACGCCGAGTTCTGGATCGTCGGCCGGCATCCCGCGCCCGCCGTCGAAGCCCTGGCGGCACTCCCGGGTGTGCGCGTCACCGGCGGCGTCGACGACATTCGATCGCTCATCTGTTCGGCGCAGATCGTCGTCGTCCCGCTGCGCTACGGGTCGGGCGCCCGCAACAAGATTGTCGAAGCCTGGGCGCTCGAGAAGTGCGTGGTTTCGACGACCAGCGGCGCCGAAGGCCTGTCCTACGACCACGGCCTCAACCTGTTCATCGCCGACGGCGCGGCGGCGCTGGCGTCCACGATCGTGCGGTTGTTCGAGGACGCGCCACTGCGGCACAGCGTCCGGACCGCCGGCCGCCGCCTGGTCACGTCGCTGCACGATCCGGCGGCGATCGCGCAAGGGTACGCGGCGGATGTGGCCGCGGTGCTGCGGGAAAAGGTCGCCGACACGGAGCCGCTGCGGGTCGCGATCGATCTGCGCTGGATGATCCCCGGCGTCGCCGGCGGCATCGAGAATGTGGCGCGGTCGCTGCTGCGCGAGCTGTTCCGGCTCGATCATCAGAACCGTTACACGCTGTTGCTGCCGGACCGCGCCCGGCATGATCTCGACGTGCGGCGAAACCGCAACGTGCGAATCCTGACGCCGGACGCGATCACGCGTTCCCTGTCGCGGATGCAGGTCAGAGCCAGCGCCCTGATGCACCGGGCGGCGCGCTTCGACTACTGGCGATCGGCCGAAGTCGAGCAGCTGCGGTTCCTCGCGGAACTCGACGCCGAGCTGGTCTATTCGCTGCCCGGGTACATCAACGCCGACGTTCTCGGTCTGCCGCAGGTGTTGATGGTGCCCGACATCCAGCACGAGTTCCTCCCCGAGTTCTTCGCGCCCGCGGCGCTCGAAGAGCGGATCCGCGTCTACCGTGGATCGATTGCCCAGGCGAGTCACATCTGCGCGATTTCCGAATTCACCCGGCAGACGCTCATCGATCGACTCGGCGTGCCTCCGGATCGCGTGACCACCGTGCTGCTCGCCGCCGATCCGATCTTTCGCGAGTCGGCCGACGCCGGCGGCGACGCCGCGGTGCTGTCAGGTTACGAGTTGACGCCGGAACGCTACGTGTTCTTCCCCGGACACACCTGGCTGCACAAGAATCATCTCGGCGCGATCGCGGCGATGCGCGTGCTGCGCGATCGCCACGGCGTGACCGTGCCGCTCGTCTGCACCGGCGGCGCGCGCGAGGCGCAGGGCCAGATCGCCGACGCGGTCGCGGCGGCCGGCCTCGACGTCCGCTTCCTCGGCTATTGCGACCGCCATCAGCTGCCCGCCCTCTACCGGCGCGCGTCCTGCCTGTTGTTTCCGTCGCTGTTCGAGGGCTTCGGGATGCCGGTGCTCGAGGCGATGGCGTCGGGCTGTCCGGTCGTGTGCAGCAACACGACCAGCCTGCCCGAGATCGCCGGCGATGCCGCCGAGCTCGTCGATCCGGCCAATCCGGAGGCGATCGCCGCGGCCCTCGCGGACGTACTCCGGGACCCCGAGCGCCGCGGGCTGATGCAGCGGCGCGGCCGGATCAATGCGGCGAGATTTTCCTGGCAGCGCCATGCGATCGAGACGCTCGCGGTGCTGCGCAGCGTCCGCCGCGGGATGGCGGAGCCAGCCGCCCACACGTTGCCACGCTCATGATCGCGTTGCTCGCGTTCGCGGCGGGCGTGACGCTGGTGGGACGCGCGATCCTGCGGCGCGCGCGCCTGGTGAGCGACGAAGAGATCGCGTGGTTGATTGCGCCGTCGATCGGCCTGGCGGCCGCCGCGCTCGCGTTGGGCGTCGCCGTGGCTCTCGGTGTCCCGGTCCGGCTCGCGGCGGCGCCATTCTGGTGCGGTGTTGCGGCTGCCTCGGTCTACGCCGTCTGGCGAGCCCCGCGCATGACCGGCGCGGCCGCCGCCGGCCTTGTCGCCGCCGGTTATTTCGCACTCAGCCTGCTCTCGGCCGACGTGCGTCGGGGCCTCACTGAGTTCGTCGGCAGTCCGGGCGGCGACGGCTGGTCCTACGTGGCGTTTGCCAACTATCTGTGGGAAGTGCCGAAAGGCACAGCCGGATCGCTGCCACCGCTACAGCAATATGCCAGCCATCTCGCGTCGACCCGTCACGTGTCCAGCGCGCTGCTCGCCGTGATTTCTCCGCTCGCCAACGGCGGCGGTGACACGCAGAGCGCCGTCGGTCCGCTGCTGGCCGCCCTGCTGTTCGTCTTCGGCGCGGCAGCCATGGCCATCGGACGGCTGGTGGGGCTGGCCGGCTGGCGCGCAATCCTGGTGGGCCTGCTGGCAGTCTGGTCTCCCTGGGTTCTCGACGCAATCCAGATGCACAACTACGACAACCTCATCGCGCTCTCGTTTGCGCCGGCGATCGTCACGGTGCTCCGGTCCGACGGTCCGCCGCGGCGCCTCGGCATCCTGGCGGCGCTGTTGCTTGCGGGTGCGGTGTACGCCTACGTCGAGCTCTCGGTCATTTCCGGTCTGGCCTTGGCGTTCACCGGGATTCGCCGCGTGATCGGCGATCGAGGGCGCGGGTGGCGCTCGGCCGCCATCGTCGGCGGGCTCGTGTTCGGCGTCTGCCTGGCGCCGATTGCGCTCCCCGTGGTGTCGTTCCTCAGCGACCAGGTCCACGTGGTGAGCGGTGCAGTCGGCGTGCGTCCCGGTGAAGGATATCTACCGGAGCTGATCCAGTTGAGCGCATGGCCGCGCGCCTATTGGCACCTGATCGGCCAGGTCGGGGCACTGGGGTTCGGCGCATTCATCACGGTGGCGGCCTGGATGAGCACGGCGGCTCTCGCCGCCGGGGTACTCATTTTGGGCCGCCGAGGCGGCTGGGATGTGGCAGCCCTGTTTGGCGTGACGCTGGCGGCAGCGGTGTACTTCGCGGCCGGACAGCACTATGCCTACGCGGCCTTCAAGTTCCTGCTGATCGGTTGGTGGGTGGGGGCCGTGGCTCTGGTGTCGGCTGTCGATGCCGTTCGGCGTCGCCGGCGCGTCGGCGTGCTCATCGCGACACTGCTCGGGACGACGCTCGTGATTCCCGTCGGCGCGATGACGCTGATGCGGATGCGCCATCTTCAACAGCGCCTCGACGCGCCATCGATCGCGCCATATCGTCAGGTGCTCGATTTGATTCCACAAATGGCGGGCCGCCCGGTCATCGTCGACATCAAGGACACCGCAGCCAGCCTCTGGGCGGTGTATTTCCTGCGACAGCAACCAATCCGATTGGTGGAATATCGCGGCTACTTGGCCTTTCCCCAGCTCGCGGCGCTGATGGATCGCGCCGCCCAGCCGCCAATCGACCAGATCCACCTGCTGTTGACGGATCGACAGTCGACGCCCGACGCAATCGGCGCCGCCGGACCGTACACTCTGCGTGAGCTGCCGGCGACCGGGGCGATGTGGTTGTCGAGCATCGAGAATCCAAACGGTGCCGAGCGCTGGGAGGGCGGTCCTTTCTTCTGGCTCGGTCCGACCGAGACAGAAGTCCGCGTCATGTCGACCGTCAATGGTCGCGCCGAACTCGCGGCGCAGTGGTTCCGCGGGCCGAGCGGGTCACCGAATCTGCCGCGTCGGCTCGGCATTCGTGTCAACGACGGGGAAAACCACCCGCCGCTGCTCATCGCCGCCGATGGTTGGCAGTCGTTCCGGTTCGCGGTGCGCGCTGGCGACAACCGCCTCTACCTTCGCTCACTCGAGTCGCCGACGTCAGTGATGCCGAAAGATCCGAGGCCGCTGATGATCGGCATGTTGGCTCCCGCGGTCACGGACGCGAGGATGACAGTCGAAACGTGCGCAGCGGCGTTCACCAACGGCTGGTATCCGCGCGAGAGCGGGCCTGCTGACTGGTGGCGCTGGTCGAGTGACGGCGGAGCGCTGACGTTATCGTCGAGTGAGGACGTCCGGCTGACGATCCGGGGAGAGCTGTTGTCGCGGACGCAACCGAACATCGTCGTCGTGACGTCGGGGAGCACCGAGGTGGCCCGCTGGGTGATCAAGGCTCCCGGTTGGGTGTTGGCGTCGTTTGACGTGCAGCTTCGTGCCGCGAGTCCAGTAGTGCTGACGTTCCACGGTCAGGCGGCGGCCCGCGCTCAACCCTCAGATCCGCGTCGGATCGGCATCGGGATCCGAAACTTGACTGTACAGCCCGCGGGAATCCGTGCCGATTGCGTGATTCGATGATCGGCGCGGGTCAGCGTAATGGCAGCAGGTCGCCCTGGCTGAAGGTGAACTTCACCCAGTTTGCGACGGCGTAGCCGCCCCGTGACGGCAGACCGAACCATTCCCGTGTCGACGGACGCCACACCGCGAGGTCGGCCCGGCCGTCGCCGTCGAAGTCGATCGGGGCCGGGACGTCTCCCGGGATGCCCCATTGATACGAGGTCCAGCCGGCGTTGCTGAAATTCGCCGACGAAAAACGAAGGAACCATTCACCGGTTGCTGGGCGATATACCGCGAGATCGGTGCGGCCGTCGCCGTCGAAGTCGCGCGTCAGGGGCACGTCGCCGAACCACCCCCATTGAAAGACCGCCATCGTCGAGTAGCCAGCCGCCGAGAACAGGATGTACCACTCGCCGGTCGTCGGCCGGTAGATCGTCAAATCGCTGCGGCCGTCGCCGTCGAAATCGCCGCCGAGCGGGACGTCTCCAGGGAGGCCCCAAGCGTAGTATTGCCAGCCGGTGTCGCCAAAATTCTGTGACGACAGCCGGACAAACCAGCCACCAGTCGAGGGCCGGAAGACCACGAGATCGTTGCGCCGGTCACCATCGAAATCCGCAGCGACCGGTACGTCGCCCGACGTCCCCCACTGAAACTGCGTCCAGTTCGCGTAGGTGTAGTTGCTCGACGAATACCGCGTGTACCACGTGCCCTCGCTGGGACGATAGACGGTCAGGTCGATCCGGCCGTCGCCGTCGAAGTCTCCAGGAACCGGCACATCGGTTGGCCATCCCCACTGAGCCGCAAACGGCGTCTGTCCGCTGAACGCATTTCCGCTCATCAGCGCGTGCCAGAGACCGGTGCTCGTCTGGAAGGCGCCGATATCCGTCCGGCCATCGCCGTCGAAATCGAACCGACCGGCGAGCGGCGCCCGCGTCGTCGCGAGCACTCGTGCCGAGACCGCGCTCACCGCGTTGGGTAGTTCATTGCGCCGGGTTCCGACGGTGGCGAGCCCGGGCCCCGGCGCCATGGAAGCGACGTCGACCAACAGCGTCGTCCATCCGGTCGCGCCGGGGGCCAGCGCCAGCGACGCCGGCGACGGCCCGCCGGTGGCGCCGACGGGCAGCGTCAGATCGAGGAATACGGTCGAGGCGCCGCACTGCGCCGAGTCGCCGTTGGTCACGCCGATCGTGTAGCTGACCGGCACACCGGGCTGCGCCAGTTGCGTCGTCACCGGTTCGATGGCGATGGTGGGCACGGTGCGCGTGCAGCCGATCGGACTGGCGACGATCGTCCGGGAGATCGAAGCCCCGGCATCGGCGGCTCGCGTCACGGCGATCGTCGCGGCATACGCGCCGTTGGCCGACACCGGCGAGGCCACATTCATCGTGAAGCTGGCGCTCGCGCCAGGCGCGACGGTCACGCTCGCCGGCGACGCCGACGCCGACCAGCCGCCGGGCACGCCGCCCTGCGCCGTGAAGGTCGATGAACCGCAGCCGCTGTCGTCCTGGTTCGTCAGCGCGACGGCGAACGCCACCGTGGCGCCGCTGACGATCGTCACGCTTCCCGAGGGCGTCGCCGACAGCGTCGGCGCGCGCTTGACGCAGGAGCCCGGCAGCGTCACCTGAATGGTCGCGCCGCCGGCGCCGGCGCTGGTCGTCCGGAACGAGATGCCCGTGGCGTCGGTAAACGTCTGGCCAGGATCCAGCACCGAGTCAAACGCCGTCGTCGTCGGCGCCAGGTCGATCTGGAAACTGCTGTTGGCGACATTTTCCGTGCCGGTGTGCACGATGACGCCGCCAGGCATCTGGTTGTCGAAGCCAGCCTGAACGCGTGCCTCGAGGTAGTAGTAGGTCCTGGCGCCGCTGGTCTCGGTGCCCTTGAAGATCTTGAGCGCCTTGCTGCCACCGGGCGTGTACAGCGGATCGACGAAATACGAGCCGCTCGTCGTCACCGACTGGATACCCGGCGACGTGCCGTAGTTGAGCCAGCCGAGACGTTCCTTCTGATACGCCGTGAGGTGGCCGCTGTTCGGATTGCCCATCACGTCGCGGTCGTCGCCGTATTCGACGTTCGAACATCCGCTCGCGCTGCATGGCGTCGACTGCGAGTGGTAATCGCCGAAGTTGTGACCGAGTTCGTGGGCCACGACCTTGAGCTGATAGGCGCCGTTGATCCACGCGCGCGAGGGATTGCCGCCGATGCTGCCGAGACCCCACCAGCTGCACGCGTTGTTCGGGAATCCGTAGACAATGCGCCGATATTGACTGACGTTGACGCCGTTGGCGGACGCCGCCTGATTGGCGAGCGTGGCGATCTGATCCGAATTGCACGTCGACGATGACATTGCGATCGTGTACCAGCCGGTGACGTCGCCGGTCAGCCACGTCTGGCCGTAGGAATTTTCGCGATAGAAATCGCTGGTCGCCTGGAACGTCACCGCGGCCGCGGTCGCCGGCGAGTACGGCACCGCGGCGTTGTCCTGGAAATTGACGAGGATGACGAGCGTCCGCTGCTCGCCGAAGGTCCCGGACGTCGACAGTTCCAGCACCGTCACGGCATCCGGATCCGACGACAGCTCGAGCGTTTCGCCGACGATCTTGCCGCGGGCGCGGATACGGTGGCCGGACGAATAGCCAGGCGCCTCGCCCGGATATTTGATACGGAAGGTCCGCCCGCGGGTGTGGAGGAAGTGGTCCACTCGCGCGCCGGCAGCCGAATCCTCGACGCGAACTTCGAGTTCGCCCTCGACGTCCTCGGCGGCTGAGGACCGCCGGCGTGCGTCAGCCAGTCCGGTCGCCACGACCAGGCACACCACGCAGAGGAAGAGTCGATGTCTGGCAGTCAATTAGGGCTCACTTTGCCGATAGCGGGATGTCGCCGAAGGCGCCCCACACGAATGATCGCCAACCGGCAGTACTGAACTGGTTAGCGGCGAAACGCAGGTACCACGTCGCGGTGCCGGGACGATAAACGACGAGATCGGCCTTACCGTCGTCGTCGAAATCACCGGCGACGGGGAGGTCGCCGGGAACACCCCAGTCGTAGAACGCCCAGTTGGCGGGGTTGTACTGTCCGGCCGAGAAGCGCAGAAACCAGCGCCCCTCATTGGGCCGATAGACGACGATGTCGGTGAGACCGTCGCCGTCGTAATCGCCGGCCACCGGGACGTCGCCGCCGACGCCCCACGCATACGACGTCCAGTTCGTGTAGTTGCCGGCCGAATAGCTGACGTACCAGATGCCGGTACTCGGCCGGTAGACCGCGAGATCGTTCCGGCCATCGCCGTCGAAGTCACCGCTCAGCGGTGTGTCGTCCGACCAGCCCCACTGGTACGACGCCGAAGTCGAGAAGTTGCTCGAAGAAAACCGGATGTTCCAGGTGCCGCTGGACGGCCGATACGTGACGAGGTCGGCCTTGCGGTCGCCGTCGAAGTCTCCGGCGACCGGGATATCGCCGGGCTGCCCCCACGCATATGCGGCCCACGTCGCGACGTTGAAGTTCTGGCTCGAGAACCGGATGTACCAGTACAGAGACGACGGTCGATAGATGACGAGGTCGGGCCTGTCGTCGCCGTCGAAATCGGCGCGGACAGGAATGTCGCCGTTGGTACCCCACTGATACTCGGTGCCAATCGTCCAGTTCGACGCGCCGTCGATCGAGTACCAGGTGCCATTGCCGGGCCGGAACACGGTGATGTCTCGCAGACGCTGACCCGCCGTCCATGTACCGACCTGCACCCACTGTCCGGGCGTGGCGTTCGACGCGTCGTAAGCGAAGAGCCAGACGTTCTTCGCGCCCGCAAAGTTGGCCGTGAACGTCATCGGCAGCGAGAGCGCAACGTCCGTCGCCGATTTCACGGCGCTTGCCTGCGCGATGTTGATCGACACCTGCGAGTTCGCCAGGACGACGTTGGCGCCCGGTGCCACGCCGCCGAGCCAGGCCGTATCGGCGTCATTGCGGAGAAAAATCAGGTTCGAGCTCGGCTGGTAATAAACGTACACGCCGCCGCCGCCCCCGGAAAGATCGTGTTTGATCAGGACGAAGGCATGTTGCAGGTCGCTCGCGCCGTTGGCGTCGCGGTAGACGAACGTGAAGGTGCGCGTCGTCCCGCTGCCGGAGTTGGGCGAGACCGAAATCGCTTGCGGCGCGGAGTTGCCGGCGTTGACGAAGAACGTGCCGGCGTGCAACCAGCCGGCCGGCGCCGCACCGCCCGAATCCAGCGCCTGCAGGTAGATGTTCTTCGGTCCGTTGAACGCCGGTTGGAAGATGACCGGCACCTGCAACACCAGATCGGTCGCCGACGTCGATACCGAAACGCCCGCCAGGTCGATCGAAACGAGGCCGTTCGAGAGCACACCGGCGCTGCCGACCACGCCAGCCGTCCAGGCGGTGTCGGCGACGTTGCGCAACGCCAGCGTGTTGCTGGCAGCGGTGTAGTCCAGGTAGAGGGCGTTGGCGCCAGCGAGGTTGCTGTTGACGATCACGCGGGCGTGCGCGATCTGGCCAGCGCCACCGGCGTGTCGATAGCGGGCCACCAGCGTCGTCTGCGCGCCGCCGCCTTGCGACGGCGTCACCGAGATCGGCACCGGCGAGATCGCCGAAGCCGCGGCCACGGCGCCCCAGAGTTCGTAGGACGGTCCACGGCTGTCGCGTCCGCCGTAGAGCAATACGCGTCTTGCGGCGCTGTTGTAGACCATCACCGGGTACTGCCGCGCCGTCGGCGTCGCGCCGGACGAGGCCAGCTGTGTCCAGGCCGCACCGTTCCACACCCAGCTGTCGTTCAGCAGCGACGCGCCGGAGCCGCCGAACAGCAGGACGCCCGGCGCCGTCGTGTCGAATGACGACAGCGCCGCGAACGCGCGCGCCGGCGGCAGCGAGCCGCCGGGAAACTTCTGCACCCAGCGCTCGAGCTGGCCATCCCACTCGAAGGTCTCATTTCGCTTCTGCGCGCCGGTGTCGCCGCCAAAAAGCACGACGGTCTGCCGGACCGCGTCGTAGGCCATCACCGACCCGAAACGTGCTGACGGTCCGTTGGCGGTCGCCGTGACGTCGGTCCAACTCGAGCCGTTCCACAGCCAGGTGTCGCCAAGTGCGTTGCCGGCGCCGTTGCGGCCGCCGAACAGAATTACCCGGTTGCGCGCCGGGTCGTAGGCCATCGCATGGTCGTCGCGCGCCGACGGTGAGATCCCCGGCGAAATGTTCGTCCACGTCCGCGCCGTGGTGTCCCACTGCCATGTGTCCGCGTTCTTGCTGCCGAGCGCTCCGAAGACGCGCGTCCGGCCGCCGAACAGCAGCATCTTCTGGCGCGCGCGCTCGTAGACCATCGCCGCGCCGACGCGTGCGCCGGGGCCAAGGACGTAGTACCAGCCCCACGTCTGCGTCGCGAACGTGTACTCCCACGCCTCGGAGCTGCCGCCGCCGTAGAGAAACATGACGTCACGGTCGTTGTCGTACGCCATCACGTGACGGTCCTGCGACGGCGGCCAATCCGTTCGCACCGCCTGCGACCACGTCGCGCCGTCGAGCTCGAGAACGTCGGCGAGATATCCGCCGAAGAGCACGATCTTGTTGCGCGCGGTGTCGTACGCCATGCCGTAGCTGTCGCGAATGCCGGGACCGTTCGCGACCGGCACGATTTCCGACCAGCCGCCGTTGACGAACGACCACGTGTCGCCGTAGGAATGCGCCGGCGGCCCGACCTGGTAACCAGCGGTCATCACGATGCGGTTGAACAACGGATCCCACACCAGCTGCGTCCAGCCGCGTCCGGGCGGATTGCCGCCGCCCGGCGTCACGTCGGTCCAGACGGTTCCGCGCAGTTCCCAGGTGTCGTTGAAATCGACGACCGTGTTGCTGCCCTGCTGAAAGCCGATGCCGCCGAAGATCGTGACGCCATGCCCGGCGGTGGGATTGAACGTCGCGCCCGCGAACGTTCTGCCGACGAACGGGCGCCCGGTCGGGGAACTCGCCGTCGTGGTGAGCTTGGTCCAGGTGCGCGCGCTGAGGTTCCAGATCCAGGTTTCTGGCGAGAAGTTGTTGGCATCGACGCCGCCGACCAGGACCAGACGGCCGTTGACGCTGTCGTAGACCAGCCTCGCGCCCTGGCGCGGCGCCGGCGACGTCCCTGGCGTGACGTTGGTCCACGTCTTCGCGACCGTGTTCCACTCCCACGTGTCGTTCAGGTACGACTGATCGTCGAGCAGCCCGCCAAATACGATGACGATGCGGCGCACGGGATCGAACGCCATCGCGTGGCCGGACCGACGCTGGGGCACCGCGCCGGCCGCCGGCGTGACGTCCGTCCACGCTTTCGACGCCGGGTTGTACTCCCAGATGTCGTTGAGGCGATTCCAGTTGAGATCGTAGCCGCCGAACAGTACGAAGCGCGCCGACACGCTGTCGTAGACCCAGGTGTCCTCAATTCGCGGTGTCGGTCCCGACTGGGGCTGCCGCGACCAGTCGATCACCGCACTCTGTGCGGCGGCAGCCGTCGGCACGAGCGCCGCCAGCGCCAGCGCGGCGAGCAGAGGGGCAATTCCGGCGGCAAGGCGGCGTGGCATGTAACGGGGCTGCCGCTGCGTGCTCGCGGCCCTGGCTGTCAGTGCAAACTCAGTGCCCACCAGTCTCCGGCAAGAACTGGGGATCAAGCGTCAGGAATCAGGCCGGCCACCGGCAGAACTTACAGTCCTGGCGGCCGACAAACGAGGGCAGGCGAACTCAGACGACATCAGCCACGGAACCGGATCTTCAATAGATCGATGGCATTTTCGACATTGCCGCCGATCAGGCTCAACCGCGAATCGCCGTCGTCACGCCAACGAACCGGCACCTGCGCGATTCGCCAGCCGCGGCGCTTCGCCAGGTAGAGAATCTCGACGTCGAACATGTAGCCGTCGATGCGCTGCGCGGCGAAGAGCTCGCGGGCGGCGTTCGCCGTGAAGAACTTGAAGCCGCATTGCGTGTCTGGCACCTCGCGCAAGCCCACGAGGGCGTGCATGACCAGGGAGAATCCGCGGGAGCCGAGGCGGCGGTACCACGGCTGCGGGTTGTCGATCTGTGACGTGCGTAAACCTCGCGAACCGATCACGACTTCATGGCCCGATTCGAACAGCGGTTCGAACTTGTCGAATTCCGCGATCGGCGTTTTCTGGTCGGCGTCGACGAACCCCACAATCCGTCCGGTGGCGAGCGGCACCGCCTGCCGGATTCCGCGGCCTTTGCCGCCCCGCTCGGCGCGGCCGATCACCATCAGCCCTGGGTCGGCCGCGGCAATCTCGTGAGCGCGCTCGCGCGTGCCGTCGTTGCCGTCGGCCGAGACGATGATCTGACACGACCGCCCACGCGCGGAGAAGTAGCGGCGAATCTCCTCGATCGTCGCCGCGATTCGGTGTACTTCATTGAACGCCGGGACGATGACGGTGATGTCGGTCGCATCCGGTCCCGCTGCCGTCACTTCGTCGATTCCCACTTGGTCGCGTGCGCCTTGAGCAGCGGATGCGACACCAGCAGGTGCCAGATCACCGCCTGAAACGCCTCGGTGTGCGGCGTCACCGTCTCGGCATTGACGGTCGGCACGATGACGCAGGCGTCAGCGACCGACGCGGTGTAGCCGCCGTCGCGCCCGACGACGCCGGCGATGGTCGCTCCGACCGCTTTCGCGTAGTCCAGCGCGCGGACGAGGTTGGGGCTGATGTTCTTCTCGAGACTCCCGCCGCCGACCGAGAAGACGAACACGGCATCGGCGCGCGTCAGGCGGCTGCCCTTGAGCCAGGCGACGAACACCGTCTCCCAGCCTTCGTCGTTGGTGCGCGCCGTGAGCTC
>DASUGM010000208.1:0-13250 GCA_036274055.1 Vicinamibacterales bacterium | reverse complement strand
AAGAATTTCCGTCATCGGCTGGAATACGCGCTCGTCCTGACCATCCGCGCGCTCGTCGCGGTGATGCCCGAAGCCTTCGCGCGCGGGCTCGGCACCGCCATCGGGCTGTTCTTCTTCACCGTCGATCGGCCGCATCGCCGGCTCGCGGTGGCGCAGCTTCGCGCCGCGTTTCCAGTGCGCAGCGAAGCCGAGTGCCGTGCGATCGCGCGCGCGACCTTCATTCATTTCGGCCGCGCGCTCGTCGACGTGCTGCGCACCTCGACGCTGTCTCCCGATCAACTGCGTTCGCGTCTCGACGTCGAGGGCCTCGAGCGCGTCCGCACGGCACTCGCGCTCGGCAAGGGCGTGATCTTCACCGCCGGTCATTTCGGCTTCTGGGAGCTGCACGCCATCGCGCACGCGCTGTTCATGCCGCCGCTGTGGGTCGTTGCCCGGCCGCTCGACAACCCCTACCTGCACGCACTGATCGAGCGCGCCCGCTGCGCCACCGGCAACAAGGTGATCTACCGGCAGGGCGCGGTCCGCAAGATCCTGCGCGCCCTTCACGCCAACGACGCGGTGGCCATCCTGATCGATCAGCACATCTCCGGCGCCGACGCGGTGCGCGTCGATTTTTTCGGCCGCCCGGCCGCGACCACCAGCGCCGTCGCGGCGCTGGCGCTTCGGACCGGCGCCACCGTGATTCCGGTCTACGCCTGGCCGACCGCCGGCGGCCGCTACAAGCTGGTGTACGAGCCGCCGATCGAGATGCCGCCGCCGGACTCTGTCGATCCGCTGCGCGAAGTCACCCAGCGCTGCACCGACGTCCTCGAGATGTACGTGCGCCGCAGTCCGCACCTCTGGCTGTGGATGCACCGCCGCTGGCGCGAGGTCGATCCGCAAGACGACGTCAGTGGCATGTTTCCCTCCGCCGCGTCCGAAGAGCGCGACAGCGTAGACTGAAGCGCATGCCCGACGCCGCCACGGCGCGCATCCTGGTGCGCCCTCCCAACTGGCTCGGCGACGCCGTGCTCGCGCTGCCGGCGATCGCGGCGATCCGCCGGCATTTTGCCGGCGCCGATCTCGCGATTGCCGCGCCGGCCTCGATCGCGGCGCTGTTCCGGCAGGACACCGATGTCCGTCCCGATCGCGTCGTCGAGATGCCCGGCGACGCGCGGTCGCAACTGGCGGCGATCCGGGGGGAAGGGGCGTCACTCGGCGTGCTGTTTCCCAACTCGTTCGGCTCGGCGCTGCAACTGCGGCGCGCCGGCGTGCCGGAACGCTGGGGCTATCCGACCTCGGCGCGCGGGTTGCTGCTGACGCGCAAGAGCCGTCCGCCGCGCGCCCGCGGGCCGCGCCATCAGTCGGACTACTACCGCGATCTCGTCCGTGGACTCGGCATCGACTGCGACGACGCGACCGTGCCGCGGCTGGCGCCGAGCGCGCCGAGCGCCGCCCGCGCCGAGGCGCTGCTCGCGCAGCATCGCGTCGATCTCTCGGCCCCGATTGTCGGCTTTGCGCCGGGCGCGGCTTACGGCCAGGCGAAACAGTGGCCAACCGACCGCGTCGCCCAGCTCGCGGCCCGCCTGGTCCGTGATCACGGCGTCAGCAGCGTCCTGCTCGGCGCCTCGCACGATGGCGCCGCCGCCCGTGCGATAGAATCCTGGCTGCGCGCGCAGGCACCTGACGTGCTGCCGCGTGTGATCAGCCTTGTCGGCCACACCAGTCTGGGCGCGCTGGTCGGCGTCATCGATCGCACCGCCGTGTTGGTCTCGAACGACTCCGGGGCGATGCACGTCGCGGCTGCGCTCGGTCGTCCGGTCGTCGCGATGTTCGGACCGACCGACGAGCGCGTGACCCGGCCAATCGGCGACCACACGGTAATTACCGAGAGCGTGTTTTGCCGGCCGTGCATGCTTCGAGACTGTCCCATTGACCACCGCTGCATGAAACGCATCACCGTCGACGCCGTCGCTGCCGCCGTCGTGGCCCGTCTCGACGCTCGCGCCTAGACGATGCGGCCGGCTGTCTTCATCGATCGCGACGGCACGATGGTCCACGACGTCGGCTACCTCAGCCGCCGCGAGGACCTCCGCTGGTATCCATGGACGATGGACGCGATCCGTTTGCTGAATCGCGCCGGTTTCCTGGTGTGCGTGACGACCAACCAGGGCGGAATCGGCCTCGGCTACTACGACGAGGAATTTCTGCTCGGCATGCACGAGGAGATGGCGGCGACGATCGAGGCCGCCGGTGCGCGCATCGACGGCTGGTTCTACTGTCCGCATCATCCTGACGCCGTCATCCCGTCACTGCGCGTCGATTGCGACTGCCGTAAGCCGAGGCCGGGGATGATTCGTCAGGCCATGACCCAGCTGCCGATCGACCTGCCGAAGTCGTTCGTGGTTGGCGACAAGCCGGCCGACGTTGGCCTGGCCGCAAGCGCGGGGATTCGCGGGATCATGGTCCGGACCGGGCACGGCGAGACCGAACTGCGGCGCGCCGGCGGCGCCATACCGGGTGCGGCGCTGGTCGCCGAGGAGTTGATGGAAGCGACGTCGTGGATTCTCCGCGAGTCGGGATTTCCGCGGGAGGACGCCTAAGTGGCCGACGTCGCGCGCTATCGGCAATTGCTCTCGCGCTTCGCCGGCGCCCGGATCGTCGTCGCCGGCGATCTCGTCGCCGACGAGTTCGTCTACACACGGATCGATCGGGTCTCGCGCGAAGCGCCAGTCCTGATTCTCAAGCACGATCGGTCGGAGACGCTCGCGGGCGGCGCCGGCAATGCCGCGGCCAATGCCACGGCGCTTGGCGGCCGGGTGGAGATCATCGGCGCCGTCGGCCGCGATGATGTCGGGACCCGGCTCCTCGAGGCGCTGCCAGTTCGGGCGGCGACGCGCGGGGTGGTCCGTGCGCGCGGTTACATCACGCCGATCAAGACCCGGATTCTCGCCGGCGGCATTCATTCCGCGAAGCAGCAGGTGGTCCGGATTGATCGGGCCGGCGGCCGGCTGTCGCCGCTGGTGCTGCGGAAAATCGAAACGACGCTGGCGCGCGCGATCGGCCGCGCCGACGCGATGATCATCTCCGACTACGGGCTGGGGTCGATCACGCCGGCGCTGTGGGCGCGGGCGCTCGCGGCCGCCAGGCCGCGCCGTCCGCCGATGGTGCTCGTCGATTCCCGCTACGCGCTGGCGGCCTACAGCGGTATCACCGCCTGCACGCCAAACGAGTCGGAGGTCGAGGCGCTGCTCGGGGTCAGAATCAACGACGATCGCAGCATGCTCGAGCACGCCGGCCGCGAATTGCTGAAACGCCTGCGCTGCCAGGCGGTGTTGATCACCCGCGGCAGCCGCGGCATGGCGTTGTTCGAGCCCAACCGGCCGACCGATCACATTCCGATCGTCGGCTCCGACGAGGTCGCCGACGTCACCGGCGCGGGCGACACCGTGATCGCGACGTTTTCGCTGGCGCTGGCCGCCGGGGCGACGTTCCGCGACGCGGCGCGGCTCGCCAATTTTGCCGGCGGCATCGTCGTCATGAAGCGCGGCACGGCGACCGTCACCCGTGCAGAGCTGGCCGCCGCCCTGCGATGACGTTGACCGAATCGGATCTCGTCGCGCGGCTCGGCGAGGATCGACGCGCCGGCCGGACGATCGCGTTCGCCAACGGCGCATTCGACCTGCTGCACGTCGGCCACGTTCGCTACCTGCAGGCCGCGAGCCGCGAGGCCGACCGGCTCGTCGTCGCCGTCAACAGCGACGCGTCGGTGCGCGCGCTGAAAGGCGCGGACCGCCCGGCGATGGATGAGGCGGCGCGGGCCGAGCTGGTGGCGGCGCTGTGCGGCGTCGACTACGTCGTCGTCTTCGGCGATGCCGACGTCGAACGTCTGCTGCGTCTGCTCAAGCCCGACGTGCACTGCAAGGGCACCGATTACACCGCCGACACCGTGCCCGAGCGCGCCGTGGTCGCCGAATTCGGCGGTCGCATCGCCATCGTCGGCGATCCGAAAGACCACTCGACGCGCGATCTGATTGCGCGGATCCGACGCGGCTGATCATGAACATCCTCGTCGTCCGGCTCGGCTCGCTTGGCGATCTCGTGCACACGCTCCCGGCGGTGGCCGGGCTGCGCGTCGCACACCCCGATGCGAGGATCGACTGGCTGGTCGAACGGCCGCACCGTGAATTCCTCGGGCTCGTGCCCATCCTCTCCGACATCGTCGTGCTCGAAAATCGCACCGCGCGGGCGTGGCTGGCCGCGCGATCGATCCTGCGCGCGCGCAGCTACGACGTCGCGCTCGATTTTCAGGGGCTGCTGAAGTCGGCGGCGCTGGCGCGGTTGTCTGGCGCCGCCCGCGTGGTGGGCTTCGACGCGGCGGCGTTGCGCGAGAGAATGGCGTCGCCGTTCTACACCGAGCAGGTCGAGGTCGGCGAGGGCCGCCACGTGATCGAAAAGAACCTCCGTCTCGCGGCGGTGCTCGGCGCCGCGACGGACGTGCTGGCGTTCCCGCTTCGCGACGTCGATTCGACAGCGGCGTCGTCGCTGACGGCGGCAGGGCTCTCGCACTTCGCGCTGCTCAACTGCGGCGCGGCCTGGCCCAACAAGCGGTGGCCGCCGGATCGGTTCGGGCGCGTTGCCGCGTGGCTGCACGATGCGCGCGGTCTCAAGTCGGTCGTGTTGTGGGGCCCGGGCGAGCAGGAGATTGCCGACGCCGTCGTGGCCTCGTCCGGCGGCGCTGCGGTTGCGGCGCCGCAGACGTCACTGGCCGATCTCGTCGCGCTCTCTCGCCGCGCCGCGCTGATGGTGTCGGGCGATACCGGGCCGACCCACATCGCGGCGGCCGTCGGCACGCCGGTGGTGGCGCTGTTCGGGCCGACGAATCCGGCGCGCAACGGTCCGTGGCGGGCGGAGGATCGATCGATCGCCCGCTACGAGCAGTGCGATTGTCACTACGAGCGCCGCTGCCGGCACGACGAGTCGCGCTGGTGCCTGGCCACGATTGGCGTCGACGAAGTCATCGCGGCAATCGAGACGCGCCTGGAAGCGAGTCGAAGCTGATGCTGCATCGATTGGCGCGCTGGCGGGTGCCGCTCGGGTTTCTGGCGGCGATTGCGGCGTTCGCGCTCGCCCGGCCGACGTGGCAGTCGCTGGCCGCCGGGCTGATCGTCGCGCTGCCTGGCGAGGCGCTGCGGATCTGGGCCGCGGGGCACATCCACAAGAGCCGCGAAATCACGCGCAGCGGGCCGTATCGCTTCGTCCGTCACCCGCTGTACCTGGGATCGGTGATTCTCGGCGCCGGATTCGCGGTGGCGTCGCATTCGCTCGTGGTCTCGGCGCTCGTCGCCGCGTATCTTGGCATGACGCTGTTGGCGGCGACCCGCACCGAGGAAGCGACGCTCGACGAGAAGTTCGCCGGGGAGTACTCGGCGTATCGCGAGGGACGGGCGACGCCGGTGGAGCGCCGTTTTGATTGGAGTCAGGTGATGGCGAACAGAGAGTACCGGGCCATGATCGGTTTTGTCGCGGCGTTCATCGCGCTGGCCGTGATGGCGACGGTTGTCACGCACGCCGCCGCGCAGGAGCCGCCGGCAGGGCTGACGCTCGACGAGACGGTTCCCTCCGGCGCCAACTTCGACAAGGCGGAGTTCCGGTTCTGGCTCCCGCAGAACTCCGGCCCGGTGAAGGGCGTCGTCGTGCTGGTGCCAGGATCGAACGGCGACGGCCGATCGATGGCGGCGGAAATGTTCTGGCAGGACTTCGCGGTCCGAAATCACGTCGCCCTCGTCGCCTGCCGGTTCACCGACAAGCCGCACGACCAGAGCTTCATCGAAGACTACGTCGAGGTATCGCGCGGCAGCGGGCAGGCGCTGCTCGATGCCGTCGCGAAGTTCGCGGCCGCGAGCCGGCACGGGGAGATCGCGACCGTGCCGCTGTTGTTGTGGGGTATGTCGGCGGGCGGCCAGTTCAACTACGAGTTCGTCGCGTGGAAGCCGGAGCGGGTCGGCGCGTTCATCGTCAACAAGGGCGGGATTTACTACAGCGCCCTGCTGCCGAAGGCTGCACGCGAGGTGCCCGGACTGCTGTTCGTCGGCGACAAGGATTTGCCGTCGCGCGTCGAGACGATCACCGGACTGTTCGCGGTCAACCGCCGCGGCGGCGCGCGGTGGGCGCTGGTCATCGAGCCCGGCGCCGCGCATGTGGTGGGGAAGTCGAAGGAGCTCGGCGCGCTGCTGTTCGAAGACGCGCTCGCCGGCGCGACGCCAGGCGCGGGCTTCATCGGCGATCTCCAGGCGCAGACCTTTCAGCCGGCCGCCACTCCCGGCACGCCGAGCGCGCCGAACGCGTGGTTCGCGACCGAGCGGCTCGCGAAAGCGTGGCAGGCCGTCGTGGCGGGGAAATAGCCGGTCATGCTGTCACTCGTCGTTCCGATCTATCGCAGCGAGGAGAACCTGCCTCGTCTGTTCGACGCGCTGACATCGCTGGCGGGCCAGCTGCCGCGGCCGCTCGAAGTCGTCTTCGTCGTCGACGGGAGTCCGGACCGATCGAGCGAGATGCTCGCCGCCCGGCTGCCGTCGTGGCCGGTGCGGTCGCAACACCTGGAGCTGTCGAGAAACTTCGGATCGTTTGCGGCGATTGGCGCCGGCCTTGCCGCGGCGGAGGGCGACTACGTCGCGGTGCTCGCCGCCGATCTTCAGGAGCCACCCGAACTGGTCATCGAGTTCGAAAAGATCTTGTCGTCGGGCCGGGCTGATGTCGTCTTTGGCCGACGCGAGCGCCGCAGCGATCCGTGGCTCTCGCAGGCGCTGTCGGGCACATTCTGGGCGTTCTACCGCCGTTTCGTCGTGCCCGAGATGCCCAAAGGCGGCATCGACGTGTTCGGCTGCACCCGCCAGGTTCGTGACGCGCTCGTCCAGATGCGCGAGCTCAACAGCAATCTGCTGGCGCTGCTGCTGTGGCTGGGTTTCCGGCGCGAGTTCGTGCCCTATCAGCGCCGGGCGCGGCTCGAAGGCCGGAGCGCGTGGAGCTTCGGCAAGAAGCTCCGTTACGCGCTCGACAGCGTCTTCAACTTCACCGACCTGCCGATTCGCGTGCTCCTGGTCGTCGGCGCCACGGCAACGATCGTCTCGATGATCGCGAGCGCGGTCGTCCTGGTGCGCTGGTGGATGGGGCTGATTCCGGTGCTCGGCTACACGCCGCTGATGCTCGCGGTGATGTCGTTTGGCGGCGTCACCGCGCTCGGGCTCGGCATCGTCGGACAGTACCTGTGGTTGTCGCTGCAGAACACCCGCAATCGGCCGCCGTACGTGGTGCGCGCGGCGTCGCGTTACGAGCCGGCCGCGCCGCGCAGCGACAGGAAGTCGTCGTAGTCGCGGATGTAGTCGGCCGCGTCGTACGGCTCGGACGCGAGCACCATCAACGTCGCGTCCGGTGAGTACCGGTACTGCACCGCCCAGATCATCGGCGGGATGTACAGGCCGAGGTTCGGCGCGTCGAGCCGCACCTCTTCCGACGCCCGGCCGTCGTCGACGACCACCGACACCGCACCGCGGGTGCAGACGAGAAACTGGTGGCAGGTGCGATGCGCGTGCTCGCCGCGGACGTCCTTGCCGGGAACGTCGAAGACGACGAAACACCGTTTCGGCGTGAATGGAATATCGCGGCCGCCTTCGGCGACGGTCAGCCGCCCGCGCAGGTCCTCGATCAGCGGCAGGTGCCGCAGTGTCACCCCCGGCACGGACAACGGCCGGGTTGCGGGCTTGGTGACCGCCGGCGTCGCCGCCGGGCTGGTTGCTTTCGTTTCGACGTAGCCGACAATCCGCGCCGGGTTACCGGACACGATGGCTTTCGGCGGCACGTCGTGCGTCACCACGGCGCCGGCCCCGACCATCGCGCGCGCGCCGATGCGTAAACCCGGCAGCACGACGGCGCCCGCCCCGATCGAGGCGCCGCGGCCAATCACCGTCGTTTCGACCTGGGGCTGGTACTGCTTGCTGCGCGGATACCGGTCGTTGGAAAACGTCGCGTTCGGACCGATGAACACGTCGTCGGCGACGTGGATGCCGTCCCACAACTGCACGCCGCACTTGATCGTGACGCGATCGCCGACGATGACGGCGTTCTCGATGAAGACGTGGTCGCAGATGTTGCAATCGGCGCCGATCACCGCACCCGGCAGCACGTGCGCGAACGCCCAGACGCGGGTGCCGGCGCCGATCGACGTCGACTCGCACAGCGCCTGCGGATGAACGAACGGCGCCCGCGCGCTCTCAGACGAGGAAGACATTCCGGAGATCCTAAGCTATTCTTCGAACTTCTTCATGGCGCGCACTCCCGGCACCGCGGGCCGGCGCATCGATCTCTGGACCATCCTGCTACTGGCCGCGGCGGCCCTCGCGCTGATCGTTCGGGTCGTCGCGATCGCCGAGCCGCTCGGCATCGATCAAAGTCTGTGGGCCTCGGCGGTGCGCGGCATGGCGCGGGGCCAGAGGCTGTACGCCGACGTCTGGGAGCAGCGGCCGCCCGGCATCTATTTCACCTACCTTGCCGGGTTCACGATCTTCGGCTGGACGACGGCGGCGGTCGCGTGGCTGGATCTCGCCGCGGCGTCGATCGTCACCGCGGCGCTGTTCGTGCTCGGCCGTCGCTTGTCCGGCGATCGCACCGGCGCGATCGCGGCCGGGCTCTACGCGGTGTTGACGATTCCGGCCGGACTGTATGGCAACGGCGGCTTTCTCGAGCGCAGCGTCTGTGAGACGTTCATCGTCGCCTGCGTCGCGATCGCGGCGGTGTGCGCGGTTCGGCTTCGCGACCGCGCGTCGGTCGGCGCGGCGATCGGCCTCGGCGTGGCTTGCGGGCTGGCGGTGATCTACAAGCCCAACGCCGGCCTCTATTTTCCGGCGCTGCTCGCGTGGCTGGCGCTGTACGCGGGGACGAAGCCGGGTGGGGCGCCCTGGCCGCGCGTCGCCGCCATCGCCACGGCGGCGTCGGTGATTCCAATCGCCGGCACCATCGGCTGGCTGTGGACGCAGGGCACGCTCGCCGACGCCAAAGTTGCGGTCGTCGATTTCAATCGCTTCTACGTCGCCGAGGGCTTCGACGTTGCCAGCTACGCCGACGTGTTCGCGCACCGGATCGTGCTGCTCATGAAGACCGACGCGATCTGGGCGGCCGGATCGATCGCGACGTTGTTCGCGGCGTGGCGGCTGATCCGCGAGCGGTCGCTGACGCCGCTGGCGGGCCTGGCCGTGTGCTGGGGCGCGGCGACCGCGGGCGTCATCGTCGTCAACGGCGCGCGGCTGTTCAATTCGTATTTCATCCAGGCGTTCGCGCCGCTGTGCCTGCTGGCGGCGTGGTTCTTCACCGATGGCGCCGGCTCCTCGTCGCGGCGCGATCGCGTGCTGCGCGCCGCCGCGGTGGCCGCGATGATTCTGGTCCTGGCGCGATCCCCGTACGTGCCGCGAGCGATCGGGTGGTCTGCCGACGACTGGCGCGCGATCACCGGCGGCATTTCGACGGTGGAGCAGCTCCGTCGCTTCGGCGGCTACGGGAACGAACGCGGCTACTCCGCGCTCGCCAACGCCGAGGCCGCTTCTTACGTGCGCGAGCGCACGGAGCCCGACGACCGGGTTTTCCTGTTCGGCGTCAACGGCGCCGGCATCTACTTTCTGGCCGATCGCCTGACCGCGCATCGTTTCCTGCGCGTGAACTTCTTCGTCGGCATGGACTTTCCGGAGCCGTCGTTCAACCTCGCGGCCGTCACCCGGGACCTCGCCGCACGCCGTCCCCGGTACATCCTCTTCGAGAATCTGCACGCGACCTCGGCGATCGGCCGATCCGTCAGCGGCGTGATCACCGATCCGCTGGTCATCGAGCTGCTCTCAGCGTACGAGCTCGAGGCCACGATCGAGGACTTCACGATCTATCGCCGTAGATAGAGAACTGAGTGACCCATGCGCTTCACTCAGTTCGCCACTGGCGAAGCGTCATGATATTAACTACACTAGCGCGAAAATGACGCGTCTCCATCTGGGCGAATTCGAACAGCTGCTGTTGCTGGCGCTGGCGCAGCTCGGACCGGACGCCTCCGGTATCGACGTCCGCGAGCTGATCGAGCGCCGCACCGGCCGGGCGATTTCACCCGGCGCGATTTACACCGCGATGCAGCGCCTCGAGCGCCGGGGTTTCGTCAGCGCCGACTTCGGCGAGCCGACCCCGCAGCGCGGCGGCAAGCGGCGCCGGCTCTATCGCCTGCGCGCCGCCGGCACGCGGGCGCTGGCGCAATCGCAGTCAGTGCTGGCGGAAATGGGCCGCGGCTTGCGGCCGAAGGTGTCGCCGCGATGACCCAGCGGCCGCGTCCACCCCGTTTGCCGCGCGCGCTGGCCTCGCTGCTCCTGCGCGGCGAGGCGCGCGAGGTCGTGGTCGGCGATCTCGACGAAGAGTTCGCGCGCCAGATCGCGGCCGGCGCCGCGCGGCGCGACGCGCGCCGGCGCTACTGGCGCCAGGCGCTGGCCTCGATCGCATCCGTCAACGAGAGGGGAGCCACGCGCATGGTCGAGACTGCCGCCGCCCGCCAGCCCGGCAACAGATCCGGCGCCGCCGACGGCCTGCTCCTGGACGTCCGTCACGCGCTCCGGGTGCTCAGCCGCACCCGCGGCTTCACCGCCGTGGCCGTCTTGTCGCTGGCCATCGGCATCGGCGGCAACGCCGCCATCTTCAGCGTCATCCGCGTCCTGCTCCTTGATCAAATGGCGGTGCGGGCGCCCGATGAGCTGTCACTGGTCTACTGGTCGCAGCCCGGCAAGTACAGCGTCTCGTCGATGAACTCGAGCGGGAAAACCGATCCCGTCACCAAGCTCGACGTGAAGAGTAACGTCAGCTATCCGATCTACGAGGACATCAGGCGCGCGACGCCAGAGGGTTTCCAGGTCGCGGGCTTCAACTTTCTCCGCGACGTCGTCGTGCAATACGCGGATCAACCGGCGCTCCAGGCGGGCGGGTTGCTGGCCGATGGCAACTTCTTTCCGGTCGTCGGACCGGGGATGGCTAGCGGCCGCCCGCTCAGCGACGCCGATGACGTCGAGGGCGGCACGATTGCCGCGGTGCTCAGCCACGCGTTCTGGCTGCGCGCATTCGGCGGCGATCCCGCGGTCATCAACAAGCCGATCCGCCTGAACGGGCAGCCGGCGGTCGTCGTCGGCGTCACCGCCGCGACGTTTCGCGGCATCACCAACGGCGGTTTCTTTCCCGTGACCGATATCACCGTGCCGCTGCGTGCCGCGCCGATGCTGCAGCCGCGCTGGAATGTCAACGGTCGATCGGTGCTGCGATCCGAGACGCAGCACTGGGTGCGCGTGATCGCGCGCTCGTCCGTCACCGCCGACCGGGCCGCCGCGGCGCGCGCTTTTGCCGCGGCGATCGCGCCGCACATGGCGCCGCAGATCAAGGAATACGTCGGACCGCCGGCGGCGCACCTTCTGCCCGGCGGGCGCGGACTCGACCAGACCTCCGACGACACGCGGCGGCTGCTCTTCGTGCTCATGGGCGTGGTCGGGATCGTGCTGTTGATCGCGTGCGTCAATCTGGCGAGCCTGATGCTCGCGCGCGGCGTGGCTCGCCAGCGCGAGATGGCGGTCAGGCGCGCGCTCGGCGCCGGCCGGGGCCGGCTCATCCGCGGCCTCATGATCGAGGGCGTCCTTCTCGCCATCGGCGGCGGCGCCGGCGGCTTGCTGCTGACCTTCTGGGCGCGCAAGACCCTGACGACGCTGCTCACCGCGGGCATTGGCACCGCGCCGCTCTCGAGACAGCCGATCGAAGTGTCCGTCGATCCCGGGCTGATCGTCGCGACCTTCGGCCTGTCCCTGATCGCGGCGATGCTCTTCAGCCTGCTGCCGGCCTTGCGGCTGACTCGCGCCTCGAGCGGCACCGAGATGAAGCATCAGGTCGTCGGCGCGCCAACGCCGAAGCTCACGATTGGCAGGCTGCTCGTCGCCGTACAGATCGGGGTCTCGATTCCCCTGGTGGTCGGCGCGATTCTGTTTCTCAGGACGCTGTCCAACCTGGGCAGCGTCGATCTCGGCTTCGATCCCAAAGGCATCGTGTTCTTCCAGATCGATCCGTCCAAAGTCGCGCCGACGCCACCCGAGCAGTCAGCGATTTATCAGGAACTGCAGAATCGCATCGCGGCGATTCCCGGTGTCAGCGCTGTGTCGATGATTGAAAACGTGCTGTTGGGCGGCCTCACGTCCAACACGCAGGTGCAGGTCGACGGCAAGGACGTCCGCATCGCCGTCAACGGCGTCGGTCCCGGTTTCCTCGAGACCATGGGGATGCGCCTGATCGCCGGCCGCGCGCCGGGCATTCAGGACCGGCCCGGCTCGCCAGAAGTGGTCGCGCTCAATGAAACGGCGGCCAAGACCATCTTCGGGAGTGAGTCGCCGCTGGGCAAGACGCTGAAGTCCTTCGATCGCTCATACGAGATCGTCGGCGTGATCAACGACAGCCTCTACGCCAGGCAGCGCGAGCCTGTGAAGGCGACGATGTTCCCGTCGGCGCTGCAGCGGGCCGGCTACGGCGGCAACTACATCGTGCTGCGCACCAGCGTGCCGGCCGAGACGCTCGAAGCACAGCTGCGCCGCGCGGTGGCCGAGGTTCATCGCGATCTTCCGGTGCCGCAGGTCCGCTCGCAGGTCGCCCAGATCCAGGACTCGACGATCCGCGAACGGGTCTTTACCGAGATGCTGATGCTGTTCGGCGGTTTCGCGTTGCTGCTCGCCTGCATCGGGCTGCATGGCGTGACGTCGTACTCGGTCGCGCGCCGGACCAGTGAGATGGGCATCCGCCTGGCGCTCGGAGCGCAGCGCCGTCAGGTGCTCTGGCTCGTGCAACGTCAGGTGATCGTGCTGGCGGTCGCCGGCCTGGCGATTGGCGTGCCGCTCGCGGTGATGGCGGCGCCGCTCGTCGGCGCGCTGCTCTTCGGCGTCGCGCCGACTGACTACGCGGCGATTGCGATTGCCGGCGCGGTGATGCTGATCGTGGCGACGGGCGCCGGGTTACTGCCGGCTCGCCGCGCCGCCAGACTCGATCCGCTCAAGGCGCTGCGAACGGAATAAAAAAAGGCCAGCGTCACTCTCCGCACAGGGAGAACGGCGCCGGCCGAGGGGGAGATGACCTGTCTTGGACCCCTCACGTTCGAGAATGCCAAATTTGTCGTCCCCGCGCAAGGGCCGGAAAAAGGGACCGGGTCGCTTTTTACGGAAACCGTAAAAAGC
>DASUGM010000207.1:0-10001 GCA_036274055.1 Vicinamibacterales bacterium | reverse complement strand
AACACCCCCGTCCCCCAAAAAACCATGCGAATCGCAGTTCTCGGCAGCGGCGGCGTCGGCGGGTACTTCGGCGGAAGGCTCGCCGCCGCGGGCGCGGATGTCAGTTTCATCGCCCGCGGCGCGCACCTGAGCGCGCTGCGGACGACCGGGCTCACGATCGTGAGCCCGAAGGGCGATGCGCACATCGCCAGGGTCACGGCGACCGACGATCCTCGTGACATCGGGCCCGTGGACATCGTGCTGTTCACGGTCAAGCTCTACGACTTCGAAGCGGCCACAGCCATGCTGCCGCCGCTGCTCGGTCCAGACACCGCGGTCGTGCCCTGCCAGAACGGCGTTGACGCCGTCGCGATGCTGACCCGCGCCATCGGTCCGGCGCACACCGCCGGCGGGACGTGCTACGTCTCCGCGCTGATCACGGCGCCCGGGACGATCAAGCACGTCGCCATGGATCGCCTCGTCTTCGGCGAAATCGACGGCCGGCGCTCGGATCGGATGCAGGCGCTGCTCGCCGCCTGCGAGCCGGCCGGTTTCCAGGCCGCGCTCAGCACCGATATCAACGTCGACATCTGGGCGAAGTTCGCCAGGCTTTCGGTGCTCAGCGGTCTGACCGCGATCACCCGCGGGCCGCTCGGCGCGATCTGCGACGACCCGGCGCTGTTTGCGCTGTTGAAAGACGCGGTCCGCGAGACCTACGCGGTCGCGCGCGCCAAAGGCGTCAACCTTCCGGAATCGACCGTCGAAGACGTCGCGGTGCAGTTTCGCGGCCTGCCGCCGCAGACCAAGGCGTCGATGCTCGAAGACCTCGAGCGGGGCAAGCGGCTGGAACTGCCGTGGCTCAGCGGCGCGGTGTCGCGCATCGGCCGGGAAGTCGGCGTGCCGACACCGATTCACACCTTCATCGCCACCGTGCTCGGTCCACGCGTCAACGGCGCTTGAGTGTCTTCAAGGCGCTCGGAAGGATCTTTGGAGGAGTTGCAGGATCGTGAAGGAGCTTTCTTTGGGTTTCAAAACCAGTGAGTTCCTTCACGCTCCTACAACTCCTTCAGAGATCCTCCCGAGCGCTTTGAAGACATCGCCAGTTCCGTCTTCAGCCGCTCGCTGTCCAGCTCGCCTTCCCAGCGCGCGACGACGATCGTGGCCACGCCGTTACCGATGAAGTTGGTCAGCGACCGCGACTCGGACATGAACCGATCGATCCCGAGAATCAGCGCCAGACCAGCGACCGGGATCGACGGCACCACCGTCAGCGTCGCGGCCAGCGTGATGAATCCCGCGCCGGTGACGCCCGAGGCGCCCTTCGACGTCAGCATCGCCACGCCGAGCAGCGTCAGCTCCTCTTTCAGGGTGAGGTCGATGTTCAACGCCTGCGCGACGAAGATCGCCGCCATCGTCAGATAAATGTTGGTGCCGTCGAGATTGAACGAGTAGCCGGACGGCACGACCAGGCCGACCACCGATCGCGAGCAGCCGAGACGCTCGAGCTTCTGCATCAGCGGCACCAGCGCCGACTCCGACGAAGAAGTCCCGAGCACGGTCAGAAGTTCGTCCTTTATGTAAATGATGAAGCGGAAGATGCTGAACCCAGTGAGCGCGGCAATGGTGCCGAGCACCACGAAGATGAACAGGGCGCAGGTCAGATAGAAGCTGCCCATCAGCGCCGCCAGCGGCCGCAACGAGTCGATGCCATAGCGCCCAATCGTGAACGCCATGGCGCCGCCGGCACCGATCGGTGCCAGCTTCATCAGCGCGTTCATCATCGCGAAGAAGATGTGCGACGCCTCCTCGATGAACGTGTGCACGGCGCGGCCCTGCGTGCCCATGTGCGTCATCGCGTAGCCGAACAGAATCGCGACGAACAGCACCTGCAGCAGACTGCCCTGTCCCGTGAACGCGTCGAGGAAGGTGCTCGGAATGATTCCGAGGATGAAATCCGTCGTCGTCAACGCGGTCGCGCGCTTGGCGTAGTCGGCCACCGCGCTCGCGTTGAGCGTCGCCGGATCGGCGTTGAAACCGGCGCCGGGCTTCAGCGTATTGACGACGATCAGTCCGATGATCAGCGCCAGGGTCGACACGGCTTCGAAGTAGATCAGCGCTTTGCCGCCGACGCGCCCGACCTTGCGCATGTCGCCGGCGCCGGCAATCCCGAGGACGACGGTGCAGAAGATGATCGGACTGATCAGCATCTTCACCAGCGCGATGAAGCCGTCTCCGAGCGGCTTGAGTCTGATGGCGGTCGCCGGCTGCGCGTAGCCGAGCAGGCCGCCGGCGAGAATGGCGAGCAGGACCCAGAAGTAGAGATGGCCGGTGAGACGCTTCATTGGCGGCGTCAGTCTAGCGCGGAGCGGCGCCGGCCGACGCGGAGCGAGCTCAGCCGAGCGCGCCAGCGCTACTTCGAGATCTTCACGACGCCCGGCGCGACCGCTGGAAAACGGTCGAACACCGCTGGGTCATGGCCTGGGATCACCAGCGACGGCGCCGCCGCCATCGCCAGCATTCGTTCCTGCGCCTTCAGATTCGATTCGGCGTCGAGCGTCTGCGCGATCGGCAGGTGCTTGTCGAGATTCTCGTAGAGGTACGCATTGTCCGAGGCGAGCACGACGGTGCCACCGGCGGTGCGAACACCGGCAAATTGAGATGCGAACGTGTGCTTGCCGCCGGTGTAGACGGTGATCCCAGGCAGGATCTCCTTCGCGTTGCCGTCGACCAGCCGGACCCGGCCGGCCTGGTTGAGCTCCGCGAGCATCTTCGCGTCGTCCGCATCGGCGCCGCCGGCATGCAGGACCTCGCCCTGCGGACCGACGTAGTACTCGTACTCCTCTTTCTGAATCCAAACGACCGCGCGCGGAAACAAGTCCGCGCCGTCAGCGTGATCCCAATGCGAATGCGAGATGACGATGTCGGTGACCTGCTCGGGCGAAATGCCGAGCCCGCGCTGGACCGCCGCCGCCGGCGTCACGAAATCCACCGGCTTCCAGCGGGTCATGAACTTTGCGCGATAGAAGCCGGCATCGAGAAGCACGACGCGATTACCGGCACGCATCACCCAGACGGTGAATGCGATGTCGATGTTGCGGCCACGCTCGGCACCGCGCACCAGTGACGAGACCGGGTACGACACGTGGGCGAATCGCACGGCATGAACGTCGTACGACGCCGCCTGTCGCGCCGGCGCAGTCGCGGCGAGGGCGAGCATTAGCGCCATCGCGAGCGGGACGCCTTTCATGCGGTCAAGATTACCAAGGCCGCCCGGCGGTGAAGCGATCCTGGGGCGTGACGAAGGGAGTCGAGCCGGCGCATGACAGCCTCCAGGGATTGGACGTCCCTGGAGGCGAATCGGTCGCGAGGCGTCTTAGCGCCCGACCTTGATCAGCAGGCCGCCGGTCACCCGGTGGCCATAGCGCGTCTCACGCCCGAAGAATGCGGGCGCGTTTTCGTCGGATCGCACGATCAGGAACCGGTAGTCGCCGCTCAATCCCCAGCGTCCGGTCGAGTTGAACCACTTGATTCCGCCGCCGACGTTGCCGGTGAGGAACGTCTGGGCTTCGCTGATGCCGAGCGACGACTCGTCGAACAGCGTCAATCCGCCGATGCCGCCGGTGACGTAGGGCACCGCTGAACTGCGATTCGCCGCCGAGATCACGAGATTGCCGGTGTAGCCGAGCAGATTCGCGGTCTTGAGGCTGGTCGTCCCGTTGTCGAACTCGACGTCCTGGGTGACCCCGAGTGCGCCGGTGACTTCGCCTTCGATGCCGACGTAACGGCTGAGTTTGACCTCGACGCCCGCGCCGAGACCGTAGTTGACGAACTTCGGCTCCTTGCTCTCCGTGCCCTTGGTGAAGAACGTCGCGCCGCCCGGGATGATCGTCACGACCGTGGATCCGGCGCCCGGCACCGATTCCTGCGCCAACGCCGGGCTGACGCCGGCGAAGCTGATGACTGCTGCGATTGCTGTAACAAAGCGTTTCACGAATGACCTCCTCTGGTCTCGAAACAACTCCTCCACTGTCGCAACCCGCGCGCAGCGGAACAATCGAGCAGGAGATCGATCCAGGAGTCGTCCTTCCGGACGATGAAACACTCAGTCGAAGCGGACCAGTCCGCGGCGCGTCGCGACGCGGACAGCTTCGGTTCGGCTGGTGACGCCGAGCTTCTCGAACAGATGCGCGAGGTGGGTTTTGACGGTGCGCTCGGAGATATCGAGCGAGGTCGCGATTTCCTTGTTGCTCTGGCCGTTGGCGAGCAGACGCAAGGCCGCCAGCTCGCGCGGCGTGAGCTGCACCTGAGTCACGCGCTCGGCGAGTTTCGCCGCCGCCGTCGGCGCCAGGTAGGTCTTGCCGGCGAGCACGTCGCGAATGCACGCCACCAGCGCGTCGGCGGCAATGTCCTTGAGAATGTAGGCCTTGGCCCCGGCCTGAAGCGCCCTGGCGATGTCTTCATCGGCGTCGTAGGTGGTGAGCACGATCACGCGCGCCTGCGGGTCGACCTCTCGAATTCTTCGCACCGCCTCGACGCCTTCCATCTCCGGCATCCGCAGGTCCATCAGCACGACGTCGGGCCGGTGAACGCGAAACGCCTCGACGCCGTCGCGGCCATTCGCAGCTTCGGCAACGACCTCGAGGCCGGGCTCCTGATTGATGATGTTGGCAACGCCGGTGCGCAGGAGCGAGTGATCGTCGACGACCAGCACGCGGAAGCGTCGCGCCTCGACACCGACGGCAGGAAGACGCGGCTCAACGGTCGCCATGGGCCGCGGCTCGGGGTATCGCAAACGACGCCGGCTGCCATGCGAGCACGACTTCGGTGCCGGCGCGCGGCGCGGTGACGAACGTCAGCGACGCACCGATCCGATCGGCACGCTCGCGCATGCTGGTCATGCCGAAGCCGCCGGAGGCGCGATCGCGCGCGATCCCGCGGCCGTCGTCGGTCACCGACAGCCGGAAACCGACGCCGCGTACCGCCCCGGCGCGCATGACGATGCGGCGGGCGTTGGCGTGGCGGACGGCGTTGGTCAGCGCCTCCTGCGCGATGCCGATGATTTCGCGCTCGACCCCGGCGTTGAACTCAGGCAACTCCTCGATGACCAGATCGACCGGCACGTCGTTGGTGCGCTGCGCGAGATCGACCATGCGCTGCAGCGCATCGGGCACGTCGGCGCGTTCATCGGATTGCGGCCGCAGGGCGGCGACCGATCGGCGCGCCTCGACGAGATGGGTGCGGGCGAGATCGACGGCGGTCTCGAGATTCCTGGTCGCCGCCGGCGGCAGTTCCGAGGCCCGCTGGGCCGCCTGCAACTGCATCAGGATGGCGCCGAAGCCCTGCGCCAGCGTGTCGTGGATATCGCGAGCGATGCGGTTGCGCTCCTCGAGCACCGCCTGCCGCCGCGCTTCGAGCAGGCTCTGATCGACGACACGGCTGTAGTAGAGCGCCAGCGTCGCCTGGCGCGCGGTCGCGTCGAGCAGCGCGGACAGCCACCCCCGCTCGCACGACGAATCCTCGACGCTCGAGAGCGCAATCCAGCCCAGCGTCTTCGGCGCGAGATTCAGCGGCGCGACCAGCACCGTGCGGACGCCCGCCGCTTGATTGAACGCGCGCACCGGCTCCGGCAGGCGCGCGTCGTCACCGAAGTACTCCGAGATCCCGCTGCGGCATTCGTCGCTCGCGCTCAGATGGCGCGCCATGCTCTCGCGCGGCAGGTCGAGCGAGGACCAGGCCGGGTTCTCCGCGCTGAGGGTCTCGCCGCCGATGTTCGCCATCCAGAGATCGCACTCACCAGTGGCCTCGTCGAGCAGCCAGACGCCGCACGCGTGCGCTCCGGCCTCGTCGACCAGCCGTTTGATGAACATGCGGAAGAAGCCGCGCAAATCGGGGTGCGTGACCAGGAGGTCGAGCGCGAGTTGGACGGCATCGCGCTGGATCGAGGCCATGCAGTCGGCGCGCTGGCGATCGTTCCGCAGCGCCGAGATCTCAGCTTCGAGTCGCGCGACCTCGGCAGACGCCGGATCGTGGCCGACAGACATGCCTCGATTATGCGGCGAGACCGGGCGCAAAGGCACTCGCCCGTCCGGACCAGTCGGTTCTCGTCCTTTTGGCCGAGGCCCCAGTACACCACGCGGCTGAGGCGGCGCTGACGCCTTTGAATGACGCGGCTCTCCGCTATCTGCCTGATTGTTTGTGACCCCTCCGAGGCGTGATTCTGCGCGGGTCATGCACACCTCGAAACGCCTTCCGATGCTCCTGCCAACGCTCGCCGCCCTCAGCGTGCTCGCCGGGGCGTGCGCCCGCGTCGAGTCGCGCGCCGCCGCGCCCGCGGCGCCACAGGTCACCGCCGCACCGGCGATCGCGCGCAACGTCACCGAATGGGATGAATTCACCGGCCGCCTCGAGCCCGTGCAATCCGTCGGCGTCCGGCCGCGCGTCGCGGGCGTGATCTCCAGCGTGTCCTTCGACGAAGGCAGCCTCGTCCGCCAGGGTCAGGTCCTTTTCGAGATCGATGCGCGGCCATTTCAAGCGCAGGTCGATCGGCTGCGCGCCGAGCTGGCGCAGGCGACGGTGGCGCGCGATCGCGCCGCCACTGAAATGCGGCGCGCCGATCGGCTCTCGGCCGACAACGCGATCTCGCTCGAGGAGCGCGAGCGGCGCGCCGGCAGCGCGGCCGAGGCGATCGCGCACGTCGATGCGGTTGCCGCGGCGCTCCGTGCCGCCGAGCTCGACGTCGAATTCACCAGGGTCATCTCGCCGATCGACGGCCGCGTCAGCCGCGCGCTCGTGACCCGCGGCAACCTCGTCTCCGGCGGCCAGGGCGAAGCGACGCTCTTGACGACGGTCGTCTCGGTCGATCCGATCTACGCGTCGTTCGACGCCGACGAGCAGACGTTCCTGCGCTACGGCAACCGCGCGCGGCCGGGCGCCGGTGGCAGGGGCGGCCTGAAGGTTCAGATGGCGCTCGCCGATGAGCAGACGTTCCCGCACGAGGGGACGCTGCAGTTCCTCGACAACCAACTCGACCCGACCACCGGGACGATTCGCGGCCGCGCGATTTTCCACGATCGCAATCGCCGGCTGACGCCGGGCTTGTTCGTCCGCCTGCGCCTGCCCGGCACTGTGTCCTACCAGGGCGTCATGGTCGAAGATCGCGCGGTCGGAACCGACCTCGATCGCCGCTTCGTGCTCGTCGTCGGCGCCGACAAGAAGATCGAGTCGCGAACCGTGACCCTCGGGCCGATCGTCGACGGCCTGCGCGTCGTTCGCAAGGGCCTGGCCGCCGGCGAACTGGTCGTAATCAACGGCCTGCAGCGCGTCCGGCCTGGCGTAACCGTCAATCCGACGACGGCGACGATGGGCGGTGCGCAGTGAAGCTTTCGTCGTTCTTCATCACCAGACCGATCTTCGCGGTCGTCATCTCCGCGGTCATCGTCGTCGCCGGCGCGCTGGCGCTGCTGAGGCTGCCGATCAGCGAATACCCCGCGGTCGTGCCGCCGACGGTCGTCGTCCGCGCCGCGTTTCCCGGAGCGAATCCCAAAGTCATCGCCGAGACCGTGGCGGCACCGCTCGAGCAGCAGATGAACGGCGTCGAGGACATGCTCTACATGTTCTCGCAGGCCACGGCGGACGGCGCGCTGACGCTGACGATCACCTTCGCGCTCGGCACCGACCTCGACAACGCGCAGGTGCAGGTGCAGAACCGCGTCGCGCAGACGCTGCCGCGGCTGCCGCAGGACGTGCAGCGAATCGGCGTGACGACCGAGAAGGCGTCGCCGGACTTCCTGCTGGTGGTCCATCTCGTCTCTCCGGACGACCGCTACGACATGCTCTATCTGTCGAACTACGCGCTGCTGCAGGTGAAGGACGAACTCACCCGCATCAACGGCGTCGGCGCCGTGCAGGTGTTCGGCGCCGGCGAGTACAGCATGCGCGTCTGGCTGGACCCGAACCGCCTCGCATCGCGCCAGCTGACGGCGACCGACGTCGTCCGCGCGATTCGCGAGCAGAACGTCCAGGTTGCCGCCGGCGTGCTCGGCGCGCCGCCGGCGCCGTCGGAGGCGACGTTTCAGCTCGCGATCAACGCCCAGGGGCGGCTGACCACCGAAGAGGAGTTCGGCAACATCGTCGTTCGCGCGACCGCCGATGGACAGACGACCAGGCTTTCGGACGTCGCCCGTCTCGAGCTCGGATCGAATCGGTATTCGCTGCGCAGCCTGCTCGACAACCAGCAGGCCGTCGCGATCGGCATCTTCCAGCGCCCCGGCACCAACGCCCTGCAAGCCTCGTCCACGGTGCGCGCGACGATGGAACGGCTGAAGCAGAGCTTCCCGCCGGGCGTGGACTATCGCATCGTCTACGACCCGACGGTGTTCGTGCGCGAGTCGATCAACGCCGTCGCCGAGACATTGTTCGAAGCGATTCTGCTCGTCGTCCTCGTCGTCGTCGTCTTCCTGCAGACGTGGCGGGCATCGATCATCCCGCTCGTCGCGGTGCCGGTCTCGCTGGTCGGCACGTTCGCGGTGATGCTCGGGCTGGGGTTCTCGCTCAACACGCTGTCGCTGTTCGGCCTCGTCCTTGCCATCGGCATCGTGGTCGACGACGCGATCGTGGTCGTCGAGAACGTCGAGCGGCATATCGAGCTGGGACAGTCGCCGGAGGAGGCGACGCGGCGCGCGATGGCCGAAGTCTCCGGGCCGATCATCGCCATCGCGCTGGTGCTGGCCGCGGTGTTCGTGCCGACCGCGTTCATCAGCGGCCTGACCGGTCAGTTCTATCGCCAGTTCGCGCTGACGATCGCGATCTCGACGCTGATCTCCGCGTTCAACTCGCTGACGCTGAGCCCGGCGATGGCGTCGCGACTGCTTCGCGGCCACGGCGCGCCGCGCGATCGCGTGCAGCGGATCATCGACCGCCTGTTCGGCTGGTTCTTCCGAGGCTTCAATCGGGCGTTCACGCGCGGCTCGGCGATCTATGCCGGCGGCGTCGCCCGCGTGCTGCGCGTCGCCGCGGTCGCCCTCGCGGTCTACGGCGGGCTGATTGGCCTGACCGTCCTCGGCTTCAGCAGCGTGCCGCAGGGCTTCATCCCCGCGCAGGACAAGGACTACCTGGTTGCGTTCGCGCAACTGCCTGACGGCGCCACGCTCGATCGCACCGACAAGGTCATCCGCGAGATGTCGGCGGTCGCGATGAAGCACCCGGGCGTCGCCAACGCGGTGGCGTTTCCCGGCCTGTCGATCAACGGCTTCGTCAACGCGTCGAACACCGGCATCGCCTTCGTGACGCTGAAGCCGTCGGCCGAGCGTTGGGGTCAGCCCGGGCTCGACACCGGCAGCATCGTCGGCGCGCTCAACCAGCAATTCGGCGCGATCCAGGATGCGTTCGTCGCGATCTTTCCGCCGCCGCCCGTGCAAGGGCTCGGCACCGTCGGCGGGTTCAAGCTCTACGTCGAGGACCGCGCCGGGCTCGGTTTCGAGGAGCTCTACCAGCAGATCCAGCAGACCGCGGGTGCGGCGCAGGCAGAGCGATCGATCGCCGGCCTGTTCTCGAGTTTTCAGGTCAGCGTGCCGCAGATCGACGTCAAGGTCGACCGCGAGCGCGTCAAGACCTACGGCATCCCGCTGACTGATGTCTTCGAGACGCTGCAGGTCTACCTCGGATCGCTCTACGCGAACGACTTCAACCGCTTCGGACGCACGTATCAGGTCAACGTCCAGGCCGAGTCGGCGTTTCGCATGCAGCCTGAGCAGATCGCGCGGCTGAAGACGCGAACCGCCCACGGCGAGATGGTGCCGCTCGGATCGATTCTGCAGGTCAGCCGCAGCTACGGTCCAGATCAGGTGATGCACTACAACGGCTATCCGGCCGCCGAGATCAACGGCGGCCCGGCGCCGGGATTCAGCTCCGGACAGGCGCAGACGGCGATGGCCGGCGTGCTCGGACGGACACTGCCCAACGGCATGACCTACGAGTGGACCGAGCTGGCCTATCAGGACGCGATCTCCGGCAACACGATGTTC
>DASUGM010000206.1:0-4826 GCA_036274055.1 Vicinamibacterales bacterium | reverse complement strand
TACTTCTGGCGCCCGATGGCCGACAATCAGCAGGAAGTTCTGGAAGTGATCGCCGACAGCACCGGCGGCAAACTGTATCTGCCCGGTGTGTTCACCGATCGCAGCGCGGCCGCGATCTTCAAGAAAGTATTCGAGGACTATCGCCGCCGTTACGTGCTGCGCTACACGCGCACCGGTGTGCCGCGCGACGGCTGGCACGCGATCTCGGTGACGATTCCCGCGCACCCGAACTACGAAATCAACGCGCGCGCGGGGTACGCCGTCGATCCGTCGACGCCAAGCCCCGGCGCGCCGCCGGCCTCGCCGCCGAGAGTGACGACGCCGCGGACGATTCAGGAAATCACCGACGCCTACGGCCGTGGCGATTACGCCGCCGCGATGGCCGGCATCGCGGCATCGCGGACTCAGACCGAGCTGATCAAGGACTTTCACGAGCTCAACAACCCGTGGCCGGGATCGCCCAACCGGGAGTCGGCGTTCATCATCGAGATGGCCCATGAGGTCTTCGCGTCACGCCGGCAACCCGATCAATCGCCGGCGCGGCGGCTGATCCAGGATCACCGCCGCCTCGTGCGCAGCCAGTTCGGCGCCGACACGTTCGAGCGGCTGTGGCTGTTTGCGGCGGTGGCCGCCGCCCAGAGCACCCTCGACAACGAGATGACCGACGAGTTTGCCGAGTACGGCTTGACCCGCTTCCCCAACGAGCCGCGGTTCGTCCTCGCGCGCGCGGTCGCCAAGGATATGGACAAGCCGTTCGGATCGCTCGCGCGCGAGGCCGGCCACGTCAAGGAGGTCGCCGCGCTGTACGACAAGGCGATCGCCCTCGACGAAGTGACCGTCGAAGCGCGGATCCGCAAGGGCTGGCTGCTCTATCGCGCCGGCGGGCGGACCCCCGAGGCGTTGGCGCTGCTCGACGCCGCCGAGGCGCCGGCGGGCGATCCCTTCATGTCGTACCTGCGCCAGATCATGCGCGGCCGCGTCCTCGCCTCGCTCGATCGCGTCGACGACTCGCTGGCGGCGTTCCGCGCCGCGCAGTCGATCGCGCCGGCACAGTCGAGCCGCGTCGGCATGATGGCGATGCTGCTCCGCCAGGGCGATCGGACCGCCGCAGAAAACCAGGCGGCGCGGATCGAAACGATGCCGGCCAGCGCCGGCGACCCGTGGTGGGGCTTCTGGCTCGGAGACTACCGCCGCTTCCCCGACATCGTCCGCCGGCTGAGGGAGCTGTCGAAATGAAGGCGCCGGTCGCCGCGCCGATCGCCGCCGTCGTTGTCGTGGCAACGCTGTTCGCCGCCGTGCCCGCGGCGCGTCAACAGGCGACCTTTCGCGCCCGTACGGACGTCGTCCCCGTGGACGTTTCGGTGAAGGACCGTCAGCGCCCGGTAACCGGCTTGCGCGCCGAGGACTTTCAACTCGTCGACAACGAGATCACGCAGCAGGTCACCGAGGTCAGCTACGGCAAGGTGCCGATCGACATTACCGTCGTGCTCGATCTCAGCCGCAGCGTAACCGGGCTGCTGCTGCAGCGCCTGCGCACGGCGATTCGCCAGCTGATGACCGACCTCGGCAAGGACGACCGACTGAAGCTGGTGACGTTCAACACCCGCGTGTCCCGGACCATTGATTTCACCAACAACCTGGAGGCGGTCGATCTCGCGCTTCGACAGGCGGTGCCGGGCGGCGGCTCGTCGATCTGGGATGCCGTCGGCGTCTCGCTGGTCGCGGCGTCGCATCCCGATCGCCGGCAGATGATCGTCGTGTTCACCGACGCATCCGACATCACCAGCGCGCTCGACGAAGGCATGCTGCTCGACGTCGCCCGGCGGACCAACGCGTCGGTCTTCTCGGTCGTGCCGACGGCAGTCACGGCGATTCGCGGCGGCCGAGTGGTCAGCAGCGGCATCACGACGTCGCGTGAAGGCCTGCAGACATTTCGCGCGCTGGCGACAGAAACCGGCGGCGCCTACATTGCCGTCGCCGCTGGCAACAGCACCGACCTGACCGCAACGTTCCGCCGCGCGCTCGACGACTTCCGCACCACCTACGTCCTCCACTTCACGCCAACCGGCGTGCCGCGTGAGGGGTTCCACGAACTGCGCGTGAGCGTGAAGGGACGAAGCAATCTGGACATCAGGGCGAGGCGCGGCTACTTCTGGTAAAGCATCTGTCAACTTGAAACTCAAAACTTCAAACTTCAAACTCCGGACCTGAACGCAGAGCTGAGCGCTGCTGACTCAGGCAAGAGGCCTAAGTTTCGAGTTTGAAGTTTGAAGTTTCAAGTTGACAGTGCTCTTTCCCAAGGAACAAGTACTGCCTGCCGCTTTTCCGTCCCGCGCAGCACGGTCAACACGATCGGCACGCCGATCCGATCTTCCGTCAGCAGCCGGTGCAGGTCGTCGGCGCTGGTGACGGCGACGTCGCTGAAGAAAACGATGACGTCGCCGGTGGCGAGACCGGCGGCCGCGGCCGGGCTGTGCGATTCGACGTCGGTGACCAGCACGCCGGAGGTGACGGCCAGTTGATGATGCCGGGCGATGCGGCGCGGGACCGATGACTTCTGCCCGGCGATGCCGATGAAGCTGCGCCGGACGCGGCCGTCCCTGAGCAGCCTGGAGACGACGAAGCGCACGGTGTTGCTCGCGATCGCGAAGCACAAGCCCTGCGCCGCGGCGATCATCGCGGTGTTGACACCGATCACGTCGCCGCGCGACGTCACCAGCGGGCCGCCGGAGTTGCCGGGGTTGAGCGCGGCGTCGGTCTGAATCAGCGCATCGATCAGACGCCCGTTGCGCGCGCGCAGCGATCGCCCGAGCGCGCTGACGACGCCAGACGTCACCGTGTAGTCGAAACCGTAGGGGTTGCCAATCGCGATCGCAATCTGACCGACCCGAGCGAGATTGGAATCCCCCAGCCGCGCCGCCGGGAACGACGAACCGCCGACGCGCAGCACGGCGAGGTCAGTATCCGGATCGTCACCGACGACGTCGCCGCGAAGCACGCGGCCATCCTGCAGCGTCACGCGGAGCGCCGTCGCGCCGCTGATGACGTGGCTGTTGGTGATGACCAGGCCGTCCGGTGTGAACAGGAATCCCGATCCCGATCCGCCGCCCTGCTGCCCTTCCGCGGCAATCCTCACGACCGCCGGCCCGACGAGATCGACGGCGCCGACGACGGCTTCGGAGTAGGCATCGAGCAACGCGGCGTCGTGACTCATGAACCGACACTACGCCTCACCGCGCCGAGACGCCCTCCCCATCCGGGTGGGCGAGATGAGTGAAGTGCGCTTGCTCAGAGCTTCCAACCTTGGAGGACGTGGAGAAGCGCGGGTTCGACCTTCTTGGAAACGCCTGGCGAGATGCGCACCTCGTTGAGGTTCTTCCAGGAAGTAAGAACTGCTCTTCTCCACGCTCTCCAAGGTTAAGAGCTCTTGGCAGGTCACGAGACGGTAGTACCTGAGGTACGTTTGATGGCCGTGCCGAAAGTTCAGGACCGCCCTCTGGAGATCCACGTCGTCGACGGCACCTACGAGCTGTTCCGCTACTACCACGCGCTGCCGCTCGCCATCGACGAGACCGGCCAGGAGGTGGCGGCGGTGCGCGGCGTCGTCGGATCGATCCTCGGCATGCTGCGCGGTGGCGCGACTCATGTCGGCGTGGCGACCGATCACGTCATCGAATCGTTCCGTAACCAGCTGTGGCGCGGCTACAAGACCAGCGCGGGTGTGCCGAAGAACCTGCTCTCGCAGTTTCCGCTCCTGGAGGAGGCGCTGCGCGCGCTGGGCGTTCCGGTCTGGCCGATGGTCGAATTCGAAGCCGACGACGCCCTGGCGGCGGCCGCGGCGGCGCTGGAAACGGATCGGCGGGTGGCGAAGATCTACATCTGTACGCCGGACAAGGACCTGGCGCAGTCGGTTCGCGGCCAGCGGGTGGTGCAGTTGAATCGGCGGACGCGCGAGATTCGCGATGAGGCCGGGGTGATCGCCAGGTTCGGCGTTCCGCCGGCGTCGATTCCCGACTACCTGGCGCTCGTCGGCGACGCGGCGGACGGCTATCCTGGACTGCCGGGTTGGGGCGCCAAGTCGGCCGCCGCGGTGCTGGCGCGGTTTGGCCACATCGAGGCGATTCCGGCCGATTGGCGGGACTGGCATGCGAATGCGTCGAGCCCGGCGAAACTGGCGGCGACGCTCGACGAACAGCGCGACCGCGCGCGGCTGTTCCGGACGCTGGCGACGCTGCGGACCGATATCGACTTATTCGCCGACGTCGACGATCTTCGCTGGCGCGGACCGACACCGGCATTCGAAGCGATGGCCAGGCGGTTCGACGCCGCTCGGACGATGGGGTCAGACAAGGGTCAGACCCCAAGGACGCCGATCGACGTCTAATAGGCCGGTCGCTGTTTCGCTTGATCCGATCTGTCTCGGTCATCACCGTCGCGCTTGCCGCGCTGCTGGCATCGCTGCGGGCGGCCGCCCCGCAAACCGGCACGATCCCCGTCGACGTCAACGCGCTGCTCGATACCTACGCGCGCGGCGACCGCGATCAGGCCGTGGCGGCAGCGGCGCGAATCGGCAAGCCGCAGGCGCAAGCTCTGCGCACGATGCTCACCGACACCGGCCACGGCTGGGCGCACGCCGTGCAGGCGGAATTGCGGCCGCGCCTGCTGGCCGCCGCGGCGTTCGCGCTCGAGTTTGAAGCGGCTCGCGTCGAGCACGGCGACTGGCTGGCGCTGAACACAAGTCAGTGCAATCCGCGCTGCACGATCGAGTGGGCGCGGCTGCTGCTGCGCGCGCGCGGTCCGGCCGACGACGCCGAGCGCGCCTGGTT
>DASUGM010000205.1:0-25725 GCA_036274055.1 Vicinamibacterales bacterium | reverse complement strand
TCTTCGGCCACACGCTCAATCCGAAAGCGCCGATCAGACTCAAAGCGTTCACGCCGCTGGTGCTCGGCCAGACCACGATGGGCAACTTCGTCTCGTCGGCGATGGTCTCGACCGGATTCTGGTGCCTGCTCGGCGCCTGCCTGCTGCTGGTCGCGGCGCCGTATCTGGCGCGCCGTTACAATGCGCAGCCCCGCGGCGCCGGCATCAAGAGCAAGGCAGCGACCGCCACGGCCGCCGCGCTCTTCCTGATTGCGCCGGCGATGCCGTCGGCGCAGCTCGATCAGTCACTGCAGGCGCGTCTCGACGCGGCGCCCAGGGGCGCCACCGTCGTCGTGCCCGCCGGCGTCTATCGCGGCCCGATCGTGATCCGCGGACCGCTCGCCGTCGTCGCCGAGGCCGGCGCTGTCATCGACGGCGGAGGAACGGGATCGGTGGTCACGATCGAGGGCCGCGACGTCACGCTGCGCGGTTTCACGATCAGGAACAGCGGCCGCAATGTCACCGAGGAAGCGGCCGGCATCACGATGAGCGGCGACGGCCATCGCGTCGAAGCGAACCGCATCGAGGACGTCTACTTCGGCATTCACCTCGTCGGCGGCACCGGCGCGATGGTGCGCAACAACATCATCGAGCCCGGCGAACGGCATGGCGCGCGGCCGGGGCACGGCATCAGCGCCTGGCATCTCGATGACAGCGAGATTTCAGGCAACCGCATCGCTCAGGCGCGCGACGGCATCTACCTCTCGTTCACGACGCGCGTCGTCGTCGCCGGCAACGCCGTGACCTGGTGCCGCTACGGCCTGCACTCGATGTACTCGCAGGACGCGCGTTTCGAGGGCAACGAGGTCGTCGCCAACCTGCTGGGCGCGGCGCTGATGAACTCCGACCGCCTGGTCTTCCGCGGCAACCGCATCCAGCGTCATCGGGAAGGTCCCGCGGCCTACGGTATTTTGCTCAAGGACATCGGCGATCTCGTCGCCGACGGCAACCTGATTCTCTCCAACCGCGTCGGCATCTACGCCGAAGGGGTGTCGTCCAACCCGGAGCGCGAGGCGGTGTTCACGCAGAACGTCGTCGCCGGCAACGACGTCGGCTTCGCGCTGCAGAGCACCGCGGCGCTGACCGTGTCCGGCAATCGCATCGCCGAAAACCTCACCGACGTGCGCGCGCTCGGCCGGCAACTTTCTTCCGGCATGCGCTGGTCGCGCGACGGCCGCGGCAACTCGTGGGGCCAGTACCGCGGCTTCGACGCTGATCACGACGGCGTCGGCGACGTGCCGTACCGGCTCGAAGACGCGATGGACGCGCTGGTGCGCCGCAACGATGCGATTCAGGCGTTTCTCTACACGCCGGCGCACCTGGCGGTGGAAACAGCGGCGCGGATGTTTCCGCAGTTCCGCCAGGCGCCGATCCTCGTCGATCAGTTTCCGTTGATGGCCTTCACCAGAGGAGCGGCGCGATGATCGAAATCCGCGGAGTCTCGAAGCGGTTTGGCGCGCGGGCGGCGCTGTCCGAGGTGACGCTGACGCTGCGCCCCGGCGAAATCACGCTCCTGCTCGGCGCCAACGGCGCCGGCAAGTCGACGCTGCTGCGTTGCCTGCTCGGCCTGACCGCCTTCGACGGAGAGATCCACGTGCGCGGCCTCGATCCGCTGACCAGCGGCCGCGACGTCCGCGCGCTCATCGGCTACATGCCGCAGAGCGGCGGCCTGCATCCCGACCTCACCGTTGCCCAGACGATGGCGTTTTACGCCGGGATCAGAAAAGCGCCGCCGGCTCGCGTCGCGCTGCTGCTGCACGAGGCCGGGTTGTCGCGCGAGATCGGCACCCGCGTCGGCGATCTTTCGGGCGGCACACGGCAGCGCCTGGGCTTCGCGCTCGCGTTGCTCACCGATCCCGAGATTCTCATTCTTGACGAGCCCAGCTCCAGCCTCGACGCCGCCAGTCGTGAATGGCTGGCCAGCCGCCTGCAGGCGCTCGCCGCCGAAGGCCGCACCGTTGTCGTCTCGACCCACGCTGGGCAGGAGTTGTTCGACGCCGCCGACCGCCGCGTCATGCTCGAAGAAGGACGCGTCGTCGTGTCGGAGGCCGGCCACGGCGGCGCGCAGTCGCCACCGCGGCGCCGGGCGAATCCGTACAGGTCCGGCGGTCAGCCGGCGGCGGGCGCGATCGCGCCGATCGTTCGCAAGGAATGGCTCGACGCCCTGCGCAGCCGCTGGCTGATCGGCTACGCCGTCCTGCTCGGCGTCCTCGGGCTCGCCGCAACTGCCGCGGCGCTCGACGACGCCTCCGGCCTGACCGTGCAGGCTTTCGGACGGACGACGGCCACGCTGATGAATCTGTGTCTGCTGCTCGCGCCGCTGGTCGCAATTCTGACCAGCGCGGCGTCGATTGCCGGTGAACAGGAGCGCGGCACGCTCGAGCCGCTGCTCGCACAGCCGCTGACCAGATCGAAACTCCTGCTCGGTAAGCACGCGGGCGTGTTGTTCGCGATCGCCGCGGCGACGCTGGCCGGGTTTCTTCCCGCCGGCGTGGTCATCGCCAGAAACGGCGGCGCGGTCATGCTCGGCCACTACCTGCTGTTCCCGCTGCTGGCGATCCTTGCGGCGGCGGCGATGTCGGCGATCGGCCTGCTGATCTCGGTCACCAGCCGCTCGGCCGTGCAGGCGCAGGGCGCCGCCGTCGTCGTCTGGTTCTCGCTGGCGCTGCTCTACGACCTGGTGATGATCGGGTCGCTCGCGGTCAGCGGACTGCCCGCGCCGTGGCTGGTGGCGTCGCTGCTGGCCAATCCGATCGATGCCGCGCGCGTGCTCGGCGTGCTGATGCTCGAGCCCGATCTGTATCTGCTCGGGCCGGCCGGCGCGTTCCTGTCGGCGTCGGTCGCGCCCGCGGGTGCCGCCGCGCTGCTGCTGGCGGCCATCACCGCGTGGGCGATCGTCCCGCTGCTGGCCGCGACATTTGCGTTTTCAGTGCCACTCAGGAGGAAGAAGTCACATGACTCGAACAGGGTTATTGCTCGCCGCCGCCACGATCGGCCTCGCCGTGACGATCGCGTGCACGTCCGAGGATGAATCACGCGAGCACGACCGTCGACGCGCGAAGAAACCGGTGGCCACGGCCGCGATGCTCGAGAAGGGGCGAAGCACCTACATGACGACCTGCGCGCCCTGCCACGGCGAATCGGGCAAGGGCGACGGGCCGGCGTCGAAGATCTTCAAGCCGCCTCCTCGCGACCACACCGACGCCGCCTACATGGACGCGATCAGCGACGAGGAACTCGGCAAGACGATTCAGATGGGCGGCGTCATGAAAGGCAAGCCGCTGATGCCCAGCAATCCGCAGATTCGCGACGCCGAACTGCAGGCGCTGATCGCCTACGTTCGGTCGCTGGCGAGGCGCTCGAACTAGACTCGACTGGAAAGGCGGCAGCACATGCCGATAAACCTGGCGCGCAACGCCTGCGAACTGGAGATCGATCTCTTCTGTCACGGCCTGCGGTTGTCACCGGATGCCGTGCTCGATGGCGCACGTGGGATCTCACGGACGCGCGCCGGGCTCGGCTCAGGTCTGGAGATCGCGCTGCCGGCGCCGCCGTGGTTGAAGCACGAGATCTGGATGAACGCGCCGGTCGTCGAGTCGTTCGCGGCCGAGTCGCCGTTCACGCTGTCCGGCGAGCCGGCGGCTGGCTACTCGATCGTCGACGAGCGCACGTCGATCCGCTACCCGGTGCGTCTGCCTTCGGAGCCGGCCTGGTACTCGCGGCCGACGTCGTCGGGGATTCCGATGAACCGGATCGGCGTCCTGCAGGGCACGTACCTCGGCATCTACGTGAACATGGTGTGCACGTTCTGGAATTACTCGCCGCCGGTCGCGTGTCATTTCTGTACGACCGGCCGCAACGTCGGCGTTGCCGAGGCGCGCGACAAGGACGTGTCCGACGTCGTCGAGACCGCGCGCGCCGCCCGCGACGAATCGGGCGTCACGTTCGTGCACCTCAACGGCGGCTTTCAGGGCTCCCGCGGGATGGCGATGGTCGAGCCGTATGTGAAAGCGCTGAAGGAGGAGGTGGGTGTCCTGGTCGGCGTCCAGCTCACGCCGGAGAAGGATTTCAGCCACTACGATCGTCTGATCGATCTGGGCGTCGATCATTTTTCGTTCTGCTTCGAGCTGTTCGATCCGGAGTGGTTCGCGCGCATCTGCCCGGGTAAGGCGCGCATGCTCGGCCAGCAGCTGTTCTTCGACGCGCTCGAGTACTGCGCCGCGAAAATGCCGCGCGGCGCGGTATCGGGCGAGATCATCGCCGGCCTCGAGCCGATCGATCGCACGCTCGCGGCGATCGATTACGTCACCGATCATGGCGCGTTTCCCACGGTCTGCATCTTCCGGCCGACGGTCGGGTCCGACATGGAGCAGTGGGCGCCGCCGGTCTACGACGACATGCGGATGGTGATGCAGTACGCCTACGAGGCGTGCCGGCGGCACTGGCTGCCGATCGGGGCGGCGCCGAACATCGAGGTCAGCCTGGTCGTAAACCCCGACGACGCGGCATTGCTGGCGCCGCGAAATACGAAGTTCTTTGCTTATGAAGCATGGCGGCGGATCGTCCGGACCGCCGCAAGGCCGATCTTTGCGCGCCGGATGCGCCCGGCGCGCCGCGCCTCATGATTGCACCAGCGCTGCGCGCTTCATGATTGCACCAGCGCTGCGCGCTTCATGACTCCGCCACGGCCTCGAGCGCCGCCCGGCGCAGCAGCAGGAAGCCGTCTTTCTCAGTGAGCAGGATCTCGTCCTTGCCCCAACGGCTCATGACGCGAATCGCCGTTTCGATCGTCGTGCCGATCAAGTCGGCCAGCTCGCGGCGCGTCAGCACCAGCGGAATGAAGACGCCGTCACGTTCGGGCCGGCCCATCTGATCGGCGAGCTTGAGAAACAGGCGCGCGAACCGTGACTCGACGCGCCCTCCGGTCATCTCGGTCAGACGCGTCGTCAGTTCAACGAGCCGAAGGGACAGGCTGCCGAGCAGCCCGCGCACCAGCGACGGATGCCGCTCGAGCAACTCGAAGAATGACTGCCGCGGAATCAGCAGGCACGATGATGGCTCGACGGCCGCCGCCGACGCCGGATAAGGCCGCGACTCGTAGGCGGCGACCGCGCCCAGGGGACCGCCCGGGCCGAACAGCTCGAGGATCACGTCGTGGCCGTCGGGGCCGTGCTTGTAGACTTTGACCCGCCCGGTGATGACGACGAAGAAGTCGGTCGATGGATCGCCTTCGTGGAAGACGTGATCGCCACGCTCGTAGTGGCTCACTCGCGCGACCGCGGTCACGCGCTCACGATCCTCGGGGCTGACCCGGCGGAACAGCGAGATCTGGGCCAGATCGGCGACCGTCGCCCGTTGCATGCGGGCGATCTTAACGTCACATTGGGGGAGCTGAGTAAAGTGCGTTTGTCACAAGAGCTTTTAACCTTGGAGAACGTGGAGAAGAACAGGGTTCTCTCTTTGGAAAAACCTGGCGAGATGCGCATGTCGCCGTGTTTGCAAGAGAAGGGAACCTCCTCTTCTCCATCTTCTCCAAGGTTGAAAGCTCTTGTGACAAGCAACGATTTAGGAGCGACGACATGTCCACGACCCTTCCCCCCGGCGAAGCGCTGCCGATCGACTCATTGGTCACGCCGACGCCGCGGGGCATTGCCAGCAGAGTGATCGCGCGATCGGCAGCGGGCAATATCACCGTGTTCGCGTTCGATCGGGGGGAAGAGCTGAGCGAGCACTCGGCGCCCTTCGACGCGCTCGTCTTGACACAGGAAGGCACGCTGGCGCTGACCGTCGGCGGCCGCGAGGTTATGGCGACGCCGGGCACGGTTGTCGTGCTGCCCGCCAATGTGCCGCACGCCGTCCGCGCGACGACACCGGCTCGCATGCTGCTGATCATGCTGCGCGGCGAGTAACCGGTTCGGACTCTCCGGCCGCTACATCGCGGCGGCGATGTCGGTGTGCCGGAAGTCGCCGCCGACGAACAGCAGCGTGTCTCCAGCGATCGCCGCGGTGGCGTAGGCGAGGCAGTCGCCAAAGTTCAGCGAGGCCTTGTGCCGGCCGCGGCCGTATTTCGAGAAGGCGGCTGCGGCGCGGCGCCATTCGTTCTCGCCGAAAGGGATCACGGTGATTCCCAGTTCTCCGACGAGATCCTCGAGGAGGCGTCCGGCCGGTTTCCCGCGCCTGCCCTCGAAGACCAGGCTCGTCTCGACCAGCGTCGGTGCGCCGATGCGGAGCACGTCAGCGGCGAGCATCTGATCGAGGAGATCCAGGTGCCCGGATTCTGCGAAAAGGACGGCGACCATCGCCGAGGTGTCGATCGTCATACGCCACCCGGTCCGTAGCCGAGAATCGCATCTTCTTCGTCGCGGGTCAGGCGCCGCCCAAGCTGATCCTTTGGGATCGACGCCCACACCCTGGCGCGGAGGAATTTGAGCACCTTGACCCGGCGCTCGGCCGGGGTGGCGCCAATCAAGCGCGTTCGCCGCTCGTCGAGCGCTTTCCGGATTGCTTCGGTCTTCGATTCACCGGCCAGGCGCGCGACTTCGGCGGCAAGCCGCTCGACCTCGGGATTCTTCAGGTTCAACGCCATGACTACACCATTATGGCATCTGTAATACACCGTGGTGTAAAGCCAGAACCAAATCGCTGTACGGCGTATTCTTGTCGGCACGCATGACACCAGGAGCGCTTGCCATGACTTCTACCCGCGTGATTCTCGGCTCGGCGATCGTCGCGACGCTGACGGCGGCGCCGGCCCTGGCTCAGGACCATCAGCACCCGGCCGGTGAGCTCGGCTCGGTCAAATTCCAGACCTCGTGCGCGGCGCCGGCGCAGGAAAAATTCCAGCATGCGATGGCGCTGCTGCATTCGTTCGAGTTCGGCCCGGCGATCGTCGACTTCACCGCGGCGGCCAACGCCGACTCGCGCTGCGCGATCGCGTACTGGGGCATCGCGCTGGCGCGCTGGACCAACCCGTTCGGCGCCGGCATCCGTCCGGCGGCGCAGGTCCAGCAGGGCCTCGACGCGATCCAGCAGGCGCGCAAGATGGACGCGCGCACGCAACGCGAGAAGGACTACATCGACGCGGCGTCGAAGCTGTTTACCGACGCCGCGACCCTCGACCAGCGCGCGCGCATCGTCGCCTACGAGCAGGCGATGGCGGGAGTCGCCGCGAAGTATCCGGATGATCGCGAGGCGCAGATCTTCTGGGCGCTGTCGCTGACCGCGTCGGCGCTGCCAACCGACAAGACCTACGCGAATCAGCTCAAGGCGGGCGCGATTCTCGAGAAGCTCTACCCGCTCGAGCCCGACCATCCCGGCATCACGCACTACATCATTCACAGCTACGACGTGCCGGCGCTTGCCGACAAGGCGATCGACGCCGCGCACCGTTACGCGAAGATCGCGCCGGCGGCGCCGCATGCCCTGCACATGCCATCGCACACGTTCACGCGGGTCGGCGCGTGGCAGGACTCGATCGAGACCAACAAACTTTCCGCTGCCGCCGCCCGCAAGCTGAACGCGCGCGCCGAAGAGCTGCACGCGATGGACTACATGACCTACGCCTACCTGCAGACCGGCCAGGACAAGGCCGTGCAGACGATGATCAGCGGCGTGCCGGAGATCGCGGCGGCGCTCGATCCGACGAAGATCCAGGGCGCCGCGTCGGGATCGGCGGGCGTGTTTGCGCTCGCGGCGATGCCGGCGCGCTGGGCGCTCGAGCGCCGCGACTGGAAGACGGCCGCGGCGCTGACGCCGTCGCCGAGCCAGTTTCCGCACACCGAGGCGATCACCTACTTCGCGCGGGCGCTCGGCGGCACGCACATCGGCAATCTGGAGATCGCCCGGGAGTCGATCGCCGCGCTGCGGCAGATCGCCGACAAGCTCGCCGCCGCCAATGAAGGTTACTGGGCCGAGCAGGTCCGCATTCAGCACGACGGCGCGGCGGCGTTTCTCGCCCTGGCCGAGGGCCGCAGGGATGACGCGCTGAAGCTGATGACCGAAGCCGCGCTCCGCGAAGACGCGACGGAGAAGAACGCCGTTACCCCCGGCCCGATCGCGCCGGCGCGCGAGCTGCTCGGCGAGATGCTGCTCCAGATGAACCGGCCCGCTGACGCGCTCAAGGAATTCGAGGCGACGATGAAGAAGGAACCCAACCGGTTCCGCGCGGTCTACGGCGCGGCGAAGGCGGCGTCACTGGCGGGCGATCAGGCGAGCGCGCGGAAGTACTACGCTGAGTTACTCAAGATCGCGGCAAAAGCGGATACGCCGGGACGGCCCGAGCTGGCTGAGGCGCGCCAAGCGGCGAGATGAGATAAGAACTTCTGTCTTCAGAGCGCTCGGAAGGATCTTGGTAGGAATGTAGGAGCATGAAGGAGAGCTCTTGGGTTTAAGACCAGAAGCACCTTCATGCCCCTACACCTCCTTTAAGGATCCTTCCGAGCGCTCTGAAGACAAGCGCTTTTCACTCATCTCTCGAGGATCTCGATCAGCGTCAGCACGCTCCGTCGCGCCGGCTTCATCAACGGCAGGTTCGACAGCCGCATCAGGCCGATGACGATCTTCAGGCTGGCGTCGAGCAGGTCGCGCGAGCGCTTCTGCCCGGCCGACCGATCGTAGATCCAGAAGAGCAGCAGGCCCATCTGATAGAGCCAGAGGATCTTCGCCATGTGCGGCGCCATGTCGCGCGGCAGCGACGTGTGTGTCTCCGTCAGCGCGCGCTCGAAGTGCGCGATGTCGGCCTCGCGGGTCTCGCGCGACGTCTCCGAAAACGGCGAGAGCGGGCTCGACGGATCGGCCGCGTGGCCGCTGAGCGCGCCCAGAAACCGGCGGTTCGGCAGGAAGTACTCGAACTTCGCGAGGATCATCGCCTCGAGGCGCGCGCCGAGGGTGCGGTGCGCGTGCGCCGGCTCGAGCACGGCCGGCAGCTCGTCGCGGGTGCGGTCGTAGAACGCGAGCACGATCGCGTTCTTGGAATCGAAATAGTAGTAGGCGAGCCCGGTGGCGACGCCGGCCTTGCCCGCGATCTCGCGCATCGTCGCCTCGTGAAAGCCGCGCTCGCGAAACAGCGTCAGCGCGGCTTCGAGAATGCGCGCGCGGGTGTCCTTCGGCGCGACCTGTTTCCTGGCGACGGTCATGTAGTCGGCTCCTCGCTCGCATCGCTTGGCGGTAGATCCAGGCGGCAGGACAGTGCGCCGCGATATTTCGACAGCGTGGCGAACATCTGACGGGCAACTGGCAGCAACGCCGGGCTCGCCAGACGATACGACCACGAGCGGTACTCGGCCAGCGCCCAGAGCACCATTAGCCAGGCGCTGTCGCCGCTCCAGACCTCGCCGGAATCCGCGGACACGACCAGCTCATCCGTGGGACCCCGCGCCGGTTCGCATCGCACCGGCAGCAGCTGCGGCTGCCGCGCGATCCAGTCACGGACCGCGCAGCAGAGCCCGCAGCGGGCGTCGTAGTGCACCGTCAGCGTCGTCATCTGACCGGCGCCACGGGGGTGAGACGATTAGCGGTCGGCGCGATCGGCGGCGGCGCGGTGATCAGCCGATCGAGGGCGCGGCGGCGGAAGCGGTTGAACAGGAACAAATTGAAGAAGTGCATCAGGCCGAGCAGGAAAATCACCGTGCCAATCTTGCTGCTGAGGAGATCCATCGCCTGCTTCGCCGTGTCGAGCGATTGGTAGGTCCTGAGGGTCATGACGATCCAGCCGACGTTGATCAGGTAGAAGCCGACGACGAGCAGGTGGTTGACCGAGTCAGCCAGCGCCTCCTGGCCGTGAAACGCGTCCACCAGGAAGATCCGGCCGCTGCGGTGGAGCGTGCGCGCGACCCAGATGGTCACCGCGATCGAAATCACCAGATACGTCACGTAGGTATGCAGGACGAACATGGGGCGGCGCCTCCTGCGCCTGAACATGTTCAAGTTGAACATGTTCAAACCACTGTGGACCGGTCCGGCCGTCAGGTCAAGAGATATTTTGAACACGTTCAAATTACAGGATTGTCGGTCACGCAGAGAGCGTAGGGGGCGGGGCCGGAATAATGGAATGACTCTCTGCGCCTCAGCGTCCTCCGCGTCTCTGCGTGAAAGAGCCTGTCTCTATTTGAATCTCAATAAGATGATCGAATCCGAGACCACCGGAGCGCCGTTGACCCGCGCCGGCCCGGCGCGCCAATCCTTGGCCCCCGAGCCGTGAGCCCTGAGCCGTGAGCCATTAAGTAAGATCATGTGATGCTCCCTCGCGTCCGTTTCGCGCCGTCGCCGACCGGGTACCTCCACGTCGGCGGTGCGCGCACGGCTCTGTTCAACTGGCTCTACGCCCGCCGCCACGGCGGCACGTTCATCCTCCGCATCGAAGACACCGACGTCGAGCGCTCGTCGACCGACATGGTGACGGCGATCTTCAACAGCATGAATTGGCTGGGCCTCGATTGGGACGAGGGCCCTGGCGTCGGCGGACCGCATGCGCCGTATTTTCAGACCGAGCGGCTCGAGAAGTATCGTGCCGCCGGACGCGCGCTCGCCGAAAACGGCCGCGCGTATCGGTGCTTCTGCAAGCCTGAGGATCTCAAAGCCGAGCGCGCCGCCGCCGAAGCGGCCGGCGGGACCTGGAACTACGATCGCCGCTGCTTCAAGCTCGCGCCCGCTGACGTCGCCGCGCGCGTCGAGGCCGGCGCCGCGCACGCGATCCGCTTTCTCGTCCCCGGCGGCAAGACGAGATTCGACGATCTCGTCCACGGCGCGATCGAATTCGACAACGCCAACATCGAAGACTTCGTCATCCTCCGTTCCGACCACTACCCGACCTACCACCTCTCCGTCGTCGTCGACGACGTCGAGATGCAGGTGACGGAGGTGGTTCGTGGCGACGATCACATTTCAAACACGCCGAAGCAGATCCTGCTCTATGAGGCGATGTCGGCGCCGGTGCCGCGCTTCGCGCACGTGCCCCTGATTCTCGGCCCCGACAAGAAGCGGCTCAGCAAACGGCACGGCGCCACCTCGGTCGGGGAGTACGAAGCGCAGGGCTATCTGCCGGAAGCGATGGTGAATTTCCTCGCGCTGCTCGGCTGGTCGCCGGGCAGCGGCGATCAGGAAGTCTTCACCCGCGACGAACTCATCGCCCGGTTCACGCTCGAAGGTATCAGCGGCGGCAATGCCGTGTTCAACCCCGAGAAGCTGGACTGGTTCAACCAGCAGCACATCATGCGGATGCCGGCCGACGCGATTCTCGACCGCCTCCGCGGCGATCTCGCGGCCGCCGGGCTCTGGCGCGACCGCTTTGCGACGTCCGATCGCGCGTGGTTTGGACGGGTCATCGACCTCGTCAAGCCGCGCGCGAAGAAGCTCGCCGACATCGTCCCGCAGCTGCGACCGTTCATCGAGGACCGCGTCGAGATCGATCCCGCGGCGGCGCAGAAGCATCTGTCGGCGCCCGATCTCGGTCCGCACCTGGCGGCGTGGCGCGACGCGCTCGCCGGCGTGGAGCCCTTCGACGCGGCGGCGCTCGAAGCCGCGCTGCGCGCCACCGCCGACCGGCGCGGAATCAAGGCCGGCGTGCTGATTCACGCGACTCGCGTCGCGGTGACCGGACAGGCGGTCAGCCCGGGGATTTTCGAGGTGCTGGAGCTGGTCGGGCGGGAGCGGGTGCTGCATCGGCTGTCGTAACTGGTAGGATGTCGCCCGCTCCCCATGACGCTCGCAATTGTTGATGACGATCAAGATGTACGTACGGCCCTTGCGCGGTTGCTGACCGCGATGGGTCACCGGGTCACGGTCTTTGCCTCGGCCGAGGACTTCGAGGCGGCGCCCGTCGTCGTCGACTGCATGATCGTCGATGTCCGACTACCCGGCATCAACGGCCTCGAATTCCGGCAGAAATTGCGCAGCCAGTCCGCGTCCGTGCCGCTGGTGCTGATGACCGGCGACGGCGATCGCCTGAATCGCGATGCCCGCATCGGCGACACCCCGATCGTATCGAAGCCCTTTGACGACATGACGCTGACTGCGGCGATCGCCGACGCGATCCTGGCGACGAAGGCGACAGCCGGCGGCCATGCGCACTGACGACCTGAGCCGCCAAATCGTCGAAAGCATCGGCGACTGCGTGAAGATCCTCACGCTCGACGGCCGTATTCAGTACATCAACAACGTCGGCCTCCGCATGCTCGAGCTGCCGGCTGCCGAGGCGCTGCTCGATCGGCCACTGGCCGGTTTCTTCGAGGGCGACGTGCGCAAGGCCGCTGAGTCGGCGGTGGAGGAGGCGCGAGCCAACCGACACGGGCGATTTCAGTACGAGATGCGGACCAGTTCGGGGGTCGTGAAATGGTTCGACGCGGTGGTGACGCCGATGACCGGCGAGAGCGGCGCGATCAGTCACTTGCTGGCGATCTCGCGCGATATCACGGCCCGCCGCCGCGACGAAGCGTTTCGCGATTCGCAGCACGAAGTGCTCGAGATGATTGCGACCGGCAGCTCGCTGGCGGCCGTCCTCGATCGACTGGTGCTGATGGTCGAACAGCGGACCGACGGCATGCTCTGCACCGTCCTCCTTCTCGACGAGGACGGCACCACGGCGCGCCACGGCGCCGCGCCCAGCCTGCCGGCAGCGTACATGCGGGCGATCGACGGCTTGCCGATCGGGCCCACCGCCGGATCGTGCGGCACCGCGATGCACTTCGGCAGGCGCATCATCGTCACCGACATCGAGACGGATCCGCTGTGGGCGCAATATCGCGAGGTCGCATTGGGCTTCGGCCTGCGCGCGTGCTGGTCGACGCCGATCTTCTCGCCGCAGCGAAAAGTGCTGGGATCGTTCGCGATGTACTACGACCAGCCGCGCTCGCCGACCGACGCGGAGATTCGGCTGATCGAGCACGGCGCCAACATCGCACGCATCGCGATTGAGCATCAGCGCGCGTCGCAGGCGGTGAGACAGAGCGAGGCTCGGACCCAGGCGATCCTCCGCGCGATTCCCGACTGGATGTTCGTGATGAGCGCCGACGGCGTGTTCCTCGATTGTCACGCGCGGGACACGTCGAAGCTGGTCGTGCCGCCGGCGGCGTTTCTCGGCAGGAACATCAGGGACGTGCTGCCGCCGTCGGTGGCCGAACCGCTCGCCCAGGCGTTCATGCGGGTCTGCGGGACCGACAACGAGGCGAAGGTCGAGTACACGCTCGGGTCCGAGGCCGACGAGCGCATCTACGAGGCGAGCATTGTCTCGTGCGACCACGACCGGGTGCTGAGCATCGTCCGTGACATGACCGACCGAAAGCGCGCCGAGCTCGACGCCGATGCGAACCGGCGGGAACTGGCGCATCTCAGCCGCGTCGCGATGCTCGGCGAGATGTCCGGCACGCTCGCCCACGAGTTGAGTCAGCCGCTCGCGGCCGTCCTCAGCAACGCGCAGGCGGCGCGGCTGATGCTCGATCATGCGGCACCTGATCTCGAGCAACTCCGCCTGACGCTCGACGACATCATCCGCAACGATCGGCGGGCGGGCGCGGTCATCGACCGGCTCCGCGCGCTGCTGAGGAAGGGTGACATCGCGCTCCAGCCGATCGATCCGAACGACGTCGTCAAGGACGTGATCGACCTGGCGTACGGCGAGCTGACCTCGCGGCGCGTCGCCGTGCGCAGCGACCTGTCATCGGGTCTGCCGCTGGTGCTCGGCGACCGCGTCCAGCTGCAGCAGGTGGTGCTGAACCTGCTGCTGAACGGCTGCGATGCGATGAACGCCACGCCGGCGTCCGACCGGCAGCTCACGTTCTCCACCGCGACCCACGACGGCAGCGTCGAGATCGCGGTCTCGGACCGCGGCTCGGGAATTCCCAGCGACCAGCTGGAACGTGTGTTCGAGCCGTTCGTCACGTTCCGCGAGCAGGGGCTCGGACTCGGTCTTGCGATCAGCCGATCGATCGTGACCGCGCACGGCGGCTCGATTCGCGCCGAGAACAACGCCGACGGCGGCGCGACGTTCCGGTGTCAGCTGCCGGTCGCGCAGCGCGGGTAAAAAGCGGCGATCGCGCTGAAGTGCGGGTCGTAGGTCAACACCGGGGCACCGCTCCGCGCGGCAGCGGCCGCGATCCAGATGTCATTGGCGGGAACAGGGCGCCCCGCCGATTTGAGTGCCACCACAATCTCCGCCACAATCTCCGCGTAGATGCGCGCGACGGCGTCGTCGGTGGCGACGACATCCACGGCTGGATGATCGAGAAACCGAACTGCTTCAGATCGGCGCTGTTCCACGTTCCCGCAAGGCTGGCCAGGCCGTTGCGGCGGCCCTCAGGATCGGCCAGGCCGAGGCCTTCGCCGAGCACGTCGAGCACTGTCTGATTCAACGATTGCCCCCGCCGGCGCCGCTCCCGAACCAGCGCATCCGCCAGCTTCCTGAATGCATTCATTGCATTCACTCAAGACATCGCCGCGTTCCGGTTTACAGTTATGACCCCATGCGGATCCCGCTCGACGGCAACCCGCTCGCGGACATCCGCGATCTCAACGACACGGCTTCGGCCGCGAAAAGGAGGCCGCTGTGGTTCGTGGGGCGATGAAGCGACACCCGACCTCCTTGACCGACGCCGACGTCCAGCGCGCGCGCCGTCATCTGATGCGCCGCGATCCGAAGCTCGGCGCGCTGATCAAGCGCGTCGGCAAGTGCAGCATCACCGCCAGCAGCACCCGCGAGCCGTTCTTCGCGCTGTTGTCGGCGATCCTGTCGCAGCAGTTGTCAGGCAAAGCCGCCGACACGATTCGCGGCCGCGTCGTCGCTCTCGCCGGCGGCCTCGGGAAACTGACGCCGGCGCGGCTGCTCGAACTCGATCCGGCGGCGCTCCGCGCCGCCGGCGTCAGCTACCCGAAGATCTCGTACATGCGCGATCTCGCCGAGCGGATCATCGACGGCCGTCTCGATCTTGGCGCGCTCGAAACCGCGCCGGACGCCGAGGTGATCAGGTCAATCACCGCCGTGAAAGGCCTCGGCGTCTGGTCGGCCGAGATGTTCCTGATGTTCCGCCTCAACCGGCCCGACGTGTTTCCGGTCGGCGATCTCGGCATCGTCAAGGGCGTGCAGCAACATTTCGGGATGAAACGCCGTCCGAAGCCGAGGACGATGATCCGCCTGGCGGAGAACTGGCGCCCGTACCGGACGATCGCGGCGTGGTACTTGTGGCGGCTGTGGGACTAGACAGACCGACTACACCGTGAAGGATTTGTAGGAATCTGTAGGAGCATGAAGGAGAGCTCGACTGAAAACCAATGGTGCTCCTCCAAGTTCCCCAAGCCTCCTACATCTCCTTCACGGTGTAGTCGAATTTGGCAGTGGACCTGCGCATGACTTGTCCCAGCTGCGGATCCGATCTCCCCGCGACGGCGAAGTTCTGCTCCTCGTGCGGCCAGGACGTCAGCGGCGACGCGGCGACGAGGCTGTCTGGCGGCGAGCCGGGCTGCGCCTGGCGACGCGCAACGCCTGCGCAACAATCAGGCCCGCCAGGGCGTATTTGACTGAGCCATGATGCTGCGTCGCCGTGCGGCGATTACGAGCCTCGCCCTCGCCTTGCCGGCCGCCGCGCTGCTGACGTGGGTGAGCGATCGCTGGCGCTCCGCCGACGCCGCCGCGACGCTCGAACGCGTCGTCCGATCGCAGGTCAACGAGCAGGTCCGCGAACGCTGCGAAAGCGATCCGACGTGGTTCCTCACCGGTCCGCTCGAAGGCCGGCCGCCGCGCGGCGTTCCCGATCCGAATCCGGACGTCTTGCCGCCGCGTCCCAAGGTGGTCCCGCAGCCGTTCGAACTGTTTGCCTATGACGAAGAGTTTGTCGGCTCGAGCCCGGCGTCGCCGCGGTTCCCCGACGAGTTCAAGCGCTCGCTGCGCCGCGAGACGAAACCGATTTCCGGTCAGTTCGCCACCGACAACGGCACCGGCGTGCAGTTCGTCGTGCCGACCGGGTGGGTCGGCACCACGTGCATGTACTTTCTCGGCCGGCTCCGGCCGCCGGCTGACTATCACGCGCGACGATGGTGGACGTTCGGTGGCATTTACGCCGTCAGCGTGGCGCTCGGCTGGCTGGCGATGATGCCGATGGTCGCGCGGGCGCGGCGGCTGTCGCGCGACGCGACCTCGGCGGCGCGCGAGCAATTCGCGTCGATCGCGCCCGACACGCTGAAGGACGAGCTCAGCGCCGTCGCCTTCGTCTACAACGACGCGGCGATGGAGCTGCACAATCGCCGGACGCGGATCAACGATCTCGATGAGCAGCTCCGCCGTCACGTCGCCATGACCGTCGAAGACGTCGGCGGCACGCTGACGGCGGTGGCCAGGGACCTGCAGGACGCGAAAGCGGCTGGTGCCGACGCGAATCTCACCCCGGCGCTGCTCGGCGTGCATCAGGCGGCGTCGCGGCTCGAGAATCTCGCCGCTGCGGCGCGGTTGCGGATGCCGGGCGAGCTGCCGAAGACCACGGTCGATCTGAAGGCGCTGGTCGCGCGCGTCACCGACCGTCACACGCCGCTGGCGCGCGCCGCCGGCGTGATGATCAAGGTCTTCGTGCCGAACGAGTCGGTGACGACGGCCGGTGATGAGGCGTTGCTAGAGCGCGCGCTCGCCAACATCGTCGACAACGCGATTCGCTACAACCGCGCCGGCGGGCACGTGACTGTCGAACTCGAACGGTTCCGCGATCGCGACGGCTTCGCGGTGCGCGTCACCGACGACGGCCGCGGCGTCAGCGAGGAAGATTTTCGCGGCCTTACCGCCGTCCGCCGTTTCCGCGGCGACGAAGCCCAGAATCGCCGTCCCGGCGCGCCCGGCCTCGGCATCGCCGTCGCCCGCGAAGTCGCCGATCGATTCGGACTTCAGCTCGATCTGCGCAGGCCGCGGGAGGGCGGGTTCGAGGCGGTCATCCTCACGAGGTAGAGCTCGTCCTGCTCAGTGCTGAGTGCTGATGCTGGGTGGCTAGGTGCCAGTGCTTGCTGCCTGGTGCCACGAAGATCGGGGACCGCTCAAGATCGAGATATCTCGATCTTGCCGTCGCCCCGATGCACACGGCACCAGGCAACAAGCACTGGCATCTAGTCACCCAGCATCAGCACCAAACACCGCTCATGCGAGCTACTTCGCTGAGCCCGCCGGCGGAATCGGATCCGGCACGTGATTGACGATCGGCTTGATCGACTTCAGGTACGCGAAGATCGCCTTCAGGTCGTCGTCGGTGAAATTGCGGTAGACCTGCCAGGGCATCGGCGGCAGGATCGGGCGCGACTGGCCCATGTGCTTGCCCTCGCGGATCGCGCGCATGAACATGTCCTCGGTCCAGATGCCGAGACCGGTGTTCTCATCCGGCGTCAGATTGGCCGTGAACGACACGCCCCACGGACCGTGCCACGCGGTGAACGTCTCGCTGGTGCCGGCCATGATGCCTTTCGGCAGCACTGCCGGCTTGGTGATCTTGATGGACTCCGGGTGACCCGACAGCGCCCGATCCATGTCAGGTTCCGGGCCGTTCGGGCCCATCTTTGTGGGCGTATGGCAGTCGTGGCACGCCGAGGTGCTGACGATGTACTTGCCGCGGTCGACCTGGCTCATCGCCGGGACGGCGGGAGCGGCGGGTGGAGGTGGCGGCGGCGTTTGCGCGCACGCGGTCGCAAGCAGCAGCGCAGCGCCGCTCGAGAGCAACATCTGGGACCGAGTCATCGGGGGAGCCTCCTTGGCGGGACAGGATACTGCAGGCTCAGGGCTCAGGGCTCAGGGCTCAGGGCTCGAGGCTCGAGGCTCGGGGCTCGGGGCTCGGCACTCGGCGCTCGGCGCCAAAGGTCGCGACACCGAGCCTTGAGCCCTGAGCCCTGAGCCTCTAGAATCCCTTCACCCCCATGAGACGCCGCGCGCTCCTGCAGTCGATCGCCGGCGCGTTCGTCGCGCGCCCGCTCGTCGATCTTCAGGCCGCGTCGCAAACGCCGGTCGCGGCTCCCGATCTCAGCGCCGCGAATGTCGCGGCATTGCACGCCGTCGCCGAGGTCGTGCTGCCGGCGTCGATTGGCGAACCGCCGCGCCGCGACGCGGTCGAGAAGTTCGTCGCCTGGGTCCGCAACTACAAGGCCGGCGCCGATCGCGGCCATGGCTACGGCGCTTCGACGTTGAGCGCGCCGACCGGGCCGTCGCCGGCGCTGCAGTACCCAGCGCAATTCGCGGCGCTGGATGCGCAGGCGTCGTCACAGGGCGCGGTGTCGTTCGCGGCGCTCGCGCTCGACCAGCGACGCGCGGTGATTGAAACGTTGCTCAACACGCCGCAGCCCGTCAATCGGCTGCCGGCACGGCCAACCGGCGCGAATCTGATCGCCGATCTGATGGGGTTTTACTTCACTGGCGCCGACGCTCAGAACCTCGCCTACAACGCCGAGATCAACCGCGACAGCTGCCGCTCGCTCGACGGATCGGATCGCGCGCCGGCGCCGCTCGGCGGAGGCCGCGGCTGATGGCGCGCTACGAGGCGGACGTCGTCATCATCGGCGGCGGCATCACCGCGGCGATGGTCGCGCAGAAGTTGCGCGAGCTGCGGCCGCAGGCGTCGGTCATCGTCGTCGAAGCCGGCAAACGACTGTTCGACTTCGAGAATCGCTTCGAATACCGCCAGCGCAACCTCGACTACGGCGAGAATCACTGGCCCGGCGATTTCATCAGCGATCAGAACGCGCGCGGCATCATCTCGCGCACCCAGGCGGTCGGCGGATCGGCGTTGCATTGGGGCGGCGTCTGCAATCGTTTCTCCGAGGAAGACACGCGGCTGAAATCGATGTACGGCCTGGCCGTCGACTGGCCGATCGAGTGGGCCGATCTCGAGAAGCACTACTGCGAAGCCGAACGGCGTCTCGGCGTCTCCGGCGAGCCGAGCCCGCTCAAGGAAGACTGGCGATCGGAGCCGTATCCGATGCCGGCGATGACCTCGACGTTCAACTTGAAAGAACTGAAGACCTGGGCCGAGCAGAGCGGCATCCCGTTCTGGACGACACCGCAGGCGAAAAACACGGTCGACGGTTACGGCGGCCGCGGCAAGTGCCGGCGCTGCAACACCTGTGAGATCTGTCCGACCGGCGCGCGCTATTCACCCGACTGGACGTTCAAGCAGCTGCTCGACCTCAACCGCGCCGGCGACGGCGCGGCGACAAAGTTTCAATTGCACGACCAGACGTTGATCCGCAGGCTCGTGCTCGATCCTTCGACGCCCCGGATCGCGGCCGCGACGGGCGCGCGTGAAGACGGCGGCGACGACAACGTCGAGTACCGCGCAAGCACATTTGTGCTCGCATCCGGCTACACCTGGAGCCCGCACCTGCTGCTGGCGTCGGCGAACTCTCGCTTTCCCAACGGCCTCGCCAATTCGTCCGATCACGTCGGCCGCTACATGACCGGCCACCTCGCGTTTCAGACGACGATCGATCTCAACCTGAAGATCTATCCCGGCATGAACGAACAGCACAGCCTGATCTCGCGGCAGTTCTTCCGCTGCCGGCCCGATCAGCCCTACGTGCGCCACGACCTCCGGGTCTGGGAAAACGCCGGCGGCCGCGCGCCGTCAATGCGCGACCGATCGGGCAAACTCCTGCTCGGCGACGCGCTGATCGCCGACTGGCGGACGCGCCTGACCCGCGGCACCGCGCGGGTGCGCGGCTACTTCGATGTCCACCCCGACAAGGACAGCCGGCTGACGCTCGATCCGGCGAACAAGAACCGGTGGGGCGATCCGATGCCGGTCGTCCAGCACAGGACCGACGCGGCGACGCAGGCGCGAACCGCCGCGACCCGCCAGCATTTCGAGCAGCTCTTCGCGCAGCTGGCCAAAGCGAACGACGGCAGGATGGGCAACGTCAGCGGGCTGAACTATCAGGACCATCCCGCCGGCGGCTGTCGCATGGGCACCGATCCTTCGACCAGCGTCGTCGACAGCCACGGCCGCACGCACGATCATGAGAATCTCTTTGTCGTCGGATCGCCGACGATGCCGACCGGCGGCTGCACCAACGGGACGCTGACGTTTGTTGCGTTGGCGCTCAGGAGCGCGGCTCAGATCGCAGGGTTCTAGAAACGCTTGTCCGTGCGGCAATGCGCCCTATGCGACGGTGCGGACAACTAAGAACCCCGCATGGCGCACCGGCGCATTTGGCGCATCGGCGCACGGCCGCGCCGCCTATTGCATTCCGGCAAGTGCCAAGAGAAGAAGCATCGCGGCGCGGATCCCTTTTATGCTCGACGTCTTCTCGACGTCGATCCACTCGTCGGTCGCGTGGGCGCGGCCGCCGCGGCCGCCCGAGTCGATGGTGATCGCGGGGATGCCCATGCTGATCGGGATGTTCGAGTCGGTGCTGCTGTAGGAAAACCGCGGTTTCATGTCGACGGCGCGCACCGCGGCGCCGGCGGTGAGCACGATCGGCGAGTCGGCCGGCGTCTGGCCGGACGGTCGATCGCCAATCAGTTTGAGCTCGACCGTGATCCTGCCCTGATCCGTCGAGCGCGCGGCGTTCTCCTCGTCGGCGGCTTGCTGCATCATCGCCTTGAACTGCGCCTCGACTTTCTGCAGCTCGGCCGGTGATTCGGATCGCATGTCGATCTCCATCCAGCTCTCGAACGGAATCGAATTCACCGAGGTGCCGCCGCCGACCACGCCGACGCTGTAGGTGGTCTTCGGTTGCGCCGGCACCTGAATCGTGCCGAACTTTTTCATCGCGTTGCCCATCGCGAACGCGGGGCTGACCAGTCCGAAGGCGCCGTAGCTGTGTCCGCCGGGGCCCTTGAACGTCACCCGATAGCGCCGGCTGCCGACCGCGCCGGTGACGATGTCGTCGCCGCCGCCGGCGCCGTCCATCGAGATGAACATCTTGATGCGGTCTTTGTAGGCGCCCTTCTGGAACAGGTGCTTCACCCCGCGCAGGTCACCCGGGCCTTCCTCGCCGACGTTGCCGATGAAAAGAATGTCGCTGGTCGTCTGGATCCCGGCGGCGTCCATGGCGCGGACCATTGCCAGCAGCACCGCCAGCGACCGCGTGTCGTCGCCGATGCCGGGCGCGGCCAGACGGGTGAGGTCGCGCTTGACCTTGACGTCGGTGCCTTCAGGAAAAACCGTATCCAGATGCGCGGCGATCGCGATCAGTGGACCGCTGCCGGTGCCTTTGCGCAGCCCCATGACGTTGCCTTCGGCGTCGCGCTCGACGCTGGTCAACTTCGCGGCGCGCAGCATCTCGAGATACACCGCGCCGCGCTTGTCTTCCTTGAAGGGCGGCGCGGGAATCTCAGTCAGCGTGATGATCTCGTTGATCAGCCGATCATGATCCCGCTCGATCGTCGCCATCGCCGCCGCCAGCTTCGGGTGCGCGGCGACCCTGGCGACCGCGGCGTCGTAGTTGGGTTGGGGCGTCTGAAGCAGGGCAATCAGCGCGACGATCCACGCAGTCAGTCGAAACATCTCTCGCAGCCTTTCCCGATCGACAGCACCGTTAAGGATCTCTGGAGGATTCTCAAGGAGTGTTGAGGAGAGCTTTGGTTCAAGACCCCAGGAGCTCCTGCACGTTCCTCAAGAGCCTTCGGAGATCCTCCACGGTGCTGTCGAGACAAGCGACGTATTCTTACTTTTCAGCCAGCAGCCCCGCGATGAACTTCGCCAGCTTCGGCTCGTTCGCGTCGTCGTAGCCGACCATGATCAATCTGATCCGGCCCTGCTTGTCGATGATCTGAATCTGCGGGATCCCGCCGACGCGGTAGGCGAGATCGTTCGGATCGCGGACGTCGCTGGTCCTCGGCCCAATCACGATCGGGACCGGGAGTTCGTGGCTGGCGAAGTAGGTCTTGTCGAGCGCGACCTCGCGTTCCGCGGGCAGGCTGCGATCCGGCAGACCTTCTTTCTCGAAGTATCCGTAGAGCTGGGTCGCGAGCAGGACGCGGAAGCCGTCCCTGCCGAAGCGCTCGCGCAGGCGGTTGATGCCCGGATAGCTCTCCTTGCACGGTCCGCACCACCACGCCGTGAACTCGAGCAGCGTGACGTGGCCTTTCATGTCGACCTGCGTCGTGCCCGCCGGCGCGTTCAGCCAAGTCGTGCCGACGATCGCCGGCGCGGCGCCGTCGACGAGCAGGTAGCGATCGAGCGTTGGCTTGAGACGCGTCGCGGCCGTCGGCACCTCAGGCCAATCCGTCGGCGCGCGTTTGAGCAGATCGATTGCCTGGGCGGTCATGCCCTGACCGGCCCACGCCTCGGCCATGTTTTCGTACGCGGACAGGATCGTTGAGCTGAACTTCTTCCGCAGATCGGGTGGCAGCTTCTTGCCCGTCTCGATCAGCCAGGTCGAGTGCTTGATGATTCCCGCGTCGATGTCGTCCGCGCGGTAGTAGCCATTCATCGAGCTGTGCGCGCCGATCTTGGATTCGATCACGGCATTGGACAGCGTGTCGAGCCGATCGACATACGCTTCGAGCCGGGCGTTGCGCGCGTCCCCCTTCGGTTCGCGCAGGCCGGTGCGCACGGCGCTGACCAGAATGACGGCGGTCTGAGTTTCGGGCAACGTCTTCAACGACAGCGCCCGCGTCACCAGCGGCGCCACCAGATCGGGCGCCGACCCGGCCTCGGTATGGAGATCGATCATCGCGGTGACGTCGCCGTCGGCGACGGCGGTGGCGTCGAATCTGGCGAGGCACTCCTTGAGCATCGCGACGCGGTGGCGCGAGATCTCGCTGTTCACCGCAACGCGGTCCTTCCATGCCTGCGACTGGATCAACGCGCGGATTTGTTCATTCGACAGAATCGACGTATCGATCGGCGTCAGCGTGGCGTTGCGCTTCGCGACATAGTCGCGGACTTCCATGAGGCAGGCCGAGGGCGTCGCGCCGGTGGTCTTTGGCGCCGGCGATTGCGGCGCCGCGGCCTGACCGACCAGCAGTCCGAGCAGCATCGAGACGACGATGTGAACAGTCATGAGCTCGTCCTCCTCAGGACCCCGACAGGCCCCGGCGCAGGAAATTCAGGAACTCCGCCGGGTCTCTGGTCAGCCCGCCAAATGCGACAACGGGCTCGCCGGTTGGCATGATGACCGCATAGTAGGGCAGTGCGACGGTACCGAACAGCTCTTGCTCCATTGATTGATGCCGCACGTACATCTCGCCGCGGCCGTCGGTGTACAGCCGGACGCGGACGAAGCGCGCCAGCTCGCGGGCGACATCGTCACGCGTGAACATGTTGGCTTCCATCCACCGGCAGTTGGTGCAGGTGTAGCCGGTGAAGTCGATCAGGATCGGGCGATCTTCGCGCTGCGCCTGCTGCAGCGCCGTGTCGTAGTCGTTGAGCATCCAGGCAAGCTCGCCGCCCGGGGCGGTGCGGGCGAGATCCGCCGGCGGCAGGAACGCTTCGAGTTCGCCGAGGCGCTGGCCGCGGAGCCCCGTCCCCAACCAGCCGATCATCGCGATCGTCGCCGCGATGCCGGCCAGCCGCATCAGACCGGGCCGGCCGAGTCGGGGCGCGTGACCGATGCGCAGCACACCGCTCAGATACACGACGAGCACGACGGCGATCGCGATCCATGTCGCCAGCACGACTTCACGAGTGAAGATCCCCCAGCGCCAGACCAGATCGACGTTGGAGAGGAACTTCATCGCCGCGGCCAGCTCGAGCAGGCCCATCGTCGCTTTCACGGCGACCAGCCACGGGCCCGATTTCGGCAGCGCCGCGATCCACTGCGGCGCGATCGCGAGGACGACGAACGGCAGCGCGAACACGGACGAAAAGACGAGCATGCCGGCGAGCGGCCACTGCCAGTCGCCCTGCGACGCCACCACCAGCAGCGTGCCGAGAAACGGCGCGGTGCAGGTGAACGACGTCAGCGTAAACGCCAGGCCCATCAGCAGTGTGCCGGCGAAGCGGCCGCGGCCGCGATCCGCGCCGGAAATCGCGGTCAGCCATCGCGACGGCAGCGCGAGATCCCAGACCCCGAACAGGCTCAATGCGAATGCGACGAAGAGCGCGGTGACGCCGAGATTCAGCCACGGATCGGCGGCAAACCGATTGAGCCCGGCCGCGCCGAACGCGACGGCGAGGGTCACGCCGAGCGCCGTGAACGTGAGCACGATGCCGAGACCGTAGACCAGCGCTTGCGCCAACGCGTCGCGCCGCGTCCGTCCGGCTCGATTCGTGAAATAGGACACCGTGATTGGCACCATTGGAAACACGCACGGCGTGAGCAGTGACAGCGCGCCCATCAACGCCGCGGCGGAGAGATATGCGGGCAGCGTGGACGTCGTCGCCGACACCGCCAGATCCGGGACTTTGCGACGCGCCGGCGCCGGCGGGCTTGCGACTTCGCCAGCTGGAGGTGCGGGCAACACAGCCGGACTCGTCCGCGCCGCGTCAGCGGCCGCCGCTCGTCCGACCACGATCTCGGCGCGGAGCTCTTCGTCTTTTGGCGGCAGGCAGAGCCGCTCGTTGCAGGTCTGAAAGGTGACGACCAGACGCAGCGTCTGCCTGCCGGCGGCGCCCGCGCCGATCGTGTTCTTGACGTCGTAGCTCGCGATCTCTTCGTGAACCTCGGTCTCCATCTGGAAATTCGGATCGAACTTCCGTTTTGCCGGGGTCGTCGTCGTCACCGCGCCGAGGGTGAACGGCGCCGGCGCATTCTTCGGCAGCGCGATGTGCATCGGGATCGGGCCGCCGGGTTTCTGCGAAACCGCATAGATGTACCAGCCCTCGTCGATTTGCGCGGTGAGCGTCGTCGTGATCGTTGCCCCCGGCGCCATCGATCGGGGCGCCGTCATCGTCCAATGCACCGGGTCCTGTGCGAGTGCCCGGTTTGGGACGGAGAGCAGCACCAACACCGCGGCAAGCAGGGCAGAGGTGTCGTGGGCGACGCCGGCTATCGCGCGGATGCGCAAGCGCATGACAGGAACCAGTCAATTGTAATGGGACCACATAGAATCGCGCCGTGACGTGCCCGTACTGCCGTGAGACGGTGCCTGAGGGCGCGCGCTTCTGTCCCGCGTGCGGCCGCGACCTGATTTCGAGCGACGCGCCCACGGTGCTCGTCGACGACGTCACGCGGCTTGGCATCCCGGCCAGCACGCCACCCCCGTCGCGGCCCGGATCGCGCCCGGGCTCGCGGCCGGGCTCGCATCCCAGCTCGCCGAGCGTGTCGCGGACCTCCGTCGACTTCGGCCGTTTCTACTCGGGCCAGGTGCTTGGCGGCCGCTACCGGATCGTCCGGCGGCTCGGCCGGGGCGGCATGGGCGAGGTTTACCTCGCCGACGACCTGACGCTCGAGCAGCCGGTGGCGCTGAAATTTCTGCCTGCCGACTTCGAGCGCGATCCGGCGCGCCTCGCGCAATTGCGGCAGGAAGTGCGGATGGCGAGGCAGGTATCGCACCCGAACATCTGCCGCGTCCACGATCTGGCCGACGTCGACGGCGTGCACTGCATCACGATGGAGTACGTCGACGGCGAAGACCTCGCCTCGCTGCTCAAACGCATCGGCCGGCTGCCTGAGGAAAAGGCGGTCGATCTGGCGCGACAGCTCGCCGCCGGCGTCGCCGCGGCGCACGCGCGCGGCGTGCTGCATCGCGATCTAAAACCCGCGAACGTGATGGTCGACGGCGACGGTCACGTCCGCGTCACCGACTTCGGCCTCGCCGTTGTCGGCGCCGCCGGCGAAGGCACACACGCCGGC
>DASUGM010000204.1:0-18746 GCA_036274055.1 Vicinamibacterales bacterium | reverse complement strand
GGCGGCGCTGCTCGTCCTGCCGGCCTTCATCCCCTACGTCGCGATTCGCAACGGCGGTTTCGCACGTTCCCTCGACGATGCCCGGTTGTTTTCCGCGAACTGGCGCTCGTATCTGGCGTCGCCGCTGCTCCTCCACCAGTGGATGCTGCCGCTGATTGGATCGTGGAAAGAAGTCCTGTTCCCCGGGTTCGTAGCCCTGGCGCTGAGCGCGGTGGCCGTTCGGCGGGCAGTGACGGCCCCGCACCGCCTGCCGGTGGCGCCGCGGATTGTCGGTTTCTACGTGCTGCTGGCCGTCCTGGCGCTCTGGGCCTCATTCGGCCCCGATGCCGGCCTCTATCGGTTGCTCTACGAGCTGCCCTTCTTCTCGATGCTCCGCGCGCCCGCGCGATTCGGCATCCTCGTCGAGCTCTCCGCGGCGATTCTCAGCGGCTTCGCCATCGCCTCGTTGATGAGGGCGCCGCTGACGTCGCGCCAGCGCTGGCTCGGGGCGGCGCTGGTGGCCCTCGCCGCCCTCAGATCAAGCGTCGGCCCGCTGCAGCTGCACGACATGCCCCCGCTGCCGCGCGCCTACCAGCGCCTCGCCAATCTCCCCGCCGAACCCGTCGTCATGTTTCCCTATTTCGCGTCGGCGGCCAATCGCCATCGCCACACGTGGTACATGATGCTCAGCGCCTACAGCTGGCGCCCGCTGTTGAACGGTGTCAGCGACTACATGCCGGATCAGGCGTGGCGCGACATGCCGGCGTTGCGCGCGTTCCCGTCGACGCGGGCGTGGCAGGTGCTCCGCCAGCGCGGAGCGCGTTTCGTCGTCGTGCATTGGTCCGACTATCCGGACGGCGAGCGCGAGCTGGTGGCGGCCCGCTTCCTGGCGTACCGATCGTACCTTCGTCCGATCGTCATGGACGAAGTGTCGCTCTACGAGATCGTCGCCTGGCCCGAAGAGACGAACTGAAGGCGCTTGAGCCTTTCGTCGGCCGCCTGCAGCGTCTCTTCTTTCTTGCAGAAGCAGAAGCGTACGCTCTGCCGGCCAGCGTCGGGATCGCGGTAGAAGCTGCTGCCGGGCACGCTGGCGACACCGATCTCGGTGACGAGATGCCGCGCAAACGCGACGTCGTCCGGAAAGCCGAAGCCGGAGATGTCGGTCATGATGTAGTACGCGCCTTTCGGCTCGAAGCACACGAATCCGCTGCCGCCGAGGATCGACATCAGCCGGTCGCGCTTGTGCCGATAGGTCTCCGCCAGCTCCGTGTAGTACGACGACGGTAATGCCAGCGCCGCGGCCGCGGCCGCCTGCAGGGGCGCGGCGGCGCCGACGGTCAGGAAGTCGTGCACTTTCCTGATCGCGCCGGCGATGTCCGGCGGCGCGATCGCCCAGCCCACCCGCCAGCCGGTCACGCTGAACGTCTTCGAGATGCTGTTGATCGTGATCGTGCGATCCGCCATGCCGTCGAGGCCGGCCATCGAGATGTGGGCGGCGCCGTCGTAGAGGATGTGGTCGTAGATCTCGTCGGTGACGGCGATCGCGTTCCATTGCTGACACAGCGCCGCGATCTCAGTCAGCTCGGCGCGCGAGAACACCTTGCCGGTCGGGTTGTTCGGCGTGTTGATGATGATCGCGCGGGTCCGGTTGTTGAACGCCGCTTTCAATTCCGCCGGATCGTAGGACCAGTCCGGGGTCCGGAGCCGGACAAAGCGCGGCGTCGCACCGGACAGAATCGCGTCCGGCCCGTAGTTTTCGTAGAACGGCTCGAAGACGATCACCTCGTCGCCGGGATCGACGATCGCCATCAGCGTCGAGATCATCGCTTCGGTCGAGCCGCAGCAGACCGTGACCTGTTTGTCGGGCTCGATATGCTGGCCGTAGCGGCGCAGGACGTCGGCGCCAATCGCGTCGCGCAGCGGTTTGGCGCCCCAGGTCACCGCGTACTGATTGATGTCCGCCTGAATCGCGTCGCACGCGGCCTGCTTGATCGAGAGCGGTGCAGGAAAATCCGGGAAGCCCTGAGACAAATTGACGGCGCCATGCTGGTTGGCCAAGCGGGTCATTTCACGGATCACGGACTCCGTGAATTGCGAGGCCTTCTGGGAAGTGCGGGGGCGGGTCATGCGAAAGATTCTAGCGCTGTTGGAGGCGAGATGACTGGCAGGCGCTTGCCAAGAAGCGGATTCACAGCATTCTTCTCCCTGTGATCCGCTGCTATTTTCCACGCCCGTAGAGTACCCGGTAGTCCTCGGCCGTTCCGAGGATGCGCTTGACGTAGTTCTGGGTCTCCGGAAACGGAATGTCGTCGATGAACTCGTCCCGGTCGATGTTCGGCCGTTCCGAGAGCCAGCGCGCCACCCGATTCTCGCCGGCATTGTAGGCGGCGAGCGCGGGCGCGACGTCGCCGAACTGTTCGATCAGGTCCGCGAAGTAGTTGGTGCCGATGCGGATGTTGGTCTCGGCGTTGGTCAGGCTGGCCGTGGTGAAGCGCGGGATCCCCAGCGACCGCGCGTAGCGTCTGCCCGTGGCCGGCACGACCTGCATCAGGCCCCAGGCGTTGGCGGCGGAGCGGATGCCGGCGTCAAACGTCGATTCCTGCGCGATCAGCGCGCTGACCAGGTACGGATCGAGTTTGCGCGCCGCCGCGTAGCGTTCGATCAGCGACCAGTGTTCGATCGGGAAGATGACGGTCAGGATTTCGCGCGGCAGCTGCTCACCGCCGTCGGCGAGGAACTGCGGATAGGCGCGGCGCATCGCGTTGATGCCGAGACGGAGCTCGCCCTTGCGGTTCTGCGCGAACGCGATCGTCGCCTCGATCATCGGCGACGTGCCGGCGTCGGCCTGCGCGCGGCGGAGCTCGTAGATCGCGTCGGCGTAGAACCCGGACGTGAGCAGGGCGCGAATCAACGGAGAATTCGGCGGCGGCGTTCCCGGCTGAATCGACGCGCCGAGGTCGCGGCGGCCGGCGGCGACGACCGCGGGCCCAGCCGGCCGCGGCCCGGCCTCGAGGCGCGCCAGTTCACGGGCGGCGGCACGACCATAATAGGAATTGCGATAGTCGGCGATCACGTTGCGAAGCCCTTCGATCGCCGCGGCGCGCTCGTTCAGCTGGTCATGCGCGCGCGCCGCCCAGTAGAGCCAGGACGGCCGGTAGTCGGCGCGCCGGAACGTCACCGCCGCGGGCTCGAAGAACTGAATCGCCTTGGCGTAGTCGCCGTTCTTGTACGCCCACCAGCCGGCCTTCCACGCCGCGCGATCGCCGTAGACGCCGTTCGGAAACCGCGCCAGGAGATCGGCGAAGACGTCGGCGGCTTTGCCGTCTTCGTTGGCGAGGATGTAGAACGTCGCCAGCTCGTTGAGCGCCTGCTCGGCGAAGGCGTTGGTCGGATTGGCGTCGGCGTAGCCCTTGACCAGCGCGGCGTACTCGTCGCTGCGGCCAAGCTCACGGAGCGTGCCCAGGTAGAAGAACTGCGCCTCGGCCTGACGCGCGCCGCCCCGGTCCACAATCGCGCGGAGCGCGTCGCTGGCCGCGGCGTGTTTGCCGAGATGAAAGTCGCACTGCGCGAGCCGCAAATCGATGAGCGACCGATCGTCGCCGGACGCGAGCGGCCGAATCGCTTCGAAGGCTTTGCGCGCGTCGCCGAACCGCCGGCCGCCGTAGAGCACCTGGGCGCGGCCGAGATCGAATTTGTAGGTCTCCTCGGTCGGCCGGAACTTCGCGCCATTCAGCGCCGTCATCGATGCCGCCGCCTCGATCGCTTCGGTCGACAGCGGATACTCGTAATACACCTTGCCGAGCATGGCCGTCGCCAACGTCGTGTTGCCGACGTGACTGGCGGCACGGCCGAGGCGCAGGTGCGCCTGCGCCGGGCTCGCCGTTTTCATCGACGTGAGTTGTTGCAGCACCTTGGTCGCCTCGGTCCAGCGCTGATCGACCTCGTAGACGTCGGCGGCGAGCCATAGCGCCGCCTCGCCCAGGAAACCGGTCGGAGCCTTATCGAGCAGTTGCTGAACGGTCGATGCCGCGGCCTCGAGTTGTTTCTGCTGCATCTGTGCACGCCCGAGATACAACAGCGCGTAGCCGCCAACCACCGGATCGCCGACCGACCTGGCGAACACCGGCGCCGCCTTCGCATAGTCACCGGCCTCGAAATCGGCGACGGCGCGAGCGAGCGGCGAGGTGGCCGCCGCCGTGGCGCCGGCCGGCACGAGCCAGTAGTCGGCGACCGCGCGCGCCTGTGCTGCGGCGGCGGTTGCGGACGGCCGTACCGGCGTCGCGGTGAACAACACCGAAACCACCATCACGATGATGCCGATCCGCAATGACAGATATCTCGTCATAGGCTCGACGCTCAGGACGGGTTGGTCAGCACCTCGACCGTCCGCTGCGAGGTGACGTTCTCGAGGCGCGCCGACGCGTGACGCACGAGCACCTCGACCTGCTCGGTCCAGACCGGCGCGCCGGGGTGCTGCGGCCGCCGTTCTTCCCCATCCGCATAGACGATCGCGACGACCTCGCGGCCGACGATGAGCGGGATGATCATCCCGACGTGGCCGGCCGCGACGCGCATGAACGCCGGCAGCAGTGGATCAGGCACGTCGCCGCCCGACGGCACTCTCGTCACCTGCCGCAGGTGCACGGCGGCGGTCAGCATCGGCGACGCAGCCACGGTCAGATCCGTCGGTGTCTCTCCGGGCGCAAACCCCGAATGCTTGTACGCGCGCAGCGTCTCGCCGTCGACGAGCAGGACGGCCGCGCGCGCCGCCTCGGCCGACGCGCCCAGCGCCAGCGCCTCGAGGATGCCGCGCAGCGACGTCGCGTCATCAAGCCGCCGCACCGCGTCGACGATCCGGGTCATCAGATCGTGCCGCGCGTGGGCGCCGCCGCGGGCCACCGCGCGCGCGACGTCAACCGCCGCGCGTTCGACGTCGACCCGATTGGTCCGCATGTCACCCTGGACGACCGCCAGCAACTCGCTCGAGAGCGCCTCGAGATGACTGTCGGTCGCCTGCCGCGTGCGGGCGAGAAAACGGTCGATGGCTTCGCGAATCTGATGTTCCCGGGACATAAGGCGGCGTCGAAATCATTATGACGTATCGGCTCCGAGCGGTCGCCGCCACATGCCAAAATGGGTCGATGAAACACAATCTGGCTATTGGTTGGGCGATCGCGGCCCTCTCGCTGCCCGCGGTGTCCTTCGCCCAGACCTTCACGTTCGAGCGAACGGTGCCGGTGACCGCGGCGGTGACCCGAATCGATGTCACCACCGATAACGGCAGCGTTCGCGTCAGCGCCGGCGAGGACGACCACATCGTCGTCAACGGCACCGTGAAGCTTCGCCGCGGCGGCTTTGTCCTGCCCGTGGAGGCGCCCGAGCTGGCCAAGGCGGTCGCCGACAAGCCGCCAATCTCGGGCGAGGGGAACACTGTGTTTCTCCGCCAGCCCGCCGACCGCATGACGCGCGACGCGACCTACGTCAGCTACGACGTGCGCGTGCCGGCGCGGCTGATGACGCAGGTGACAACGACGTCCGGCGGGATCTCGATTGCCGCGGTTGCCGGTGCGGTGACGATCAAGACGAGCTCGGGGGCGATCGAGTTGGCTGGTGTCAAAGGCGACATCGCGATCTCGTCGTCGAGCAGCGGCATCAAAGCCACCGACCTCGGCGGCGCGCTCAGAGTCGACAACACCAGCGGCCGCATCGAGGCGACCTTCAACGGCGCCGGCGGCGCCAGCCTCAAGACCGACTCGGGCGAGATCTGGCTCACCGGCCTGCGCGGCGAAACCGCGATCACCACGCAGAGTTCGAAGGTCACGCTGCAGGGCTCCCCCGCTGCGCCGTGGCGCGTGACGACGGGCTCGGGAGTGATCACGATGAAGGCGGACGCTGCCGCATCGTTCAACCTCGACGCCACGAGCGAGACCAGCGACGTCAAGTCGAGCGGCCTGGGCGTCACCGGCACCGTCAAGGGCCGCCTCGAAGCGCCAGTCGGAAAGGGCGGACCGGTCGTGACGCTGCGATCGCACAGCGGACAGGTTCGGGTCGAGCGCTAGGCCAGGCTGCCCTTACGACGACGGCTCGAGCGCGACGTCGACGCTCACCGGATTGAGCACGCGCGCCAATTCCCCCGGCGACAGCGCGACCAGGAGCCCGCGGCGTCCGCCGTTGATGTAGACCGTGTCCAACTCGAGAATCGATCGCTCGATGACGACCGGCAGCGTCTTGCGCGTGCCGAACGGCGAGGTGCCGCCGACCTGATATCCGGTGTGGCGCTGCGCGACGTCGGGCGCGCACGGCTCGACCGTCTTGCGGCCGATCTGTCGCGCCAGATTCTTTGTCGACACCTCGCGGTCGCCGTGCATCAGCACCAGCAGCGGCTGCCGCGCGTCGTCCTCCATCACGAGCGTCTTGATCACCGCGTGCTCATCGACGCCCAACTCCCGCGCCGACACGCGCGTGCCGCCGCGCTCTTCGTAGCGGTAGGGGTGCTCCGTGAAGGCGACGCCGTGTTTCCGCAGGAAATGGATCGCGGGCGTGGCGCTCAACCCGACGATTCTAGCTCTGGGCCGAGTAAAGGGCACTTGTCCAAGAGCCTTCAACATGGAGGACATGGAGAAGAGATATTTTTTTTGGAAAACCTTGCGAGATGAATGCTCAGATGAAAGCTCGGGATTCGGAGGAGGGCATGGAGCAGATCTCAGGCTCTCCATGACCTCCGCCGTCCCCTGCGTTCTGCATCAGCACGCATCTCGCAAGGGTTACCAAAAAAGAAGAACCCCGCTCTTCTCCCTGTTCTCCATGTTGAAGGCTCTTGGGACCAGCGCTTCTCACTCAGCTCCTCGCGGGCAGCAAGCGATGCGCGCGGCGGGCCGGGTTGGCCCGCCGCGCGTTCTGTTTCTACGCCGCGCGGCCGGTGCGTCCAATCGTGAGCCGGTAGCCGACGACGACGAAGACGGTGGCCAGCAGCATCAGCACCGCGAGCACCGGGGCGACTCGCCAGAGAAAGTAGTCGAGCGTGTCCTTGAGGCCGACGACGCTGGCTTCGACGGTCCGGATTCTGATCGCGTCGACTTCCTTCAGGGTCTCTACTCGCGCCACTTCGAGCGCGGCGGCGATCGTGACCCGCTCCGCCTGCATCGCTGCGATGGTGGCGATGCGCTCTTCCCGCAAGGCCGCAATGGTGGCCAGCCGCTCGCTGGTGACGAATTCGAGTGTCTGCCGTTGCGCAGCCGTCACGTAGTCCAGGGTTTGCAGGCGCTGCGTGTTCACGGCGTCGAGCACGGTCTGGCGTTCGGTCGCGGTCAAATCGCGGATTGGCGCGACCGCCTGGTTCACCAGCGCAGGCACGTCGCCCAGCATGTCGTTGGCGCGGCGGGCGACGCCGCCAATCTCATGGATGTCGCCGAGCGCGCTTTCCAGATCGTGTTCGCCGCCGAGGTTCAAGATCAGCAACTCGGCTTGCCAGCGCGCCAGCTTCGGCAACTGCGCGGCGTAGGTGTTCAAACGTTCGGACATGTTCTCAACCGTGTCCGTCGCCTCGCCGATCGCGACGAAGGCGTCCCGCTCGTCGGCACGCATGCTGGCCGCGCCGGCGGCGTAGGACGGACGCGATGAAATGGAGTGCTCGATGACGTGACTATTGGTCCAGTCTTCGAGTTTGGTCCGGGCCCGTTGGTAGTCCTCGGGCCGGATCGCGACGCTTTGAGCGACGGCGTCGGCACTGGCGAGCAGGTCGCGCGCCATCTCCTTCGCCAGCGGCTGTTGGGCGCCGAAGAACTTGCCGCCGGGGCCGGCATCGACGTAGCGGCGAAGCTGGAACGCCAAGGCCCACACGTCCATCACCGAGGTCAGCGGATCGGCGCGGTACGCCGCGGTGTAGACCGCCGGCACGGCGTCGATCTTGAACGCCAGCGCCTGGCGATCCACTGCGCGATCCGGCGAGTCGGCCGCGATGCGATCGGCCGATTCTTCGAGCCGGCTCATGAATTGATCGGCGAGGTCGTTGACGCGCGCGCGCAGCTCCGCCGCACTGACGCTGACCTTTCCCGATCGCTGCATCACCTGGGTTTGCCGTTGGCCTACTTTGGTGGAACAGGCCACCGCCACAGTCAGCGCGCCGAGAGTGATGCCGACAAGCCCCAGCCGTGCGCGGGTCAGATAGACGTTCTTCATGAGCGACCCTTCTCCATTCCGGCACCGGTCCGGGGGGCAGGCCGGGGCCGGTGTCCTGCGATTATGTCGCGCCCGGGCGCCCGGCGGTGGAATTCCGGCGACGGCAGCTGACGGCGGAGCTACAGTGAGGTCGCCACTCATTGGGGCGGAGGGCGCGTGGAGTATCGGCGACTTGGAAGAACGGGTCTGCAGGTCTCAGCGATCGGCGTTGGGACATGTCAACTCCGTCTGGTGCCCGAGACGCAGGCGATCGACACGCTTCTCAAGGGTTTCGCGCTCGGCGTCAACATCGTCCACACCGCGCCGGACTACGGCACGGCTGAAGCGCTCGTCGCCCGCGCCCTCGAGTGCACGGACGCCAACGTGATTGTGGCCTCCCAGGGCTGGGACGTGCCTGGAAACAGCACCGGACCGGTGTCGCATTTCGAGCGCCTGTTCGAGGCGACCTGCGAGCGGCTCGGCACCGAACGGCTGGAGCTTTACGGCATCGCGTGTATCGACGACCGCGAAGCGCATCGCGAGAACGTCTGGGGCGCTGACGGCATGGTCGAGTTCCTGCTGCGGATGAAAGCCGCCGGCAGACTCGGCGGCATCTTCTGCACGACCCACGGCTCGCCGGAGTATGTCGCGCGGCTCGTCACCGGCGGCGTCTTCGACGCGATTATGCTCGCCTACAACATCCTCGGCTACCATCTGCTTTCCTATCCGCCGCCGCCGAATCACGCGATCGAATCGCTGCCACGCAATCAACAGGAGATCTTCCCGCTGTGCCGCGAGCACGACGTCGGCGTGATGATCATGAAGCCGCTCGCCGGCGGACTCTTGTGCGCGAGCCGGGCGTTTCCACCGCGACCGGGCTGGCATCGCACGCCGACGACGAAGGCCGGCGACATTCTTCGATCGATCCTGGTCCATCCCGAAGTCGCCTGCGTGATGCCAGGGACCGCATCGATTGAAGAAGCCGAAGAGAACGCACGCGCTGGTCGGGCGCCGATTCAGCTGACGGGATCGACGGCGTCGCACCTCACCGATGTCGTCGCCGGCTTGAAAGCGACGGTCTGCAGCCGGTGTGGCAAATGCGATTCGACCTGCAGTCAGAAGCTCCCGGTGTCGTCGATCTTCTGGGCCGGTCTGTTCCACGTTCATCCCTCCGGCGCGTTCGAGCAGCCGGAGAACATCGAGTACTTTCGACAGCACGCGTCTCTCGAGAGCGTCTGTGCCACGTGCCCCGACGTCACCTGCGTGTGCCCGGACGGCATCGACATCCCGAGGAGCCTGACGACGATGCACGGCCAGATGCTCGAGCTGATGCGCCACGGCGTGATCGCGCCGCCTGAGAGTCAGAAGCACGAGATTCGCGGCGACGCCGGCTTTGGCGCGCGCGTCGTCAGCGCCGACGTTCCCAAGGTAATGGCACCGGGGCGGCCGTCCTCCTGCCGCCTGCGCGTCGAGAACGCCGGCGAGCGCGGATGGCTGCCGAACTACCCGGAACTTCAGGCGCGAGTCGCGCTGGCGATCTTCGTCGACGGAACTCGGACCCGGACCTTCGATGTCACCCAGAACATCCATCGCGGCGAACGCTGGCATATCGCGTTCGAGGTCACGCCGCCTTCCGGCGTCCGCCGCTTCGAATTGCGCGTCCGGCTGCTTGGCGAACACCAGAATTTTTCGGAGCGGCTGGCTCCGCTCGTGTTCTCCGAACAAATCACCGTCGCCGAACCGCGCGCACCGCAGCCGGCTCGGACCTCCTTTGTTCGCAAGTTCCTCGACGTCATTGGCCCGAGAGCGGAGTGATCGGCAATCTGATCACACACCTCGCGGCGAGAACCAGACCACGGGCGGCCGGCGCCGTCACGCCGGACGCCGCGCCCGCTTCGGCTGAAGCTCTGCGTCCGTACGACGTGGCATGGCACGCGCATAACCTGCCCCCGTCGCTGCGCAAAGGTGCGCGCTGGCAGCTCTACGTCCGCGCCGAAAACAGAGGGTCGCGGCATTGGCCGGCGCAGCACCCGGAGCGACGATCGGTCGAGTTGGCCGTGTATTTCGGCGCTGCGCTACATTGCACGGCGAGAATTCCGCACGACGTCGCCCCTGGTGACGAGGTGATCGTCAGCGCGCTGCTAACGTGCCCGCTCGACGCGGAAGGCGGCGCGTGGGTGGTCACCCTCTCGTTTCTGGAACAGAACGTCGCGTGGTTTCACGACCAGGGCGCGGCGACGCTCGCCGTCGAAGTGCGCGCCGAAGAGCCGGAGCGCGGCGCGCTCGCCGGGGCGGATGCGATTGCCAGGCGTTCGAACTGGGGGATGTGGCTGCCGACGGACGGGATTACCCGCAGCCGGTCCGGGCGTCGGTATCCCACTTTCATCGAGCGCGCCGTCGGCTGCCGCGTCCGTGATGCTGAGGGCGACGAGTGGATCGACTTCGTCATGGCTGGCGGCGCGGCGCTGCTGGGGTACGCGCATCCTGAGATTCAGGCGGCGATCGCCAGCGCCCTCACGTCGAGCGCCGTCGTCACACTGCCGCACATGCTCGAAGCCACAGTCACCGATCAGTTGTGCGACTTGATCCCCGGCGCGGAGATGGCGCTCTTCGGCAAACACGGATCGGATGCGTGTACCGCCGCGATCCGGACCGCACGGCTGCACACCGGGCGGCGGACCGTGCTCTACAGCGGGTATCACGGCTGGCACGATTGGTACGTGCAAGAGACCGTGCAGCCACGATTGAAGAGCTCGTCGGCGCCGGCCGAGCTGTTCAGGTTTGACCTCGGCGACGCGCCGGGATTCGATGCGCTGGTCGACCAGCATCGCGGGCAAATTGCCGCGGTCATCCTCGAGCCGGCCGCGCAGGCGCGCACGCTGGACGATCCTCCGTCCGGCGCCGACGCCGCGTTTCTGCGCCACGTCGAGGCGATGTGCCGGGAACAGGGCGCGGTGCTGATCTTCGACGAAATCGTCACCGGCTTTCGTCATCCGCATGGGAGCGTTCAACAGGAAACCGGGGTGATGCCGGATCTCACCTGTTTAGGCAAAGCGCTGAGCGGCGGGATGCCGCTGGCGGCGCTGGTCGGCCGGCGGGAGATCATGCAGACGTCGATCAACGCCGCGTACATGCCGACGTTTCGCGGCGAAGTCTATTCCCTGGCGGCCGCAGCGATGTCGCTGGAGATCCACAAACGCGAAGACGTGCCGGCGCAGATCCACCGAATCGGCACCGCCCTCACGGATGCGATCAACGAGGTCAGCGACGAACTCGGCATCCGTGGCGAAATCATCGGTGTACCGTACCGGCAGATTTACCGGTTTGCCGAGCCCGACCCGCAGCGGCGCGGGCTGATGCGAACGCTCCTGCAGCAGGAGCTGCTGCAGAGATCGGTCCTGACCTACAAGGGATTCATGCTGCCGAGCCTGGCGCACGGTCAGGCCGACATCGAGCAGACGGCCGCGGCCTTTCGCGACGCGCTGGTCCGCGTGCAGGAGGTGGCCGACGACGATTCGTTCGTCCGCCATCTCGAGATTCCGTTGTTCTAGGCCGGCACATGCAGCCCCGGACCTTCGGCATCGTCTGTCTCGGACACAACATTCCGAGCCGGTTGCGCGCGGGAAGCAGCGTCATGTGCGCCGTGCGCGTCGAGAACACGCGGGGCGAAACGGTTCACTTTCAAAGTCACGCGTCCTTTTACGCCACGCCCATCGGGGACACTCGTCACCATTTGTCAGTGCATCTGGACGGCGCATTCGTCAAACCGGTGCTGGTGCCCGACGACCGTCTGCGTCCTGGACAACGGGCGACGCTCTACTTCCCGCTGCGCGCGGACGAATCCGGGTCGCACCGTCTGCAACTCGTCATCGCCGAGCACGACGCCGATCCGGTGTTGCGCACGGGAGCCCCGCTGCTCGAGATCGACCTCGTCGTCGCCCGTGGTGCCGGCCTCGACGTCCGTCACCGGGCCTACCGCGGTTTGTTCAACCTCTGGCACACCGAACTGCCGATCCGCGTCAAGGCGCTGCAACGCGCGTTCTATCGAAACAAGCTCGCGGCCGGCCGTGAGGAACCTTCGGCGCGAACCAGGACGATGTCCCGCTTCAAGGAGATCAACCGCGAGCTGGCCTTCATGGAAAAACAGGTGCGTCGGCTTCGGGTCGCGTCCCTGCCGTGCTATCTCGCGATCGACACGACGTCGAAGTGCAACCTCGAGTGCAAGATGTGCTTTCGCGGCTTCGCGGATCTCGACTACAACACGACGCCCGACCTCCCGGCGGCGGTCCTCGATCGCCTGATCACCGAGCTGTTCCCCACCGCCATCACACTGAACCTGTCGACGATCGGCGAACCGCTGCTGTCGCCGTACCTGGACAAGATCCTCGACGCCTGCGCCGCGCACCACGTCTACCTCAGCATCACCACGAACGGGACCGTGATGCGCGGCGACGATTTCATCCGGAAGCTGACGTCGGTCCTGCATCACATCGAGATCTCGGTCGACAGCCTGCAGCCAGAGCGCTTCAAGGCCTACCGATCGGGCGCCTCGTACCAGAAAGTAATGCAGAATACCGCGAAGATCGGGGCCATCCGCCGCTCACTGCCGGATCCGAAGTTCAATCTCGGATTCTCGATGACCCTGTTTCGCGACAATATGCACGAGGTCCCCGAGGCAATCCGGGTGATCGCGGATCTCGGCGGCAACTTCGTCAAGGCCGACATCGGCGTCATCTTCTCGAAGGCGGACTGGCCGCAGTCGGTCCTGTCGTGCCCGGAGCGCTACAACGACATCTACGCGATCGCGCAGGAACAGGCCCGGACCGCCGGGGTCAAGCTGATGATGCGCGCGCCGTTCACCGAGTCGGACGTGACACCGGCGAAGTACGGACTCTGCGACTACCTCTACGTCTCGGCGGTGGTGCGGTCTGAAGGGACGCTCAGCCCGTGCTACTTCGGGCCGGCGCAGCTGGCGATGAAAGACTCCTTCCGCGCGGTCTGGCGCGGCGGCGGCATGCGGCAGCTCCGGCGCGACCACGACGGTCCTCGAGCGCACCCGCTGTGCAAGAACTGCTACGTCTTCACGGACGGTGGGTCCAGCGTCGACAGCCGCAGGAAACAATTCCTCAAGAACGACGCGCAGACCGCGGTTGACGCACCGTCGGCGGCAATCTAGGATGGCGGCTTGGTCAGTCGGGCGGCAAAGGAGATGGCGTGACGAAAAAAGGGGCGAGCTGGCTCGGCACTCAGCGATTCCAATCAGGCACGGCGGTGAGAGAGGAAGCCAGCCCGAGGGCCGATCCGTTCGCGGCCAGCCCGGTGCGGGAGCTTTACACGGAGAAGAGCGCGGCCGTCATGGTCGAGAAATGCCGCGCCGCCCTGGCCCGCGACCAATCGCCAGAAACGCTGGCCGCGCTCGAGACCGATCTGGCGCGCCAGATCGAGTCGTTCTGGGGCTACTGGTTCCAGCGCATCGATTTTCCCGAGCATCACATCAGCTCGACGTCGAATCACAAGTGGGCCTGCCCGGACGAGGGCGGCCTCAACACGCTCGGAGGCCGGCTCACGAGCGACGAGGCCTCGATCCTCCGACCGTACCCGAAGTGGCTCTACATCGAGCCGATCCTGCCGGACCTGACGGGTAAGACGGTCCTCGAAGTTGGGCCGTGCAACGGCTATTTCAGCTTTCGGTTCGCCGAGAAGGGCGCGGCGTCGGTTACCGGCGTCGAAGTGCTCGAGCGGGCGCACGCCAGCGCCGTGTGGGCGAACAGCGTGCGCGGGTTCAAGAACGTCGAGTTCCTGAACACCGATTTCCTGCTCGACCTCAACGTGACCGCGCGCGATATCGTGTTCCTCTCGGAAGTCCACAATCACTTCCTGCTGCCGTTCTACGGGCTCTGCCGCCTGGTCAACCTCGCCAAAGAGACGCTCATCTTCGACACCGCGGTGACGGACTCGCCGGTCCACCACCTCGAGCTCACCAGTGGCTGGCAGCGAGACCCGGTCCGGCTGATGTTTCACAGCTTCTGTTTCAGCGACGGGCTGCTGCTGGATTTCCTGAACCTGATCGGCATTCCGCCGGAGCGCGTCACGCGCTATCGGGCGCCGGGGCCCGGTCATACGCTGTACGTCATCGACACGCGCGGCGTCAAAGAACGCCGGCGCGAATTCAACTACCCCGAATACCTGCGCCGGGTGATTGAGCTCGATTTCGTGCCGATCCGGTCCTGAACCGGCGCCGGTCTTGTACATTCGCGGCCCGGTCTGTATGCTCCTGTCATGCCCTCACGGCGTGGCACGACACTGGCTGCGCTCTGGCTGCTCGCGACCATCGCCTGTCGACAGCCGGATCCGTCGACCGTAGCCGCAATTCCCGCCGCTCCGCCGGCCGGCATCGCCGCTCCGTCAGCTGACCAGCCGCTCCCGCCCGCCAACGACCCGCTGCTCTCGGATGCCGCGATCGGCCAGGTCCTCGAGCCGTGGACCGGCGACCTGGATGGAATCGTGAAGCGCCGGCAGCTCCGGATGCTGGTGACGTTCAGCAAGACGAACTACTTCATCGATCTTGCCGAACAGCGCGGCGCGACCTACGAGGCTGGCAAGCTCTTCGAGGAGTTCCTCAACCGGCGGCTGAACTCCAAGACCATTCGCGTCCACGTGGTGTTCATCCCCGTCAGCCGCGATCGGATCTTCAAGGATCTGGCCGAAGGCCGCGGCGACATCGCCGCAGCGAATCTGACGATCACGGCCGATCGCCGCGACCGCGTCGACTTCTCCGCACCGCTGCTCGAGGGTGTCCGCGAGCGCGTCGTGACCGCTCCCGATCAACCGGCGATCACCACCGTCGACGATCTCTCCGGCCGCGAGATCTACGTGCGCCGGTCGAGCTCGTACTACGCGAGTCTGACCCGCCTCAACGCGTCTCTCAGATCGAACGGCAAGTCGCCCGTGAAGATCGTCGCCGCGCCAGAGGCGCTCGAAGACGAGGACCTGCTCGAGATGGTCAACGCCGGTCTGATGCCGGCGACGGTCGTAGACGCGCACGTCAGCGACTTTTGGAGCCAGCTGTTCAGCAAGATGCGGGTCACGTCGATCGACGTGGCGTCGAATGGCAAGATCGCCTGGGCGATTCGCAAGGGCGCTCCCGAGCTCCGTCAAGCCGTCGACGCGTTCGTCCGCGCCAATCCGAAGGGGTCAAAGAACTTCAATCTGATCTACCAGCGCTATCTGAAGAGCACCGCGTTCGTCAAAAGCTCGTCATCCGCAAGCGAGATGCGCAAGTTCCAGCAGCTGCGCGGCTTCTTCCAGAAGTACGGCCAGCAGTACAGCCTGCCCTGGCTCCTGCTCGCCGCGCAGGGCTACCAGGAGTCGGAGCTCGACCAGAGCGTGCGCAGCCGCGCCGGCGCGGTGGGGGTAATGCAGATCAAACCCTCGACCGCCAGGGGTTCGCCGATCAACATCACCGGTGTCGAGGCCAGCGCCGAGAAGAACATCCAGGCCGGCGTGAAGTACCTGAGGCACATCATGGACCAGTACTATCGCAAGGAGCCGATGGATCAACTCAACCGCGGGCTCTTCGCGGTGGCGTCATACAACGCCGGGCCGGCCCGGATCGCGCAACTGCGGCGCAAAGCCAGGGCGATGCGGCTCAATCCGAACGTCTGGTTTGGCAACGTCGAGGTCGTCGCGGCGCGCGAGATCGGCCGTGAAACCGTGACCTACGTCAGCAACATCTACAAGTACTACGTCAGCTACAGCCTGGTGATGCGACAGGCGCAGGAGCGCCAGCGGGTGGCGGCTTCGTCGCAGTAGTGAGCGCGCGAAGCGCGGCCGCGGCGCCGAGAAGTCCCAGCGAAGATGTGACTCACTCGGGAACGACGTCCCTCAACGAGCAAGCAGCTCAACCTCCGTGTCACGGGAGGCGAGGCGCCGCTCTAACCTGGCCCTGTTGTCAGCCCGGCCGGAGCGCCTCGGAGCCCAGCACTGCACACTTCCGGGGGGCCTCACCCTCGGGCGGTATCGAGGATTCCAACCGGAGACATCCTGCACGAGGGGGCCGTTGGTCCTGCCGTGTTGGGTGCCGTGGGTTACGCGTCTACCGGGTGTTGATGTTCTGATCGGTTACGGCTCTGCTCGGAGGCCTTGGATGATACGGATAGCCCCATGCGCAATGAGATGGCAAGAACGCCGCAGACGTGCGCGCGCCACGCGCTCTTCAGCCCTCGGCATCGCGAAACAGTCGCACCCGCAGTCGTCTCAAGACCGCTTCAGGCGCTCGAAGTCGCCGGCGACTAGCGCTTCCTTCTTTGCTCGGGTTCCAACGCTTCAGTTGCCGCTCCCTGGTGATGGCGGCCGCTGTCGTGGGAAACGGCTCAGTGAAGACCAGCGTCACTGGTCTGCGGAGTCTTGTGTGCAAGGCGCCGCGCCCGCTGTTGTGGACTGCTTCGCGAGTCTCTGGGTCGTGTGTCGAGCCAACGTAGAACGAGCCGTCGGCGCAAGCGAAGGACATAGACGAAGTGCATCAGACGACGATGGCATCGTCGTCGAAAGGCGAGCAAGGGAAGCAAGTGTCTGCCCTTCGACTCGGCCCGAGCAACGTCGAGGGCCTCGCTCAGGGCATTCGCCTCGGCCCTTCTTTGGCAGGGCCTGCCATGAGCGAAGCCCTGCACGCGAGTGCAGGGCCGAGTCGAATGGAGGCGGCGGGAGTCGAACCCGCGTCCGAAAGGCCTGTCGCTGCCAAACTCTACATGCTTAGCCGCGCTTTCGAGTTCGCGACCGCCATCAAAGTACGGCGAAAGTGGCGGCCGCTAGTCCCTGGTGTCTCGTGCCACCGCGCGGGACGAGCGGCGGCACCAGCCCGCTGAATGGCGTTCGTTCCCCGGCCGCGGGCTGCCAGGGACGAACGTCGCGTGCCTAGTTAGGCCGCGAGCGCAAGCTGCGTGTTCGCAGTTACGTTGTTTTGCTCCCCGGTTTTACGAGCGAGAGAAGCAAGCTCGGCATGCATTCAACAGTCCCTTGCCCCCGTCGAAACCGGTTCGCCCCCACGAGGTTGGACCGCAGGATCTACTATGACAGGTCCGTGCGGGGTGCGCCAATGCGCCGGTGCGCGGTGCGTGTGCGCGGTGCGTCTCTCACGCAGCTCATGGCCACACTCTTCAAGAAGCCGACCCGACCAACATCGCCGAGCTGCCCCGAAGAGAAACGCGCAGGGCACACGCACCGCGCACCGGCGCACAGGCGCACGGCGCACGGGTTTTCAGCTATCATCCTCGGCATCCCGGGAGGAAACGTTATGCGCGCCCCTGTCGCAATCGGCTTGGTCTCTGTCGCTGTCCTCGGCGTCTCGCTGACCGCTCAGCAAGGCAAACACCTGAATCCGATGGTGAATCTGCTGAGTGAAAACAAGGCGATCTTCGGCCTTGGCATGCCTGTCAACGCGCGCGGCGGCGGCCCGGGCAATCGCGGTGGCGGTCAGGGCGGCGGCGCCAATGCCGCCGGCGCAGCCACGACTCCCCCGCCGGCGACAGCCACACCGCCTCCGCCACCGCCGACACCCAAGACGCCGGCGGAATTGGCGAAAGATGCGATCGCCCATCCCGAAGCGGACTGGTTCTTCACCGCCAGCATGGAGCGCAACGCCGAGACTGGCTCGGTGAATCTGATCGCGCTGCAGGACGCGCTGGTCGAACTCGGCCCGGTGTCGAGAGGCCCGAATCCGCGGCTGCTGATGCCGATCAACTCGAAGGCGCCGAACATCTCGCGCGCCGACATGCCGGCCGATCCGGCCAACTACGTCACCAACATCAGCCGCCAGCTCAACGCCGGCGTGTCGGTCATCTCGTTCGTCGAGGTGGACAACGCCAAGGAACTCGAACAGGGCATCGCCGCGATGCGCTTCAAGGCCAACGGCGGCACGCGTCCCGACGACGTCGGCAACGCGCCCAAGTACTGGGGGCTGAGCGAAGCCGACTACCGCAAGAAGGCCGACGTGTGGCCGCTCAACCCCAACGGCGAGCTCGTCGTCTGGGCCATTGTCGAGACGCATGAAGGCCTCGCAAATCTCGACGAGATCGCGCAGGTCAAAGGCCTGAGCGTGATCGCGGCCGGCGCCGGCACGCTCGGGGGCGTGTTCTCGACGCCCAATCCCGCAGGCGGACGCGGCGTGCGCGACGACGCCGCCTGGGAAGCCGCGATTCAAAAAATCCTGGCGACGTGCAAGAAATACAAGAAGCCGTGCGCCTACCCGGTGAACGAGAACGACATCGAAACACGCTATCAGCAGGGCTTCAACGTCGGCATTCTCCAGTCGTTCAACGACATGGCGTTCCGCGCCGTCGCCAAAGGCCGGGCAATCGCCGGCCGGCAATAGACATTTGCGATTTGTAATTTGCAATTTGCGATTGCATTGGCGATTGGGATATTGGCCCATCGCTATTGGCCTATTGGCCTATTGGCCTATTGGCCTATTGGCCTATTGGCGTATTGGCGTATTGGCGTGTTGGTTCACCCAGGCGCCGCGAATGCCCGATTTCGCGGGCCCACGCGCGAATGAGCCGCATGACCAATCACCAATAACCCAATAGCAATTGGCCAATATCCCAATCGCCAAT
>DASUGM010000203.1:0-8337 GCA_036274055.1 Vicinamibacterales bacterium | reverse complement strand
TGGCATCATCCCTGCTCTGATCCCGCTGGAGGCTGCACATGAGCCGCTCAGTGGGTAAGTCTTGCTCAATTTTATGTACGTCTTTCCTCATCGCGGCAGGTGCCTGCGCGCGTCAGCCCGACGTCGAGAAAGTGCCGGTGGGAACTGAAGTCCAGCTCACGCGCACCGACGGCGCGCTCGTCGAAGGCAAGCTGACGTCGCGCGACGACAAGACGGTCACCGTCGACGTCGGCCGGACGTCGAAGGTCGTGCCGAAGGACGCGGTGCAAAGCCTGCGCGTCCGCGACGAGTCGACGCCCGCGGCGCCGCCGCCTGAAGCGCGATTCCGCGAAGTGACGCTTCGCGAAGGCACGCCAATCGTGCTGACGCTCAACACCGCGGTGAGCTCGGCAACCGCGAAAGTCGAAGATGCCGTCGAGGCCGAGGTCGCCGAGCCGGTGGTTCGCGACGGCGTCACCGTCATACCCGCCGGCAGCAGCGTTCACGGCACCGTCACCGGCGCGCAGGAGTCCGGGAAGGTGAAAGGGCGCGCGAGTCTCTCACTGCGCTTCGATCGTGTTGTCGTCGGCGGCGAGTCGTATCCAATCGACGCGCGCTTCTCACGCGTCGCCGAATCTTCGACCAAGTCGGACGCGAAGAAGATCGGCATTCCGGCGGCAGGCGGCGCAGTGATCGGCGCGATTGTCGGCGGCGGAAAGGGCGCGGCGATCGGCGCGGCGGTTGGCGGCGGCGCCGGCACCGCGGTCGTGCTGTCGACGAGCGGTCACGAGATCTCGCTGCCGAAGGGCACGACGCTGTCGCTGCAAACGGGTCAGGCGTTCGACGTCAAAGTGCCACTACGCGTGCAGGGCACCGAGTAATCCGGGCAGTCCGGTGAGGCCGCCGCCGGGGTGGGTGCCGGCGCTGGCCAGCACGAGGCCTTCGATCGGCGTCCGATAGCGCGCCAAACCCAGCGCCGGCCGCGCGAACCATGACTGGTCGAGCGTCATCTCGCCGTGGAAGATGTGGCCGCCGCTGGTGCCCCAGCGGGTCTCGAGATCCTCCGGCGTGATGATTTCCGCGCCGATCACCTGTGTCTCCAGTCCTCGCGTGTGCGGCGCGATTACTTCCATCGCCGATCGGTAGAGCGCGTCCTTGCGATCGGCCCAGACCGCGTCGCGCAACTGACGCGGCGCAAAGTGCACGCAGATCGACATCACGTGCTGACCTTCGGGCGCAAGCGACGGATCCGCAACCGACGGCACGGCGATCTCCAGCCACGGCGCCGGCGACGCGGTGCCGTATTTCGCCGCGTCGAACGCGCGCTCCAGATAGTCGAGGTCCGGCGCGATCAACAATCGGCCGCGCAGCGGCACCGCGTCGCCGGCAAAGGCGTTGAACGACGGCATGCCGGAGAGCGCGAGATTGATTTTCGCGGTCACGCCGCGCATCCGCAGATGTCGCACGCGCTCGGCCAGCGTCGGCGCCAGCGCGACCGGATCGAGCAGCGACGTCAGCGCCTGCTTGGGATCGATTGCCGCGATGACCGTCGACGCCGCGATTTCCTCGCCGCTGTCGAGGGCGACGCCGGTGACGCGCCCGTCGCGCGTCAGGATCCTGGCGACGCGCGCCCCAGTGCGGATCGTCGCGCCGGCCCCGGTCGCGGCGTGCGCCACGGCGTCGGCGAGCGCGCCAGGACCGCCGCGCAACGTCAGGCCGCTGCCAACCGGCATCGGATCGTCGGCGACTCGCTGCAGCAGCAGACCACCGGTGCCAGCCGACCACGGCCCGGCGAAGTGCCCGAACACCGCGTGCGCGGCGATCGCCGCCTGCAGCAGCTCGTTCTGAAACCATTCGCCGGTCAGATCGGCGACTGCCATCGGCGTCCAACGGATCGCGCGCGACAGGTCGCGCTTGCCGAGCGCGCGGGCGCGGCGCCCGTGCGCCAGCAGCCGCCACAGATCGCGCGCCGCGACGGCGTCCAGCGGCGGCGGCGCTTCACGCCGCGTCGCCGCGATCACGTTGCCGATGCGCTGGATGACCGTCAGGAACTCGCGCCACCGGGCGGCGTCCGGCGGCGACAACCGGTCGATCGACGCCGCGGTCAGGACGGCATCGCGATGAAAAGAAATCGTCTTGTTGTCGCGGCCGAGCGTCGTCAACACCGGATCCGGCGTGATCAGATGGAGCTTGCTGCGGTCCAGCTTCAACAGCCGCATGACGATCGGCGCGATCGGTCCGATTGCGTGCGACAGTGACGGCGTGCGAAACCCGGGCACGATCTCAGTCGTGATCGCGGCGCCGCCGACCGACGCCTGCCGTTCGAGGATCACGACCTTCTTCTTGTGCCGCGCCAGGTAGGCGCCGGCCACCAGGCCGTTGATGCCCCCGCCGATGACGATCACGTCCATCAGCGCACGTCCTTCATGACTTTCATCGCCGCATTGCGGCCCGGCGCGGCCATGATCCCGCCGCCGGGGTGGGTCGCCGATCCGCAGAGATACAAACGGCGAATCGGCGTGCGGTAGTCGGCCCAGCCCGGGGCCGGACGCAGGAAGAACAGCTGCTCGAGCGTCAGCTCGCCCTGAAAGATGTTGCCTTCGGACAGACCGAAATCGCGCTCGATGTCGAGCGGCGTCAACACCTGCCGGTGCAGGATCCGGTCCTTCAGGTTCGGCGCGTACTGCGCGATCGTGTTGACGACGGTGTCACCGAACGCCTCGCGATGGGTGTCCCACGGCGCTTCGCCTTCGGTCGCTGCCGGCTCGCGCAGATCGTAGGGCGCGTACTGCACGAAACACGACATCACGTGCTTGCCTGGCGGCGCGACCGACGGGTCGGTCAAGCTCGGGATGACGATGTCGATGTACGGCTGGCGCGAATAACGGCCGTACTTCGCCTCGTCGTAGGCGCGCTCCATGTAGTCGACGCTCGGCGAGATCGACATCGCGCCGCGCAAGTGCGCGCCGGGCCCCGGCAGGCAGGTGAAATCCGGCAGACCGTCGAGCGCCAGGTTCACTTTCCCCGACGAGCCGCGGTACTTGTAGCGGCGGATGTCGTCGGCGAAGTCGTCGGGAAGATGCTCGGCGCCGACCATCTTCATGAACGTCATCCGTGGATCGACGCTCGAGAGGATGGCGTTTGCCATGTGGTAGTCGCCGTTCTCGAGGACGACACCGGTCGCGCTGCCATTGGTGACCAGCACATGGCGGACCGGCGCGTTCAACCGGATTTCAGCGCCGGCCTCCACCGCCGCGTTCGCGATCGCCTGCGACACCTGGCCGGTGCCGCCCTTCGACAGGCCCCACGAGCGGAAGGCGCCGTCGATTTCGCCCATGTAGTGATGGAGCAGCACGTACGCGGTCCCCGGCGATCGGACGCCGAGAAACGTGCCGATGATGCCCGACGCCGACATCGTGGCCTTGAGGACGTCGGTCTCGAACCACTGGTCGAGGAAGTCGACCGCGCTCATCGTCAGCAACTGGAGCTGATTGTGCTGGTCACGCTCCGGCAGGGCGCGAAAGCGGCTGGCAAGGTCGCCGAGCGCGCGCAGGTCCCGTATTTTCATCGAGAACGGATTGGGCGGCGTCATCGCCAGAATCGCTTTGGCGAAGCGGCCCATCTCGACCATCGCCCGGCCGTACTCGTCGTACACCTCGGCGTCCTTGCGCGAGTGACGCGCGACTTCCCGGAATGTGCGGCCGTGATCGTTCACCCGCCACAGGTAATCGCCGTTCGGCATCGGCGTGAACGTGCCGTCGAGCGGCAGGATCTCGAGCCCGTGCCGCGCCAGATCGAGCTCGCGGATGATCTCCGGCCGCAACAGCGAGACCACGTACGAGCAGACCGAAAACTTGAATCCTGGAAAGATCTCTTCGGTGACCGCGGCGCCGCCGACGACGTGCCGGCGCTCGAGGACCAGGACTTTGCGGCCTGCGCGCGCGAGATACGCCGCGGCGGTCAGACCGTTGTGGCCCGCGCCGATGACGATCGCGTCGTACTTCGAAGCCATTCCCACGGATTCTATCGGTACGCGGGTACGCGGTACGTCAGGGACGCCGGGACGCGGAACCTTCTCACGGTCGCCCACTTTGTCGGTACGTGCGGTTCACAGTTCTGCACGCCGCCTCGGGGGCCGCACCAGGAAAGAAAGTTGCAATCGGAAGCGCGTTCCAGGTCCCCGCGTCCCCGACGTACGCGCGTACCCGCGTACCGGTAGAATCGCGATCATGCCCGCGCCGACGCCATTTCATGCGCGCACGTTTCCGTTGTGCGAGAGCTTGAACTATCGCGACTGGGCCGGCTTCTACGCGCCGAGTTCGTACGAGCCGCTGCACGAACACGAATACAACGCGATTCGGAATGCGACGGCGCTGCTCGACGTCTCGCCGCTGTTCAAGTACATCCTCAGCGGCAAGGACGCGGTGACGCTCGTCGATCGCGTGATCACGCGCGACGCGACGCGGCTGGCAGCGGGACAGGTGATCTACACGCCGTGGTGCGACGAAGACGGCCGGGTCCTCGACGATGGCACGGTCAGCCGTCTGGGCGAGCAGGTCTTCCGCTGGACTGCGGCCGAGCCGAATTTCAGGTGGATCGCGCAGCAGGCCGCGGGCCTCGACGTGAAGATCGACGACATCTCCGAACGGCTTGCGGCGCTGGCGCTGCAGGGGCCGACCTCGGCCGGAGTGCTGCGAGCCGCCGCTGACGCGGATATCGACGGCCTCAAGTACTTTCGCGTCACGACGGGCAAGATCGCCGGCCGGCTGGTCGAAATCTCGCGCACCGGCTACACCGGCGATCTGGGCTACGAAGTCTGGATGCACCGTGACGACGCGCTGGCGGTGTGGGACACGCTCGTTCGCGTCGGCGCCGCGTATGCGATCAGGCCGACCGGCCTGCTCGCGCTCGACGTCGCCCGCATCGAGGCGGGCCTGCTCCTGATCGATGTCGACTTCTTCAGCGCGCGCAAGGCCCTGACCCGCTCGCAGCTCTATTCGCCATTCGAGATGGGCCTCGATCGGTTAGTCGATCTCGACAAGGCGCCGTTCATCGGCCAGCGCGCGCTTCGCGCCGAACGACGCCGCGGACCGACCCGCCGCATCGTCGGACTGAAGATCGATTGGCATGATGTCGAGGCGCTCTATGAGGCGGTCGGCCTCCCGCCATCGCCGTCGGCCGCCGCCTCGCGCGTGGCCGTGCCGGTCTTCGCCGGCGGCCGCCAAATCGGACGGATGACGTCGTCGACCTGGTCACCGGTCTTGAAACAGATGATCGGTCTGGCGACCGTCGAGACGGCGTTCTCCGGGGCCGGCACCGAGCTCGAAGTCGAGCACACGGTGGATGCGGTGCGGCATCGGGCCGGTGCGAGGGTGACGCCGACGCCGTTTTTCAACCCGAAACGAAAGACCGCGACCCCGCCGGCGTAGACGCCGCCGCCTACTTCGTCACTTCGCGGTACGCGGCCGTCAGTCCCGGCTGTTTTGCGAACAGGTCGAACAGATAGCCGCGGAATGCCGAGGTGCCGACGTAGCTGCGCCGCAGCTCCTCGATGTTGACCATCACCCGCACCTGCGCCTGGGTCGCGCCGCCGGCCACGGCCGTGCGCACCTGATGCAGGATCGACTCGATCAGCTGAATTTCGTCCCGCACCGGCTGATCCTGATGCGCAACCTCACCGTGTCCGGGCACGATATGCGCCGGCGCCAGCGCCAGCAGCGCCTGCAGCGTCTTCACGAACTCGCTCGGCACCGAGCTGGCGGGAATGATCGGCACCGGCGTGGTGAGTAAATCGCCCGCGATCACGACCTTCTCGCCCGGCAGGTGGACAACGAGATCGGCGGGCGAGTGGCCGCGGCCGAGCGCGAGCACCTCGATCGTGCGCGTGCCCTGCGTCAGCGTCAGACGATCCGTGACCAGCCGTCCCGGGGTCACCGTCTGGAGCGTGCCGGTCTCGGCGATGAACCGCTGCGCGCGATCGATGTCGGCGTCGTGGCTGGCGCGCTCCTCGTCGCTCAGCGCGCCGCCGCCCATGCTCTTGCGCTGGTCCAGGCTCATCCGCATTTCCTCGACGAGCGGCGGCATCGCGGTCATCAATCCGGCGCGATTCGAGACGCCCGGCATCGAGACGTTCTGTCCGACGTTGACGTGGGCGATGAACTCGGCCTTCGGAAACGCCTCGCGATAGACCTGGTTGCCGTTGATGTGATCCTGGTGCCAGTGCGTATTGATCACCGCGCGCACCGGCCTGGTCGAGATCTTCTTCAGCGCCGCCAGCGACGCGCGGGCCGACGACGGCGTCGCGTTGGTGTCGACGACGATGACGTCGTCCGGGCCGATGAGAAAGACGCTGTTGGCGTCGACGAATACGCCGGCGGGCTCCGGGCGAATCGCGACGAACACGCCGTCAACGACCTTCTCGATTCGCGGCGGGGCAATCGCCGGCGTCGAATCTTGCGGCGCCGTCGTCTGGGCGACCGGAGCGGCCGCAAGCGCGACCAACGCGGCCGCCGCGGCAAGGACGAGCCTGCGACTCATGGCTCGTCATCTTGCCACGAGTTCTAGCCGATCGACCGCAGCACCTGCGCCGGATCGAGCCGCGCGGCGCGGCGAGCGGGTATCCAGGCGGCGACCACCGCGACGGCAAAGAGAATCGCCGAGCAGAGCAGCAGCGTGCCGGCATCCCTGGAAGTCGCGCCGTCGGTGAGAAACGTCTGCAGCCACGGCGCCGTCCACACCGCGATCATGACGCCGATGCCGATGCCGGCGGCGGCCAACGCAATCGAGCTTCGAACAACCTGGCGTCGAACGCGTGAAGGCGTGTCGCCCAGCGCGAGCCGCAATCCGATTTCGTGCCTGCGCCTGGACACCGCGTGCGCCATCACGCCATAGAGCCCGAGCGCTGCCAGGATCAGCGCGGTCGCGCCGAGCGCGGCCGTCAACGTCGCGCGAAAGCGCTGGGGCGCGATCGCGGTCGCCACGCGATCGGCCATCGTCCCCGGCCGCAGCATCGCCACGGTCGGATCGATCGCCGTCAATACCTGTTTGGCCGCGGGCAGGACCGACAGCGGCGGCAGGTTCGTCCGCATCACCACCCAGCCGGAGTAGCGGCCGAACTGCTCCCACGGGACGTAGAGCTCCGGCCGCGGCGGATCGAGCACGCCGGTGTGCCGCTTGTCGCTGAGGACCCCGACGATGCGCCAGGTGATTTTCTGAAAAATCACTTCACGGCCGAGCGGCGCGTTGTCGAAGTGCTGGCGCGCCAGCGTTTCGTTGACCATCGCGACCCGGGGCGCGGCCAGCGCGTCGACAGTCGAGAACGCGCGTCCGGAGACGACACGCAGCCCAAGGGCCTCAGGCAGACCCGGCGAAATCATCTGGACGGTCGTCATCGGCAGGTTCGGCGCGCGATCGCTGGTGCCGACGCGCACGAAGTTGTCGCCCCACTGACCCGGCGTGAACGGCAGAAACTGGGTCGTGCCGACCGCGGCAACGCCGGGCAATTGACGCAACGCCGGCAGCAGCGTCGCGTAGAAGCCGGCGATGGCGGCGCTGTCCGGGTATTTCGCACTCGACGGCGCGATGTTGAACGTCAACGTGTGATCCGGAGAAAAGCCGATGTCACTCGACGCCGAGGTCGCGAACGCGCGCGCGAGCGCCATGCCGGCCGCCAGGAGGGCGACGCTGAGCGCAACCTCGATGACGACCAGCGTCGAGGTCAAGCGGCGGCCGCGGCGGCTGCTGCCACGATCGCCGTCGCGCAACACCGATGACAGGTGGCGCCGTCCCGCCGCGCGGATCAGCGGCACGGACACGAGCAGCCCGCAGATCAGAGTCGCGGCGAGCGCGATGCCGTAGGCGCGCGCGTGCACGCCGATCTCGGCGAGTCGTGGCAGCGGCGCCGGGTAGAGTTCGATCAGCGCCTGAATCAGCCATGGAACCAGCAGCGCTCCGGCGATGCCGCCGGCGGCGGCGAGGGCGAGCGATTCGACCACGACCTGCCGGGCCAGGCGTGCGGTCGCTCCGCCAATCGCGGCGCGAATCGCAAACTCGCGGCTGCGTGACGCGGCGTCGCTCAGCAGCAGGTCGGCGATGTTCGTCGCAGCGATCAAAAACACGGCGAGCACGATGCCGGAGAGCAGCATCAGCGTCGGCCGAACCGGCGCCGCCACGGTTTCGGCGAGCACGCGGACGTCGGCGGACCGCTGGCCGCTCAGATTCGGGTAGGCCTGGGCCAGACGCTGGCTGATCGACACGATTTCGGCCCTCGCCTCATCGACCGAGCGGTCGCCGCGGACACGCGCGAGGGCGCTGAGGCCGGTCGAGGCCCGATTGTTCAGATATGAATCTGGCGCGACC
>DASUGM010000202.1:0-11419 GCA_036274055.1 Vicinamibacterales bacterium | reverse complement strand
GCATGGCTCTCGGCGCGACGTCGTCGTCGGTGACCGCCCTTGTCCTCAGGCAGGGACTGGCTTTGACGCTGAGCGGCGCCGCGATTGGCGTTCTGGCCGGACTCTACGCCGCGCGTTTCATCGCCACCGAGCTGTTCAACGTCGATCCGCGCGATCCGCTCGCATTCGGACTCGCACCGATCGTTCTGCTCATTGCCGCCGTGGTCGCCTGCGTCGTGCCGGTCAAGCGGGCCTTGCGCGTCGATCCGGCCGTGGCGCTTCGACCGCAGTAGCGGGCGGGCGGGCGCGCTCGGCGCCCGCCATAGGCGATAGCCGATCGGGTGATCGGACGATGGCAGTGCATGGGTGATCGCGCGATCGTGCAAAGGCTGAACTGAGTCACGCTGAGGCCAGCGCAGTGACCCCCAGGGCACCCTTCGCCCGATCGCGCGATCGCCCATGCTTTGCCATGGCTCGATCACCCGATCGCCCATCACCCGATAAGATCGCGTCGTGCCTTCCCCTGTGGGCCACGCGTTGGGCGCGATTGCCGTCGGGACGCTCGCGAGCGGCCGTGACACGACGTCGCGGCCGTGGCTTGCGATCGGCATCTTTGCGGCGATCGGCATCGCACCCGATCTCGATCTCCTCTGGGGCCGTCACAGCCAGGAGACGCACAGCCTGGGCGCGGCGCTAATCGTCGCGGCAATCGCCGGCTGGCGACGCTGGCCGGTCGCCGCCACACGACCGCGTGTGTTCGTCGCGGTGTTGCTGGCGTGGTTGTCGCACCCGTTGCTCGATGCGCTGGGATCTGACTCGTCGGTGCCGATCGGAGTGATGGCGTTCTGGCCGATCTCGACGCAACACGTCTCGTTCGGCGTCGAGTGGTTCCCGTCGATCTACCGTGCCTGGTGGCGGCCCGGCTTCTGGCAGCAGAACGCCTACGCCGTGGCGGTCGAAACCGCGATTCTTGCGCCGCTCGCGTGGCTGGCGCTGTGGCAGCGAGGCCGGCGCTCGTCCGGGTAGGACCCGCGAGCCGGGGCTAGTACGTGTAAAAACCCCGTCCGCTCTTGCGCCCCAGATGCCCCGCGGCGACCATCCGCCGCAGCAGCGGACACGCGCGGTACTTCGGATCGCCGAGTCCGGTGTGCAGGACATCGAGAATCGCCAGGCAGACATCCAGACCGATGAAGTCGGCCAGCGTCAGCGGGCCCATCGGGTGATTCATTCCGAGCTTCATGACCGTGTCGATCGCTTCCGGCGTGCCGACGCCTTCCATGACCGCGAAGATCGCTTCGTTGATCATCGGCATCAGGATCCGGTTGGCGATGAAGCCCGGGTAGTCGGCGGCCTCGACCGGCGTCTTGCCGAGCGCCTTGCAGAGGTCGGTCGCGACGTTCATCGAGGTGTCCGAGGTCGCCTGGCCGCGGATCAGCTCGACCAGCGTCATCAACGGCACCGGGTTCATGAAGTGCATGCCCAGGACTTTGTCCGGGCGCCTGGTGGCCGCACCGAGCGTCGTGATCGAGATCGACGACGTGTTCGAGGTGAGCAGGACGTGCGGCTGCGTCAACGCGTCGAGCTTGCTGAACAACGCGCGCTTGACCTCGGCGTTCTCGAAGATGGCTTCGACGACGTAATCGACCCCGGCGAGATCGTCGACCGCCGGCGCGGCACTCAGGCGACCGAGCGCGGCGTCCTTGTCGGCGGCCGCGAGCTTGCCCTTCTCAACGAACTTGCCGAGGCTCTTGTCGATGGTCGCGCGCGCTCGATCGATCGCCGCCGCCGAGGCGTCATGCAGCTTGACGCTATAGCCGGACGTCGCGAACACCTGCGCAATGCCGTTGCCCATCGTGCCGGCGCCAATCACTCCTACGGACTTGATCTCAGACACGTTCGAGCTCCTGCTGGCTCAAGGCTCAGGGCTCAGGGCTCATGGCTCGGTGTCACGGCGCACTCCGAGCCGCGCCGAGCCCTGAGCCGTGAGCCCTGAGCCAACTATGTAAGTTCCACCGCCAACGCCACCCCATTGCCGCCACCGAGGCACAACGTGGCGATGCCGCGCTTCTTCCCCAGCCGGCGTAGTGAGTAGAGCAGCGTCGTCAGGACGCGCGCGCCGCTGGCGCCGATCGGGTGGCCGAGCGCGACCGCGCCGCCATTGATGTTGACGCGTGCGGGATCGAGACCGAGTTCCTTCGTCACCGCGACTGCCTGCACCGCGAACGCCTCGTTGAGTTCGAACAAGTCGACGCTGTCCGTCGTCCAGCCCGTCTTCTTCAAGACTTTCCGCACCGCTTCGACCGGCGTCATCATCACCAGCCTCGGCTCGAGTCCGGCGGTCGCCTGCCCGATCACGCGCGCCATCGGGGTGAGGTTGAGCTTCGTCGCGATGTCCGCGCCCATGACCACCAGCGCGGCGGCGCCGTCGTTGACGCCGGGCGCGTTCCCGGCGGTGACCGTGCCATCCTTCTTGAAGGCCGGCTTCAGTCGGCCGAGCGTCTCCATGCTCGTGTCTTCGCGGATCGATTCGTCCTTGTCGACGACGATCGCATCGCCCTTTTTCTGCGGAATCGAAATCGGAAGGATCTCGTCCTTGAAGTAGCCGGCCCTGGTCGCCGCCGCGGCCTTCTTGTGACTGTTCACCGCGTAGTCATCCTGCTGCTCGCGGGTGACGTGGTACTTCTCCGAGACGTGTTCGCCGGTCAGGCCCATGTGGATGTTGTTGAACGAATCCCAGAGGCCGTCGTGGATCATCGAGTCGATGATCTGGCCGTCGCCCATGCGCAGACCTTCGCGGACCTTGGTCATCAGGTATGGGCAGTTGCTCATCGACTCCATGCCGCCGGCGACGGCGATGTCGATGTCGCCGGTCGCGATCCCCTGGGCCGCGAGCATCACCGCTTTCAACCCCGAGCCGCAGACCTTGTTGATCGTCAACGCGGCGACGTGATTGTCGAGGCCGCCGTTGAGGGCCGCCTGGCGCGCCGGCGCCTGGCCGAGGCCGGCACTGACGACGTTGCCCATGATGCATTCGTCCACCGACTTGGGATCGATGCCGGCGCGCCGGACGGCTTCGCGCACGGCCATCGCGCCGAGCTCGGTCGCCTTGTGGTCCTTCAGTCCGCCCAGGAACTTGCCGGTCGCGGTGCGAACGGCGCTGATGATGACGGTCTCACGCATTTGGATCCTCGTAAACCGGGCCTGACGATCCGGCCCGCCGGGCGGCGCCGGCGGCGCGCACCCGGATGGTGCGCACGACGTCGGGGCCGAGCAATTGAGAGAGGCGTTCAGCGATCACCGATCGCGCGCGGCTGATCTCACGGCGCCACGCTTCGTCGCGGGCGAGCACGTGCAGCGTCCCGTCGTCGATCCAGGTGATCGTCGCTGCCCGTCCGAGCTGCGGACCCGCGGCGACGGTCCACGCGAAGTTGACCTTCGCGGACGTCGTCGGCTGGTTCGCCAGCAACTGGCGCACGGCACGGGTGGCGGTGATGTCGAGTGATTCCATAGAACCGTGCCTCGTGCCTCGTGCGTTGTGCGTCGTGCGCCCGCACGGAGCACGGAGCGCCAGGCACCGAGCACGTCGATCCGATCCATCATACCCGGATGCGCCTCGTGCTCGCATCGTCGTCGCCGCGCCGGCGCGAGCTGTTGAGCGTCGCCGGATTCGCGATCGAGATCGATCCCGCCGACATCGACGAACGCGAGCGGCCGGGCGAGACGCCGCGCGAGTACGTCGAGCGGCTGGCGCGCGCGAAGGCGGCTGCGGTCGCGGCGCGTCAGTCCGGCCGCGTCATCGTCGCCGCCGATACCACGGTCGCGGTTGACGGGGAGATTCTCGCCAAACCAGCAGACGCGGCCGACGCCGCGCGGATGCTGACGCTGCTCAGCGGCCGTTCACATGACGTGTTCACCGGCGTCGCCGTCGCGCGCGATGGCCAGATTCACAGCGGGGTGGATGCGAGCGTGGTGACGATGCGGCCGATTCGCGTCGAGGAAATCGACGCCTACATCGCCGGCGGCGAGCCGTTGGATCGGGCCGGGGCCTATGCGATTCAGGGCGGCGCGGCGGCGTTCGTGACCCGCTGCGACGGCGCGTTCGACAACGTCGTCGGCCTGCCCATCCGGCTCGTCAGGCGGTTGTTGACGGAACTCGCCGGTGGTTAGTGAGGCAGGGGGTGAGTGGGTGAGTGCGGAAATTGGTGACTGGGTGAGTCGCAAATTCACCCAGGACCCCATTACCGCATTAACAAAACCCCGGTAAATCGAATATCCTGAGCACGTACGCGTATGACCAAGAAAACCTCTCGCGCGCTCCTGTCGGTCCTGATCGTTGGCGGCACGCTGTCGGTCCTGCTGGCGCGTTCGGTGCGCGAGGACTCGCAGTTCTTCAAGCACGTCGACGAAGTGATGAACACCCCCGATGCGTGGTACGGCAAGAAGCTGCAGCTCCACGGCTTCGTCGTCGACCAGTCGATTTCCTGGGTGCCGGAGAAGCTCGATTACCGCTTCACGGTGAAGAACGGGGATCAGACGGTCAACGCGTCGTACACGGGCGTCGTGCCGGACGGCTTCAAGGACGGCGCCGAGGTGGTGCTGACCGGCAAGCTGACGCCGGCCGGATTCGTCGTCGCGCCCGGTGGCGTGTCCGCGAAGTGTCCGTCCAAATACGAAGAACAGAAGCGCGCGGGGCGCTGACGTGGCCAACCTCGGCACATTTCTGATTCTCGCGGCGTTCGTCACGGCGAGCGGGGCGTTTGCCGCCTGCCTGGCCGGCGCGCGCACCCGCCGCCCGTCGCTCGTGCAGGGCGGCATCGGCCTGTTCCACGTCATCACCGCGCTGCTGCTGGTCGCCTCCTCGGTGATCGTGCACGCGTTCGTGATCGGCGACTACCGCATCAAATACGTCCAGCACTACTCGAACGAGGAGCAGCCGCTGTTCTACAAGCTGGCCTCGTACTGGGGCGGCCTCGACGGGTCGTTGCTGTTCTGGGCGACGCTGCTGGCCGTGTTCGGCAGCATCGCGGTGTACGTCAATCGCGATCGCTACCGGACGCTGGTGCCGTACGTCGCGGCGACGATCGCGGTCGTGCAGATGTTCTTCCTCTTTCTGCTCGTCATCCACCGCAACCCGTTCGAGACCTTCCTGACGACGGCGCCGGCCACGGGTGAGGGGCTGAACCCGCTGCTGCAGAACTTCTACATGGCGATTCATCCGCCGTTGCTCTATCTGGGCTTCGTCGGCATGACGATTCCCTTTGCGTTCGGCATCGCCGCGCTCGCGACCGGGCAACTCGACGACTCCTGGCTCAAGGCGGTGCGCCGCTGGACGATGGTGGCGTGGCTGTTTCTGACCGTCGGCCTCGCGCTCGGGGCGCTGTGGGCGTACGAAGAGCTCGGCTGGGGCGGCTACTGGGGCTGGGATCCGGTGGAGAACGCCGGCTTGCTGCCGTGGTTCACCGGCACCGCGTTCCTGCATTCGGTGATGGTGCAGGAGCGGCGCGGCATGCTCAAGATCTGGAACGTCTCGCTGGTCATCACGACGTTCTTCCTGACGATCTTCGGTACCTTCATGACCCGCTCGGGCGTCGTCCAGTCGATGCACGCGTTCGGCGAGGACCGCGAGCTGGCGCTGATGTTCACCGGCTTCATGATTCTGCTGTTGACCGTCAGCTTCGGTCTGGTGATTTACCGGTTGCCGCTGCTGCGATCGCGCAACGAGCTCGACTCGATCGCGTCCCGGGAAGCGGCGTTTCTCGCCAACAACTGGATCCTGCTGTTCTCGGCGTTCCTGATCCTGTTTGCGACGATGTTCCCGACGCTGAGCGAGGCGGTCACCGGCGAGCGGCTGACGGTGGCGACGCCGTTCTTCAACAAGTGGATGACGCCGGTCGGACTGGCGCTGCTGTTCCTGACCGGCGTCGGGCCACTTTTGGCGTGGCGGAAGTCGTCGCTCGAGAACCTGCGCACCCAGTTCCTGTGGCCGGTGCTCGCGGCGCTGGTGTTCACCGGCGGCACCTGGGCGCTCGGCGTGCCGCTGTGGGGCTCGGCGATCTGCTTCGGGCTCTGCGCGATGGTCGCGACGACGGTCGCGCAGGAGTTCATTCGCGGCGCGTCGGTGCGGCAGCGTACCACCGGCACGGATCTGTTCACCGCGCTCGTCGGGCTGTTCGCCCGCTCGCGCCGCCGCTACGCCGGCTACATCGTCCACCTCGGCATCGTCCTGATCTTCCTGGGGTTTGCCGGCAACGGCCTCGAGCGCGACGAACAGGTCGGCATGGTGCCGGGCCAGCAGTTATCGCTGCCGCCGTACACGGTCAAATTCAAGGCGCTGACGGTGACCCGCGACGCGCGCAAGCAGATGATCACCGCGGAACTCGACGTGCTGCGCGACGGCAAGCTGCTGACCAGCATGTATCCGGCGCGCTGGTACTTCGACGGCCGCGAAAACGAGCCGACCACGGAAGTGGCGCTGCGGCGCGGGTTCTCCGGCGACCTGTATCTGGTACTGGCCGCCTTCGACGTCGAGAAGCAGATGGCGACGATCGAAGCGCGCATCAACCCGCTGATCAACTGGATCTGGTTCGGCGTCGGCATCATGGTGATCGGCACCGGCATCGCGCTGCTGCCCGAACGCGCGCTGTCGTTTGCGACCGCGCGCGTCCCCGAGCACGCGGTGACGACGACGCTGCTGCTGTTCCTGATCGTGTCAATCGGCAGCACCCGGCTCCGCGCTCAGCACATCGTCACGCCGGAATCGGCGATCATCGGCGCGCCGCGCTCCGATCTCGAGCGCGAGATTCACAAAGAGATCATCTGCATGTGCGGCACCTGCGGCCGCAAGCTGGTCGGCGAGTGCACGTGCGCGACCGCGGCGGCGATGCGCAACGAGATTGCGGCGCTGACCGCCAACGGCAAGACCCGCGCCGAGATCATCGATTACTTCGTCAAGAAATACGGCAGCCAGGAAGTGCTCGGCGCGCCGATCGACAAGGGCTTCAACCGCCTCGCCTGGCTGTTTCCGTACGCGGTCGGCGCCGCCGGAATGATCCTGGCGGCGGCGATGGCGTTCCGTTGGTCGCGCCGCCGCGACGAAGACCGCGCCGAAGATCGCGGCGACGCCGGCATCGAAGGCGGAACTCCGACCATGGCTGCCAGGGACCTCGAAGCGCGCCTCGACGATGAGCTCAGAGATCTCGACTGACGCCCGCGACCAGGGCTTCCGCGTCTGGCACGTCTATCTGCTCCTGGCGATGGCGGCCGCGACCGCGGCGGTGGCGATGTCGCCGAGCACCCACCCGGCGGCCCTGCTGTTGCTCTCGGCCGCGATCATCGCTGCCGGCTTCGCGGCCACGGCGGTGCATCACGCGCTGATCGGATTCCTCGGCGCGGCGCCGCCGGCGCCGGCCGGCGATCGCGTCCGCGCCTCGCTCGAGGAGCAGAAAGCGATCGTCCTGCGTTCGATCAAAGAGCTGGAATTCGATCGCGCGATGGGGAAGTTGAGCGACGCCGACTTCGCCGAGCTCAGCGGCCGGCTGCGGGCCCGCGCGCTCGAGCTGATGGGCGCGCTCGCCGCCGTGCCGGCCACGCCGCCGACAGCGACGGCGGTGAAGGTCGGCGCCGTCGCCGGCAGCTGTCCGAACTGTCACGGCGGCAATGACAGCGATGCGCGTTTCTGCAAGCACTGCGGCGCGAAGCTGGCGTGATCATGCGCACGCCTGCGATCGTCCTGCTGCTCTGCCTGGCCGGCCTCGCGACACCGCTCGCGGCGCAGGTCAACATGCCCAACCTGAAAGAGGTGTCGGGCAAGGCGCTGCCGGTCAATGACATCCCGGCGGGATCAATCACCGTGCGGGTGATTAGAGGCAGCCTCGACAAGAATCTGCCCGACGTACCGGTGACCATCACTGTCGACGGCAAGCCGCGCACGATCAAGACGAACGACGCCGGCCGCGTCGAGGTCCACGATCTCGAGCGCGGTGCGGTGGTCAAAGCCAGCGCGACCGTTGACGGCGAGGCGCTCAACTCCGAAGAGATCACGATCGCCGACAGCGGCATCCGCGTGATGCTGGTCGCGACCGATCCGGAACTCGAGGCGCGCGAAGCGGAGAACAAGCGGCTCGCGGCCGGTCCAGCCGTCAAGGGCACCGTTGTCTTCGGTCCTGAATCACGCATCATCGCCGAGATGAACGGCGACCGGCTGAACGTGTTCTACATTCTCGACGTCGTCAACACCGCGCGGACGCCGGTCGACATCGGCGGACCGCTGCTCTTCGATCTGCCGGTTGGCGCCCGCGGCGCCGGCATGCTCGAAGGCGCGGCGCCGACCGCGAAGGTCAACGGCGCGCACGTCACCGTCACCGGGCCGTTCGCCGCCGGGACGACGGCGGTCCACGTCGGCTTCGAGATGCCGTATTCCGGCCCGCAGATGCGGCTGACGCAGAAGTGGCCAATCGCGATGCCGCAAATGCGGCTCCTGGTCACGCAGATCGGCGGCCTCACGGTGCGCTCGCCGCAGGTGCCGACGCTGCGCGAGGTCAGCGACCAGGGGCAGCAGCTGATTCTCGGATCGGGACCGGCGCTCGCGGCGCGCGAGTCGTTCACGCTCGAGATCGACGGGCTGCCGCATCATCCGCTGTGGCCGCGCAATCTCGCCCTCGGCGCCGCCGGGCTGATCGCCGTGCTCGGCCTGTGGAGCGCGTTCGGCCCCGCCTCCCGCCGCCGCCACGCATGAGCGGCGGGCCGCACGCGCCGGAGCCCGACGACTTCGATCACGTGACCGTGCGGGACGTCTCCCGCACGTTCGGGCGGCGGCGCGCGCTCGCGCGGGTCTCGCTCGACTGTCGCGCCGGTGAAATCCTCGCGGTGCTGGGGCCCAACGGCGCCGGCAAGTCGACGCTGCTGGGCATCCTCGCGACGCTGATGCGGCCGACCGACGGCGAGATCCGTTACGGCGCGCGCACCGCGGCCGAAGCCGGCGACGGCCTGCGCGGCCGGATTGGCGTGCTCGGCCACGATCTGTTCCTCTACGGCGAATTAACGGCGCGCGAAAACCTGCGGTTCTTCGGCCGGCTCTACGGCGTCGGTGATCTCGATGGCACGGTCGACGCGGCGCTGACGGCGGCGCGGCTCTCGGATCGCGCCGACGACCGCGCCGGCGCGTTCTCCCGCGGCCTGCGGCAGCGGCTGGCGCTCGAGCGCGCGCTCCTGCACGCGCCCCGGCTGGTGTTGCTCGACGAGCCGTTCACCGGCCTCGACGACGACTCCGCGGCGCACCTGTCGGCGCGGCTGCGCGACCTCAGACGCCGCGGCGCGATCGTGGTGATGGCGACGCACGACTTCGAGACCGCTGACGCGGTCGTCGACCGCGCCGTGTGCCTCGACAACGGCAGGGTGCGCGACGTGGCGGCGGGGCCGGGCCCGCTGCGGGAACGCTACCGGCACGCGCTGCGCGAGGCGCGCGCATGACCCGCACCCTCCAGGCGGCGTGGACGATCGCGCGCAAGGATCTCCGGATCGAAGCGCGGAGCCGCGAACTCGTGTACACGACGCTGTTCTTCGCCGTCGCCTGTCTGCTCGTCTTCGCGTTTGCCTTCGTGCGCGAACGGCCGATCGACAACGCGGCGGCCGGCATTCTCTGGGTGGCGCTGGCCTTCTCGGGAACGCTGGCCCTCGGCCGGACTTTCGAACGCGAGCGGCAGGGCGAGACCCTGCGCGCGCTGCTGCTCGCGCCAGTCGAGCGCGGCGCCGTGTATCTCGGCAAGCTGATCGCGCTGCTGCTGCTGATGGCGGCGGTCGAACTCATCGTCGTGCCGATTGTCGGCCTGCTGTTCAGCGCGCCGCTGCTGCGCGCGCCGGCGCTGCTGGCCGGGTTGCTCGCGCTTGGCACGATCGGCTTCGCCGCGATCGGCACGCTGTTCGCCGCGATGCTGGTGCGGGCCTCGTCGCGCGATGTGCTGCTGCCGATTTTGCTCTATCCGATGACGGCGCCGCTCCTGATCGCCGGTGTGCAGGGCACCGCGGCGATCTTCGCCGATGAGCCGAATCTGGCGCTCGCGGAGAACTGGCTGGCGATGCTGCTATTCTTTGATGCCGTCGTCGTCACCGTGGCGCTGTGGGTGTTTGGCGCGGTGATGACGGAGTAACGCTGCTGTGATGAATCGCCTGGTCCCGGTCCTGCTCATCGCCGCCGCCATCGTCTTCGGCTACGCGCCGTTTCTCATCCGCGACTCGCCGGCCGAGGACACGATGGGCGTGGTCTTCAAGATCTTCTACTTTCATGTCTCGTCGGCGCTCACGATGATGCTGTCGGCGATCGTCTGCGCGGTCGCCAGCGCGGCGTATCTCCGCCGCCGCAGCCGCACCGCCGATCACCTCGCGCTGGCAGCGGCGGAACTGGCGGTCGTGTTCGGCGCGATTGTCCTGATTACCGGGCCGCTGTGGGCGCGCAAGTCGTGGGGCTTCTGGTGGGTCTGGGACGCGCGGGTGACGTCAACGCTGGTGATGTGGATGATGTTCTCGTCCTATCTGCTGCTGCGCAAGTACGCGGGCGTCGGCTCGGAGACGTTGTCCGCGGCGGTCGGCGTGTTTGCCGGCGTGATGTCGCCGCTGGTCTACAAGTCGGTCGACATCTGGCGCACCCAGCATCCGACGACGAACGTGCTGCCGTCGCTGCCGCCCGGCATGCGCGGCGTCTGGTTGTGGTGTCTCGTCGGCTTCCTGATGTTGTACGTGGCATTGATGGCGCTCAGGACGCGACTCGCCGCCAGCCAGGCCGCACTCGACGATTTGCATCTCGCGTTGGAGGATTGACGTGCCGCTGCTGCTGTTCGCCCTGGCGCAAGGCCAGGGGCAATTCGTACCGTTCACCGGCGGTGGCGTCGGGCAGGAGACGCTGCCGGCGACGCCGCTCATCTACGCGGCCTACGCGGTCGTCTGGCTGGTGCTGCTGTTCTACGTGTTCACGCTGTGGCGCAAAATCGGCAAGGTCGAGCGCGAGCTGAAGGACGTCGCGGCGAGAGTCCGGACAGGGAAGTGACATGAACTTCGCCAACATGCCGGCGACGCACTTCATCTTCATTCCGGCGGTGCTGTTGATCGGAGTGGTGGTGGGGTGGATTCTCGGCTCGCGCGCCGCGCGCGACGCATATGCGGCGGAGATCAAGCGGCGGGAAGAGCGGGAGCTGAGGAAGAAGACGGGCCAAGATCAAAAGCCTTCAACATGAAGGACAGGAAGAAAACCTGGGTTCTTCCTTTTTGGAAAGCTTTGCGAGATGCACCCTGCGAGGAAAACTCAGTTGCATTGGAGGGCATGAAGAGGCCCCGAGCTCAGCAGTCCCGTGTGTCCTTCATGAGCTTCATCCGAACCCAGTCTGGTTACTGACAACGCATCTCGAAGGGTTTTCAAAAAAGAAGAACCCAGGTTTTCTTCATGTCCTTC
>DASUGM010000201.1:0-12203 GCA_036274055.1 Vicinamibacterales bacterium | reverse complement strand
TAACCAAGAATCGAGCTCAGCGACACCAGCGCCTTGTCGTTGTAGCCGAAGTGCGTCGTCCACGCGTAGATCTCTTCCTGGCCGGTCGAGTCCCACGCCATCTCTGATCCGAACGGATATGCCTCGGCGTTCCAGCGATCGGCGCGCTGCTTCATCGCGCCTTCGAGATATGTCGCCTGCTCGGTCCACGCCTCGCGCTTCAGATCGTCGAGCAGCATCAGGAAGATGTCGCCGTTCATCAGCCCGACGTTGACGTAGCCGACGCCGCCGCGCGCGCCTGGCTGCGCGAAACCGCCAGTCATGAACTTCGCGGTGTTGAACGCCTTCTCGAGATACCACTCCCACGTCTGCGCGGTGACGAGACCCGGATGATTCCGCGCCAGCCGGTACATCGTCCAGTACGCAGCGACGACGTGCGGGTAGTCGTAGGCGCGATTGACCGCGTCGGCGGCCTCCTTGTTCCACGACGTCCACGTCGTCCAGTTGCCTGGCTGGTACTGATAGTCCGGCAGCAAATCGGGTTGATAGAAGAACAGACTCTTCTTGACGCCGTACATGCGCGGGCCTTCGCTGTACTGCAGCCGGCCCCAGATCACTTTGTCGACGAACTGCGCGAGCTTGTCGACTTCCTCTTTCTTCGGCTGGCCGTACGCTTTCATGATCGCGGCCAGCCACGCACCGACGCCGCCTTCGTCAGACAAACCCGCGACCCACACGCGCGTGTCCTGGGTGACGATGCGGTTGTTGGCGCGGTCGTAGGTCATCACCGACGGCGCGCGCTTGAACGGATCGGTGTCGTCCGTGTACCAGGCTTTCGTCGTGAGGAAGCGGCCCATGTCGCTGACCACTTCTGCCGACGGCTTGGTCACGTAGTAATGAATCGTCTGCGCGCTGCCGTCGTCGTAGTCGATGGTGAGACGCGATCGGCCCCACTTCTTCCCGGCGACGACGAACTGCAGCTGGCCGCTCTTCGTCGCCGGCGCGGGCGTGATCGCCAGCGCGCCCGCGGGCTCGGTACGGACGCTCTTGACCTTGCGTTTGCCGGCGTTCACGAACAGCTTCGCGTCGAGATCCATCGGCACGATGTAGCCGGGGATGCCGACGGCGACCGGACGATCGTTGGCGGCCAGCGTCTTCTCGATGTTCCTGATCTCGTCGGAGACCAGCAGGCGCAGGCCGAACGAGCGCGACTCGGCTGGCTTGAGCGTCAGCGACGTCGGCGTGTTCCACTGTTCGACGCCTTTCCAGTCGGTGTCGGCGTAGGCGCTGCTGTGCGTCGTCCATTCGAACGCGCCTTCGAAGGTCTGACCGCGGCGGGTCGCGTCGTTGAGCGGCCGGAAGGCCTCGAACGGCGTATTGGTTCCCGGCTGCGGTGTGACGACGAGCGCGGGCCCGGCGCCGGACAGGCGCGTGACCTGGAGATAGCCGGCGTCGCGCCCGACGTACGGATCGAAGAACGAGCAGATCTCGTGCGCCTGCGGCAGCGTGCGCGCGCGGTTGGTCACGAAGTTCTGGATCATGTTGTTGAACACGACCGGAAAGCCGAGGCCGCCGATTTCGATCGGCGTCTTGCTCGTGTTCGTGAGATCGAAATGCAGCACCAGGCGGCCGGCGGCATCGATGCGCCACTCGCGCACGATCTTGAGCGGCAGATCCGCCGGCAATGATGGCGCCAGATCCGCGGCCGCCAGTAGTCGCGCCCGACCTGATGCGCGTGCTCCGGCCGCCGTCATCGGCGTCACCGGCTTGCGCGCCTGGCTCGAGGCGACGTCGACCCACGCGCTGTCCCGCCAGCCGTCCTGCTTGAGGCGCAACTGGATGTCGCCGAGATGATTGAAGCGATCGCCCTGCCGCGCGGTGAGCTGATCGGCCGGCGTGAAATCAAACGGCGTGTTCGCGTCCATGCCTTTCGCGCCCTTCGGCTGGAGCGCCGCGATCGTCTGCGAGTCCTTGACCAGCTTCAGCGTGAAGTCGGGCGTGTCGAAGTCGAGCGTGCCGTTTTCGAGGCCGAGGGTCGGGGTCGGCGGCGGTGGCGTATTGCCGCGGCCCTGTTGCGGGATTGCCTGAACCACGAACGACATCGAGCCGACTGCCAACGCAGCGGCCGCCACCAGGACTCGGCTGATTCGGGGGGACATGCGGGCAATCCTCTCATGGCTTACGGCTTACGGCTTACGACTTACGACCCAAGACCCAAGACTCAAGACTCAACACCCAAGGCCCCACTATGATTGCCGCCATGCGCCGTCTGCCCTTCGTCTGCCTTCTTCCTCTGTTATGGATGATGGTCCCTGCCATCAGCGCTCAACAGCCCCTGCCGATGCCGGTCTTCGTGACCTCATTGGAGACCAAGCCGTTGCCGCCGCTCAAGCCGGAACAACACGAGGCCGCCATTCGCCAGGCGCGCGACGAGATGTTCGCGGTCGCCGAAAAACTGCGCGCGCAGCACGGCGAGAAGACCAAGGAATGGCCACTGGAGGTGTGGAAGATCTTCCACGTCGCGGAGGATGCGCGGTCTCTGGCGACCGCACGGCGGGACTACCAGGCGTCGGAGACGCAGCTCGGTCTTGACAGCTCAGTCGAGGATTTTCTGCGCGGCGCCTCCGGCAACAAGGCGATGACGATCGCAAAGAGCGCGGCGGAGGCGGCGTGGATTGTTCAGATCACCGGTCGCCGCCGCACGGAACCGCCAGGCATCACGGACAACCGTTATTTCATCCGGTTCCGGCTGTCGCCCGGTGCTTCGACGCGCGACGACCGCTTCGTCGCGCTGGCGCACACCTACAAGTGGAACGAGATCATCTCCAAGGTTCTCGCGCGGCCCAAGGACCCGTCCGGATATATCGACCTCGAGGCCGGGTCGATGGCGTCGTACAAGAACTGCGCCGCCGCGGTGCGGGCAGTCGTCGAGCAGTTCATTCGCGCCAGCGTCGCGAAAAACCAAGAGCAAGAGCGTTGAGCTCTTTTGAACAACAGCGCTGCGCGGGTTGCTCCCGCTCTTCTCTGCCTGCTCTCTGTGAATCGCTCTTGGCACGTGGCGCGCTGGGGAGAGGCACTTGCCAAGAGCGGATTTACAGGGAGAAGACAGAGAAAACCAAGAGGAAGAGCGTTTGAGGTCTTTTTGAAGAACAGCTCTGCCGGGTTGCTCCCGCTCTTCTCTGCCTTCTCTCTGTGACTTGCTCTTGGTGCGTATCGAGCTGGGGAGAGGCACTTGCCAAGAGCGGATTTACAGGGAGAAGACAGAGAAGACCAAGAGGAAGAGCGTTTGAGGTCCTTTTGAAGAACAGCTCTACCCGGGTTGCTCCCGCTCTTCTCTGCAGGATTCACAGTTTTCTCAGGCTCCGGTCACGACTCCGCGGGGCCCGCCGGTCGATCATGGCCGCATGGAGCAGCACACGCGAGCGGCGCTGATCATCGTGATTGCGGCGGTCTTGCGCACGGCTTACCCGGTATTCGCCACGGCGCAAGACCTCCGCCGCGACTCGGTCTGGAATGGCGTGGTCATCGGCGCCGCCGCCGGTGCCGGCGTGGGTGCGCTCACTGGAACCGTGACCGAGGATGTCTGTTCGCCAATTGCGTGCGCCGGGCTGTTCGCGTTCGCCGGCGCGGCCATCGGCCACCTCGTCGACCGGCACGCCGGGCCGAATCGGCCGGTGCAGCCTGGGTCGCTGGTTGACGATTCATTGTGGAACGGCGCGCTCGTCGGCGGCGGTGTCGCTGCTGCCGTTCTCACCATCGACCTCAAACGTGTCTGCGGCAAGCCGCCGGATAAGATCGAGTGCACTACCGGAGGCACAGTCGACAAGCTGATCCGTGCGGTGCTGTGGAACGCCGCGATTGGCGCGCTCGTCGACGCGGCGATCCCGACGCGGGCGCCGTCGCCAGAGGCCGGGAGTCCGGGTCAGGCTGGACACAATTTCACACTGCAGATGCGGGTGCGGTTTTAGTCGAACGTCTTGGGCCTAGGGCCTAGCGCCTAGCGCCTAGCGTCCAGGGCCTATAATGCGGCCGCGCAATGACCAATCGCTGGCTGGATGGTTTGACGGTCAGCGAAGAGACCTCGCTGTCGCTGCTCGCGCGCGCCAAGCAGGGTGACGCCGTCGCGCTCGAGGCGCTGATGGGGCGCTATCTGACCCGCCTGCAACGCTGGGCGTCCGGTCGCATCCCCTCGCGCGCGCGCTCGCTGCTCGACACCGACGACATCGTCCAGGACGCGCTGCTCAACACCTTCCGCTGTCTCGATACGTTTCAACCGCGGCATGACGGCGCGCTGCTCGCCTACCTGCGCGAGGCGGTCGCCAATCGCATCAAGAACGAGCTGCGCCGCGTCGTCCCGGACATCGAAGCCGTCGAATTCGACAACGTCCCGTCGGCGCAGCCGTCGCCGCTCGATCGGCTGCTGAGCCGCGAGTCGCTCGACCGCTACGAGCGCGCCCTCGCCCAGCTCAGCGACGACGATCGCGCGGCGATCGTCGGCCGGTTCGAGATGAGCTATTCGTACGACGCGCTGGCGCGGGCCACGCAACGCGCGACCGCGGACGCGGCGCGAAAGCTGACCGAGCGCGCGCTGCGACGGCTGATCGCGACAATGGACATCGATGGCCGCTGAGGGGGCGGCCGCGGGAGAAGCGGCCAGCGAAGCCGTCAACGACGCCGCCAACGGCGAGCTCGACCAGGCGATTCAGGCCCTGCTCGATGGCCGCGAGCTGCCTTCGCTGACCGAAACCTCAGCCGGCGTCGAGGTCACCGCGATGCGGGTCATCGACGCCATCGCTCGAGCGCACCGAACCGCGATCTTCGGCCGCGACATCCCGCTCGATCGTCCGGCACAGACGCGCTGGGGGCATCTCGAAATCCGTGACGAGATTGGCCGCGGCGCCAGCGCCACGGTCTATCGCGCGTGGGACACGCGGCTCGCGCGTGAGGTCGCGCTGAAGCTGTTCTCGGCCGACGTCAACGAGACCGAAGCGCTCGAAGAAGGCCGCCTGCTCGCGCGCCTGAATCATCCGCACATCGTCCGCGTCTTCGGCGCCGATATCCACGACGGCGTCGCCGGGGTCTGGATGGAACTGCTCGAAGGCGATGTGCTCGACGCGATTCTCGCGCGCGACGGCAGGTTCGGCGCTGAAGAGGCACTTCTGATCGGCCTCGACCTGGCCCGCGCCCTTTCCGCGGTGCACGGTGCGGGCCTGCTGCACCGCGACGTCAAGTCGCGGAACGTCCTTCGCGAACGCGGCGGCCGCATCGTGCTGATGGATCTTGGCGCCGGGAAAAGCACTGGCGAGACGCGTGCCGGCGACGTCGCCGGGACGCCGATGTACATGGCGCCTGAGGTTCTCGCCGGGCGGGCGGCGACGCCGCAGAGCGATCTGTACTGTCTGGGTGTCCTGCTGTATCGGCTGCTCGCCAACGGATTTCCAGTCACGGCCGATGATTTCGCCGGGCTGCGCGCCGCCCATGCCGGTGGGCAACGGCGCCGTCTCGCTGTCTGCCGGCCCGACCTGGACAGCGCCGTGACCGAAACGATCGAGCGCTGCTGCCATCCAGATCCGGAACTGCGATTCCAGAACGCCCTGGATGCGGAAAGCGCGCTCGCGTCAGCGCTCGCGGCGACGCTCGCGAGCCGAACCGTCCTGACACCGCTGATGCGATCGACACGACGCTGGCGGCGATCGGTCGCCATCGCTGCGGCAATCGTGACTGTAACTCTGCTGACGAGTTGGAGCGTGTGGGACACCGGGACGATCCGCGCCGCCCGGCGCCGGCTCGGCCTGGCGGTGCCGCCGCGGAGCACGCTCTACCTTTCTATGGCTGGCGGCGTCGCGGTGGTTCGTGGCCGGGACCTGACCTTCACCCCCGGCCCCACGTCCGCAACTGCCATCGCGGCATCGTCGGACCTCGGCGTCGTGACCATGGCCGGCTATCCGCCGTGGACGAGCGGCGGCCGGTTTGACCTCGACGGCGCGGCCGCAGCCTGGTTGCCGGTCGTCAATCAAGGACTCTGCTGCTTTGCCGATGGCACCACCGACGGCGAGTTCAACTACGCGGCGCGACAAGATTCGACGCTGCTCGAACCCGTCGGCTCTCGTCCGCTCGCGCCGCCGGCGTTGTACCGGTTCGATCGCGACTGGTCGAATCCGCAGTTGCTCTTTCCGTTGTCGCCGGAAGGCTACTACTACGGCGCCGCGTATGCTGTCGGCTCGCAGTCCTTCTGGCTGACCAGAAAAGCGGGCAGCGTGACGATGATCGAGGAGTGGAGCCGGGACGGCCGGCACCTTCGCACGCCGGTCGAAACGGCAATGCTCTTGCGCGGCCTGGCGATCGATCCGCTCGATGGCACGCTGTGGGCCGTGCATACCAAGCAAACCGCGGCGCTCATCGTCCGCCTCGAGAATTTCGATCCGTCCGGCCGGCACCTCGCGGCAGTGGAGGTGCCGACCGTCGACGTCAGTCTGGACGGGGTTGGCGCTGAGTTCGCCTGGTTGGGCCGACGATGAACCGCCTCGACGAATGGATCGCGAGGCATGGTCCGCTCTGGCCGACCGCAGCGCTTGTGCTGATTCTGGATGCCTGCGCGACGGCGGCCCGATTGGACGATCGCAGCCTGGCCGCCGCGATCGGATCGTTGACGGCAGCCGGCGTGGAGCGGCGGTCGGGTCGCTGGACCTGGGTACCGTCCGGCGGCACTGCCGATGCGGCTCGCGTTCGTGACGTCGAGGTCATCGAGCGGCTCGGGGCGATCCTGTTCTGCGCGCTTTCCGGCGAGGCGCGCGCCGATCTCCTGGCCGGGGAACGGAAGTGGCGGGCCGACCTTCGCGCGGCGCGGCCGGAGTTGTCGAACGCGGTCGTCGATTTGACGATTCGCGCGCTCTCGGCGCGGCGCCAGTTCGGTCCGGTCGGCGTGGCCACATTTGCGCGCGAGGTGCGCGCGGCGCTGGGCATCGAGCGTCCAATCGAATTTCAAACGAGCAAGGTCACGTTCGCTGCCGCGGCCGTCCTCGTCGCCGTGTTATTTGCTGGCGCCGCCTGGTGGTCACTGACTGACAACGGCGCACGAATCGGCTCGAACGGGTTGACCGCGAACGAATCCAAACTCCAGGACCTCAACTACGAACTCGCCACCAGCTATGCCCTGGTCGACGAGCACACGGCGGCGTTCAACCTCTACCAGCAGGTGGGCAGGACCTGGCGATCGCGGCTCACGCCGAACGATCCCCGGCTGGCGTGGGAGCTCGCACACGAAGCGTGGGTGCGCTCCGTCGCGGGAGATCGATTCACCGCGGAGCAGCTCATCGAGGACGCGCCTGACTGGTTCTCGCGCGAGCTTGGCCCTCAGCATCCCTATACGCGGGCGGTCCTACTCGAACTGGCCGACACGCTGGCCGCGCGCGGCGCCGGCGATCGCGCAGCCGCGATCCGCGCGGTAGCAGACAGCGCCACCGGTGAGCTGTTTCACGGATCCACCGCCGCCGCGGACCTGCTCGCTGGTGTGCCGGCGCCGCCGGGCGTGATCGCGCATGTCAGCCCGAACGCGCCGGAGCGGGAGGGATTTCGCGCGATGGCCGACGGCGGATTTTTCGCGCCACTCACCAGTCTTCAGAGGTTGATGGCCGAGCGTGACGGCTGGCGTCTGCACATCGCCGCGAATGGTCCGTGTCAGGTGTCGGTCACGGTCGGCAACGTCCCCCAGCGCATCATGCTCGGCGCGACTCGAGACGCAGACAAGCGATGGCGCGTGCAGCTCCAGGGCGCATTGCCGGCGACGACGGTCGCCGCCGCGCCGGCGGATGTCCTCCGCATCTCTCTTGTCGCTGACCCCGGTTCGTCGCTGCGCGCGAAGGTCGGCGATGCGATCACGAATTTAGCGATCGATGGGAGCCGAGTTCCGACCGATCCCCCTTACGCGCTAACTTTCTCCGGCCAATGCGCGATCGTCTGGCTCGAGATTGCATTTCCGTATCAACCGGGCGCGAAAGTCACGCAACCGTTCGCATCGCGCTGATTTATTTTACCGATCGGTCGCAGGCGCGTCCGGTTTGCCTTGCGGACGTGTTGTCCATGGCATGCCCACCCGTCGATTGCTCTCCCTCTGCGTTCTCGCCGCTATCGTCGTGCTCGCGGGTCGTCCGCGCGCGCAGGGTCCGGCCGTGGCGTTCTACGGCGTTGGCGATCTGCCGGGAGGCGGCGTCGCCAGCATAGTCTGGGACGCGACCAAAGCTGGCGGCACGATCTACGCCGTCGGCGCCTCGACGGTGAGCGATCCGACCGCCACGCTTCCGATCCTGGACACACCGTTGCTCTGGACCCGGACATCGGGAGGCACCGTCACTCGGGAAGCAGTGCCGAACTTCGCCGCGCCTCAAATCTCACCAGCGGGCGCGTACGCCATTTCGGCGGATGCCCGCTACGTCGCGACGATGCTGCGCGACACGCCGCCGTCATTGGGAACCAACTGGGCGCGATTCGATCGCCAGTTGAGCACCACTCTCAATCTGGGGACGGCCACAGGCGCATTCGCGGTGGTGACGCTTGCCATCGCCGATGACGGAAACCGGGCCTACGGTCATCGTGTGTCCGGCACGCAGCGGATTCCCGTTGGATACGACGCTGGTGCCACCGGGCTGATCGCTCCCGATCTCACGCCAACCGGCAAATCTTCCGGCTTTCCGATTCCGCACGGAACCTCCAGCGACGGCCTGGTGATGGTTGGCGCTGCTTCGCAGGGACAGGCGTTGATCATCACACTCTTGGACGGATCGCTGGGCATGAATACGACGGCATTCCGCTACCGGCACACCGCAGGCACGCTGTCGGGAACCACGACCGTCATTCCCAAGCTCGACAACAACGGCTGGAACATCCCGCTCGCGATCTCATCGGATGGCGCGACGACGGTCGTCGCGGGCAACTCGATTGATGGATTTTTCCGAGGCGCCGTGTACCTGACCGATGCCAACAACCAGGTCACCCGGATACTTGGATCGCCGAGCACGGCCTGGGTACCGCGCGCGCCCGGCGGGATGACCACCGACGGCGTCATCGGCGTGACGTTCTCCGGCTTCAATGCGTTTGGACAAAATCCGCAAATCCCCGGCGTGAACATGCCTCCGGACACGAAGAACGCCTACATTCACAACGAGCACGGTTGGTTTCAGCTGCCGAGCGTGCTGGCGACGTACGGCGTTGATCTCGTCGCCATGGGCTGGGACCCGACGAACCTGGCGATTACGGGGATGCGGACGGTTGGCGGTGTCGAACTCGTCTTCGGTCAGGGTCGCCGGCGTTCCGTCGGAGCGAATGCCAACGGCGGGATCAACTACCTCAACGGGGCCGTCGAAGGGTTCGTCGCCGAGCTGACCGCCGGCACCCTCGCGAATTTTGATCCCAAACCGACACCGCCCGAGAACTCGTCGATCGTCGGCGCCTGGTTCAATGCGTCCACGGTGAATCCGAATGCCGTCTTCACCTACCTGGCCGACGGCCGGTACATCCGGCTGACGGCGACCGGCTACGAGCGGGGGCTCTACACGTTCTCGAACACCGGCGCGGTCGTCCACACGACGCTCGTCGATACCGATGGAAACAGCGGCTTCTCGGTACGGAACGGCCATCTCGGGATGCGCTATTTCCCGACCGGCGATACGGCAAGTGTCGTCGACACCTATTGCACCGGCTGCGCCGCGTTCGTTCCGATCTTCCGCGTGCCAGGCGCGCCCGGCACGATTCAGGGCGCCTGGGTCGGCACCGATCCACAAGATCCCAGCAACACCGTGATGGCCGTGTTTACGGCCGAAACCTCGCTGACGCTGTTCGATCGACGCGAGGTCCACGCCTACACCTGGGATCCGATCACGCACCAGCTGGTCGAGGACGGGGAAAACAGCGCGACGCTGACGCCGTCGGCTGACGGCCTGTCGTTGTTCGTGCAGGTCAACAACGAGGGTTCGGTCACGCTGCATCGGGTCATCGATCCCGCGACGATCCCGGTGATCACCAACGCATCGTTGGCGGCCACCGGCACCGTCGGCGCGCCGTTCAACTTCGACGTCAATGCCACGAACACTTTCCTCTTCACGGCGACCGGGCTGCCGGCCGGCCTGTCGATCGACACGAGCACGGGCGAGATCACCGGCACGCCGGGATTCGGCGGCCAGTTCGCCGTGACGGTGAAAGCGATGAGTTCGGTCGGCGTCTCTGACATCGAAACGCTGACGATCACGATCGCCATCCCGACACCAGTCGGCCAGGACGTCGTCGTCCAGCCGCAGGTGCCCGAAGGGCAAGGGCCGGTGACGATGACCTTCGGCGAAATCACGAGCGCGGGAACGACGACGGTCACCGTTCTCGATCCGAGTGAGGTGCCGGCGCCTGGCACGGTTGCGATCGGCGGCGTGGTCTACGAAGTCACCACGACGGCGACGTATCAGGGACTGATCACGCTCTGCTTCAGCTACGCCGGCATCGACTTCGGCACAGCGGCGCCGCGCTTGTTCCACTTCGAGAACAACGTTTGGGTGGACATCACCACGAGCGTCGATCCAGGCACACAGACGATTTGCGGATCGACCACGTCGCTCTCGCCCTTCGCCGTGCTCGTCTCGAACGTCGTCCGCAGCGGATTCTACGCGCCGGTCAACCCGATTGCCGGGTTCCTCAATACCGTGAAGTCCGGATCGATCGTGCCGCTGAGGTTCAACGTGTGGGTCAACGGCGTCGAGATGACGACTCCGACATCCGAACTGGCCCTCACCGTCCAGCCGATCGCCTGCGACTCGAGTGCGCCGCAAGATGAAGTCGAACCCGCCGAGACGACGGGGGGAACGAGCCTCCGGTACTCGGGCGGCCAGTTCATCCAGAACTGGAAAGTCCCAACGACTCCCGGCTGCTACATGGTGCGCATGACGACGGCGCAGGACGGCCTGGCGCTTTCGGCGCGATTCAAGGTGCGCTGAGCCCGCCGTACGAGGATGTCAGATCACCTGAAACGCAGACTGCCCGCGAAGGCGGCGATCGAAGGTCGCCGTCTTCCGGCAGCCGGCGGCGAGATGTAGCGCGCCGATGACGTAGTCCGCGAAGTCGCCACGGCCGCCGCGATACGCGTCGACCGCGCGGCGGACGACGTCCTTGTCACCAATCACGAACTGGGTGGTGCCGAGCATGCGGTCCAGCGTCAGGACGAGATCCGCCTGACTGACGCCGTAGGCGCCGCGCAGCACCCAGGCGAGCTCGCACAATACGATCGCGCTCACGAAACAGCGCTCGCCTCGCGTCGTCGCCGTCGCGATCAGGTCGGCCGCGCGCTTCGATTGAACCGGATCGTCCTCGGTGAGATACCGGACCAGGACGTTGGTGTCGAGCCCGGTCACGATTGGCGGCGCCGGCCGCCCGCGATCGCCGCGTCCATCTCCTGGAGCGACACCGGCTTCCGGCCCGGCCGCTTCAATAAGCCTCGCAGCTCTCGCACGTCGTAGTTTCCGGCGCGAACCTCGACGGTCCCGTCCTCGCCGACGACGAACTCGACGGTGTCGCCGGTCTCGAGCTTCAACATCTCCCGAATCCGCTTGGGCACGGTGAGCTGTCCCTTGCTGGTCAGCGTGGCGGACGGCATGTTCTTACAATATGTCCGATTCCTTACTTATAGTAATGAAAACGCACGGCTCAGGGCTCAGGGCTCAGGGCTCGGTGTCGAAGATCACTGGTCACCGAGCCGTGAGCCGTGAGCCGTGAGCCGTGAGCCCTGAGCCCTGAGCCGCACGCCCTAAGCCTCCCTGATCACCCCGAGGACCTCGTCGCGTTTTTCTTCCATCATCTTCTCGGTTGTCGCCTCGAGGTTCAGGCGCAGCAGCGGCTCGGTATTGGACCCGCGGACGTTGAAGTGCCAGTCGGGGAATTCGGCTGAAAAGCCGTCGAGCATGTAGGTATGGCCGCTGGCGTACCGGCGCGCGAGCTCGGCAAGCTTGTGTTCCACCATCGATTGATCGCCGACCTTCGTGTTGATCTCGCCCGAGATGAAGTACTTCGCGCGCAGTGGCGCCAGCAGCTCGGCCAGCGTCTTGCCCTTGGTGGACATGAGCTCGAGGATGAGCAGCGCCGGGATGAAGCCGTTGTCGGCGTAATAGAAATCGCGGAAGTAGTAGTGACCGGTGACCTCGCCGCCGAACGCGGCGTTCTCTTCCCGCATCCGGCGTTTGATGAACGCGTGC
>DASUGM010000200.1:0-10614 GCA_036274055.1 Vicinamibacterales bacterium | reverse complement strand
GATCGTCGCCACCGTCGGCCTGATTGGGCCCGCCGACAGCGCGACCATCGTCGTCACCGTGACGGCGTCGCCGGGCGAACTCAGGACCGTCGACATCACGCAGGACGACGTCTCGATTTCGGGTCCGATCGCCAGTCGCTTCTTCGACCCGTCATGGACCGAGCGGCAGGGCGGCTGGACCGCCGCGCTCGGCGCCGCCACCGCGCGCGCCGCCGCCGAGCACCACGGCGGCGATGCCGCGCTGGTTGCCTCGGCGCGCAACGGCAGCACGATTCGACTCAGCTTCAAGCCGCACACGACATAGAACGCTGGTCGTTCTTCCGTTCGGAACTTCGGGCGTTCGGGCGTTCCGTTCTTTCGTTCGCCAGTTCACGGTGCTGCGTTCGACGAACTCAGAACTGCAGTACTTGAACCGGCGAACCGCAGAACGGAAGAACCGAACGCCCGAACGCCCGAACTCCCGAAGTTCCGAACGGAAGAACGTCGCGTCCCACGCCGCGTTCCGGCCGCCGTCCCAGCCATCCCCATGTTCGTCCCCACCCCGGTGCGTCTGGCCGCATCGCCGGTTGGTTGGGTGTCGCCGCGGCCTAGGATGACCGCAGTCCGCGGCCCTGCGCGTCCCCTGAGCGGCCGCCTCCCAGAGGAGATGGAAATGAAGACGCTCGCCACGTCCGCGCTGCTGGTTGCAGCTCTCTCGATCGCCGGGGTTCGCGCGCAACAGGCGCCCGCGACACCGCCCGCGGCGCCGACCGCCGCCGACTTTCAGAGGTCACTGGTCAGAACGTGGAAATCACTGCACGACAAGATCCTGGTGATGGCGAAAGACACCGTGTTTCCGGATGACAAGCTCGGCTGGAAACCGCATCCCGATTCGCGATCGGTGATGGATGAATTCCGGCACGTCACCATCGGGCTCGAGATGACGTCGGCCCTGCTCAAGGGCGAGAAGTTCGACTACGTCGGGCGCGACAAGGCCGACGCGTCGAAGCCGAAGACGCGCGCCTCGGTGGTCAGCGAAATGGAAGCCGCGATCGCGGTGTCGTACCCGCTGGTCGAGAAGAACGCGCAGCCGCTGCTGGTCGGCTGGCTGGATCATCAGGGCGAGCATTACGGCAAGCTCGTCTCGAACTACCGGGTGAACAACATCGTGCCGCCGATTTCACGGCCGAAGTAGTAGAAAGGATTTGGGGACGGGGGTGTTAGGCGAAAGCCACCCCCGTCCCCAACACCGATTTTTTTGGGGACGGGAGGCGCTTTCGAAAGCCACCCCCGTCCCCAACACCGGTTTCTTGGACGGGGGGTCGCTCTCGCGAGCCACCCCCGTCCCCAACACCGGTTTTCGGGACTCGGTCTGGGGACGGGGGTGGCTCTCGCGAACACCCCCGTCCCCAACACCGGTCTGGGGACGGGGGTGGCTCTCGCCAAACACCCCCGTCCCCAATCTTCCTTACTCTTACTCCGTCTTGATCGCCACCACCGGGTTGACGCCGGCGGCGCGCCGCGCCGGAACCGCGCTGGCGGCCAGCGCGATCGCGATCAGCAAGAGTGGCGTCAGCGCGAGCGTCATCGGATCGAAGGGCGAGACGCCGAAGAGCAGGTCGGCGACGAGCGACGCGAGGCCGATCGCGCCGGCCAGACCGACCGCGCAGCCGATCGCGGCGAGTTTGAACGCCTGACGCAGCACCAGCATGACCACGCGCCGGCGATCGGCGCCGAGCGCCATGCGGACGCCGATTTCGCGGGTCCGGCTGGCGACCGCGAATGCGGTGACGCCGTAGATGCCGATCGCCGCGAGCAGCAGCGCGACGCCGCCGAGCGACGCCGCGATCGTCGCCGCGATGCGCTGCGGCATCAACCCGAGGTCGGCCGACTGCCGGAACGCCGCCATCCGCACCAGCGGCAGATACGGGTCGAACGCCTTCAGCGCGCCGCGCACGTTCCGATACATCGAGGCATCGTCGACGCCCGGTTCGCGGCGGAGGAAAAAGGCGACATCGCGCTGCGGAAACTGCGCGTAGGGCACGTAGATGAACGGCCGCGGGGTCTCGCCAAGCCAGCGGTATTTCGAATCGCGGGCGACGCCGACGATCGTCAACCGTCGCGTCGGCTGGGTCGAGCCGGGCCGGAAGTCGCCGTTTTCAAGCACCTTGCCGATCGGATCTTCGTTCGGCCAGACGTGGCGCGCCAGATACTCATTGACGATGGCGACATCGGGCGCGCCGGCGCGATCGGCATCGGCGAACTGACGGCCGCGTGCCAGCGCGATCTCGAGCGACGCGAGGAAGCCCGGCGTCACCGTGTTCCAATCGGTGTCGATGTTGCTCTCCGGCGCCGTGTCGCCGGCTCGGCGCAACGCGCCGAGTCCAAGCCCGCCGCCTTCGAGCGGCACCATGCGCGCCGCGCCGACCGCGGCGACGCCGGGCAGCGCCGCGAAGCGCGCCGAGATATCCGCCGCCGCGCCGGCCATCCGATCGTCGGCATAGCCGCCAAGCCCGAGATCGACATTGACGACGTCGACGCCGTCGATGCGCATGCCCGCGTCGACCCGTGTCGCCGTGCCGAGGGCGCGCAGGAACAGTCCGCCCATCACCAGCAGGATCAGGCAGAAGGCGAGTTGCGTGCCGACGACGAGGTGGCGCAGGCGTTGCCGGCGCGGCGCGTTGGCGTCCGCCTTGAGGTTGCCGACCAGTCCAGTGCGTACGCTCTGCAGCGCCGGTACCAGCCCGGTGAGCGCGCCCGTCGCGAGCGCCAGCGCGGCGGTGAACGCCAGCACGCGCCCATCGACGGCGAAAGTGATGCCGATCGGCACCGGCAGCGTGCCGACCACGGCTGCGAGGACGCGCGTCATCAGCGACGCGACGGCCAGGGCCGCGATCGCGCCGAGCGTGAACACCGCGAGGCTCTCGGTCAGCAACATCGCGATCAGCGAAGCGCGCGTCGCCCCGAGTGAGAGGCGCACCGCGATCTCGCGCGACCGCGCCGCCGATCGCGCCAGCATCAGGCCGGCGAGATTCGTGCACGCGACCAGCAGCACGAGTCCGACCAGCCCCATCAGCACCGTGAGAAACGGAATCACGAACTCACCGGCTTCGCCCGGGACGCGGCTGGCCGGTTTCACGACCAACCCGCGCCGGCGGTAGACGTCCGGAAACTGCTCGGTGAGCTGCGCCATGAACGCATCGAGTGACTGCTGCGCCTGCGCGATCGTCGCGCCGGGTTTCAGCCGGGCGCCGAGCACCAGCCACTGGCTCTCGCGGGAACGAAGGAGCCGTTCGTTCGCCATGCCGCGCGCGTGCGACGTCAGCGGCACCCACAGGTCCGGCGCGAGGATCGTCGTCCCGGTGTAGCCGTCCGGACCAATCGCCGTGACCACGAAGCTGTCGCCATTGAGGACGATCTCGCGGCCGACGATCGTGCGGTCGCCGTTGAAGCGCCGCATGAAGAAGGCGTGACTCAGCACTGCCTTGCGCAGCGGCACGCCGATCTGTTCTTCGCGGGTGCTGAAGAAGGCGCCGGCCGCCGGCACCAGGCCGAGCACGTCGAAGTAGCTGGAGCTCACCGCCTCGGCGTAAATGCGATCGGCGCCGTCGCCGGTGCCCAGACTCATCGGCTCGGGCTCGATCCGGACCGCGAAGACCCCCGAAAACACGTCCTTCCGCCGCTGCAGGTCGGCGAACGTCTGATACGACGTCGTGTCGAATCCTCGTCCATCTACCGTCCGGCCGATGTCGACCACGCGCCCGAAGTCGGCGACGCCGCGGGTTGGCGCCAGGACCAGGGCGCTCGCGGCGGTGAAGATCGTCGCGTTGGCGCCAATGCCGATCGCCAGCGAGAGCACCGCGGTGGCCGTGAACAACGGCGCTCGGCTCAACAGCCGAAAGGCGTAAGTCACGTGCTGACGAAGGCGATCGATCACGGTGGGCACCTCTCAAGGGAATACGCGCCAGAGGGTGACACGTGAACGGCCGGCGGCCAGGTTTTTGTTAACATCAGGACGGATGGGCCATTCGCGTCTGCACACGTTCGTCGCGGCGATCTGCGCGGCCGCGATCACCGCTGTCGCCGGCGGCAGCGTCTGGTGCCAGCCGCTGTGTGCGCCTCCGGATACGCGCGCCGCGTCCTGCCACGCGGCGAGCACGGCCACGCCAGCGCTCGCCGAGCTGCATGATTGTTCGACACATAGCCTGGCGGCGTTCACGATTGAGGTCACGCGGGCGCACCAGCAGGCGACGTCAGTCGCGGTGCCGGCCGCGAGTGCGGCGTTGTTGTCGATGCCGCTGCCCGGCCACGTCTTCGCGCTCGAACATATCGCATCACCGCCGACGTCATCGCCGCCGCGGGCGATCCGCGTCCTCCGCATCTAATCAGCCGTTCCGCCGGTTTCTCCCGGGACGGGGGCTGCTTTCGCGAGCGACCCCAGTCCCCTCATTTGATCCGAAGGAACGAGGCAAGCATCGTGAAAATACGTGTGTGGAGATTGATGGCGGCGGTCGCGCTCCTCGCGACGCCGCGGGCGGCAGCCGCGCAGACGCAGACGCCGGTGCCGCCGGCGCCGGGCCACGATCATCAACAGATGATGGCGATGGGCGCCGCGCCGCTGGGGATTTCGGCGGCTCGCAACGGCTCAGGCACCTCGTGGCTGCCCGACGAATCGCCGATGACCGGCGCCAGCCGAATGGCGGGACCGTGGCACCTGATGGCGCACGGCAACGTGTTCGTTCAGTACATCGCCGGCAGCGGGCCGCGGGGCGATCGGCAGTTCGGCAGCATCAACTGGTTGATGGGCATGGCCGAACGACCGGTCGGCGGCGGTGTGTTCACCGCGCGGATGATGCTGAGCGCCGAGCCGGCGACGACGAGCCGATGTGGGTATCCTAATCTCCTGCAGACCGGCGAGCTGTGCCGGGGCGAGCCGCTGCACGATCGCCAGCATCCGCATGACCTGTTCATGGAGCTGGCGGTCGATTATCGTCGCGCCATCACTGACCGCGTCGCGTGGCAGTTCTACGGCGGTCCGGCCGGCGAACCCGCGCTCGGGCCGGTGGCGTTTCCGCATCGTCTGTCGGCCGTGTCGAATCCGATCGCGCCGATCTCGCACCACTGGCTCGATTCAACGCACGTCACGTTCGGCGTCGTCACCGGAGCGATCTACGGCCGCGCGTGGAAGGCCGAAGCGTCGGCCTTCAACGGCCGCGAGCCAGACGACGAGCGCTACGACCTGGACGTCGCGGCGCTCGATTCGTACTCCGGGCGAGCGTGGTGGCTGCCGTCGTCGCGCTGGGCCGTGCAAGTCTCCGCGGGCCGGCTTCGCGACGTCGAATCCGCCGACGCGGAGATCTCGACTGAAACCACACGCCTGACCGCGTCGGTGACATACCATCGGCAGGTGGGCCAGCGTCTGACCGCGATGACCGCGGCGTGGGGACAGAATCGCGAATCGCATGGCGTCACCAACGCGTGGCTCGCCGAAGCGGCCGTCGATATGTCTGATCGCGATCGCGTCTCGCTGCGCGGCGAGGTCACCGGGAAGACCAGCGACGAACTGGTGCTCGCCGACGATCACAGCGACGACGTCCACACAATCGGCAAGATCCAGGCGGGCTACGCCCGGCAGCTCGCGTCGTGGCGCACCTGGAGACTGAGCGCGGGCGCGACGGTCGGCGTGGCGATTGTGCCCGCGGCGATCGCCGCGGCCTACGGCCGCCGGACGCCGGCGGAGATTGCCGTCTTCTTCGCGGTGAAACCCTGAATGGCGCTCGACCCTGTCTGCGGCATGACCGTCGATCCGGCGACCGCGCGCGGCGGATCGTTCGAGCATGCCGGGACGACGTACTACTTCTGCAGTCCCGGGTGCCGGCAGAAGTTCGCGACCGATCCGGACCAGTGGTTGAAGTCCGGCCCGAAGGGCATGGCCCCTGCGGTCGCGCCGTTGACTCTTCGTCGGGTCGATAAATCACGCGAACTCTCGACTCCCGCGAAGGCCACCTTCACGTGTCCGATGCATCCCGAAGTCGTCCAGCAGGGTCCCGGCGCGTGTCCGATTTGCGGCATGGCGCTCGAGCCGACGCTGCCATCGGCGGACGAAGACACGAGCGAGCTCGACGACATGACGCGCCGCCTGTGGGTGGCGGCGGCGTTGGCGGCGCCGCTGTTGGTCCTGGCCATGACCGGCATGACCGACCCGTGGTTTCTGCCGTCTGCGCGGACGCGGCAGTGGCTCGAGCTGTTGCTGGCGACGCCGGTGTGCCTCTGGGCGGCGCAGCCGTTCTTCGAGCGGATGATCGCGTCGATTCGGCAGCGTCATCCGAACATGTTCACGCTGATCGGCCTCGGTGTCGCCGTCGCCTACGGATTCAGTGTCGTCGCGACGGTCGCGCCGGAGCTGTTTCCGGCGACGCTTCGCGACCATCATGGCAACGTCGGCGTCTACTTCGAAGCGGCGGCGGTGATTGTCGCGCTGGTGCTGGTCGGGCAGGTGCTGGAACTGCGCGCGCGGCAGCACACCGGCGCGGCGATCCGCACGTTGATCGGTCTCGCGCCGGCAACCGCGCGCCGGATCGGCGCCGACGGCGTCGAGGAAGACATCCCGCTCGCGCACGTGCATCTCGGGGATCGGCTGCGTGTGCTGCCGGGCACGCGCGTCCCGGTCGACGGCGTCGTGCTCGAAGGCGGCACGCACGTCGACGAGTCGATGATTACCGGCGAGTCGATCCCGGTGAGAAAGACGCCCGGCGATCACGTGATTGGCGCGACCATGAACGGCACCGGGTCCCTGGTGATGCGCGCCGACCGTGTCGGCGCCGAGACTTTGCTGTCGCGGATCATTGCGCTCGTCGCCCAGGCGCAACGGAGTCGCGCGCCGATTCAGTCGCTCGCCGATCGCGTGTCTGGCTACTTCGTCCCGGCCGTGATCGCCGTCGCGGCGATCACGTTCGGCGTCTGGAGCGCGATCGGGCCGGAGCCGCGACTGGCGTATGCAATCGTCAACGCCGTCGCCGTATTGATCATCGCCTGTCCGTGCGCCCTTGGACTGGCGACGCCGATGTCGATCATGGTGGCGGCCGGTCGCGCGGCGTCGCTGGGCATCCTGTTCCGGAATGCCGAGGCGATCGAGCGGCTCGAAAAAGTCGACACGCTGGTCGTCGACAAGACCGGCACGCTCACGGCCGGCAAGCCGACCCTGACGTCGGTGACCTGGGCCGAAGGCTTTTCCGAAGCGGACGTGCTCGGGATGGCCGCCGCGGTCGAACGCGCCAGCGAGCATCCGCTGGCCGCCGCGATTGTCGCCGGCGCGGCCGCCAAAGGCCTTGCCGTCGATCCGGTCGAACAGTTTCGAGCCGTCGTCGGCGAGGGGGCAGTCGGGCGGGTCGCTGGTCGTGACGTCGCCATCGGCAATGCGGCGCTGATGCAGACGCGGGCCGTCGATGTCACGGCGCTCTCAGGACGCGCGGAGGCCTTGCGTCACGACGGCCAGACCGTGGTCTTCGTCGCCAGCGACGGCCGGGCCGCCGGACTGCTCGGCATTTCCGATCCAATTCGTGTCAGCGCGCCCGACGCGATTCGCGCCCTCCATCACGAAGGGCTGCGCGTCGTGATGCTCACCGGCGACACGCACGCCACCGCCGCCACCGTGGCGCGCAAACTCGGCATCGATGAAGTCCATGCCGACGTCCGTCCCGACGGCAAGGCCAGGTTGATCGCCGATTTACAGACGAGCGGCCGGGTGGTCGCCATGGCTGGTGACGGCATCAACGACGCACCGGCACTGGCGACGGCCGACGTCGGCATCGCGATGGGCACCGGCACCGATGTCGCGATCGAAAGCGCGCACGTCACCCTGGTCAAAGGCGATCTCGGGGCGCTGATTCGCGCCATCCGGCTGTCGCGGCAGACGCTGCGCAACATCCGCCAGAACCTGTTTTTCGCGTTCGTCTACAACGCCGCCGGCGTGCCGATCGCGGCTGGCGTGCTCTATCCGGTGTTCGGATGGCTGTTGAGTCCGATGATTGCCGCGGCGGCGATGAGCGTCAGTTCGGTGTCGGTGATCGGCAACGCGCTGCGGCTGCGGCACGTCCGCGTCTGACGTCATACAGGACTCGAGCAACGGAATCAGCCGTGTCGTCGTAAATTAGTCGCAACGCATGCCGCAAAAGGAAAGTTCCGGCCTGCTCATGTTCCGGCGCCGCGACGGCCGTGTCGAGGTGTTGCTCGGCCATCCCGGCGGCCCGTTCTGGCAGACCCGCGACCACGGCGCGTGGACAATCCCGAAGGGCGGCGCCAACCCCGGCGAGGCGTTCGTCGACGCCGCGGTGCGCGAATTCCGCGAGGAAACCGGTTTCGACGTCGTGCCGCCGCTGCTGCCGCTCGGTCAGATCACGCAGCGCAGCGGCAAGATCGTTCACGCCTGGGCCTTCGAGGGCGACGGCGACCCGGCCCGCCTCACCAGCATCATGACCCGCACTGAATGGCCGCCGCGATCGGGCCGCTTCATCGAGGTGCCCGAAATCGACCGCGTCGAGTTCTTCGCCGTCGACGACGCGCGACGAATGATCAATATCGCGCAGGGGGAGTTGATCGATCGGTTGCTCGCCATACTCTGATTGCTTAGTGCTCCGTGCTGGGTGCTCCGCGCTCAGTGCGGGTGCTCGATGCCCGGTGCGTTGACCATGCGGGTGCTAACAAGATCGAGATATCTCGATCTTGATTGCGACCAGATGCGCACTGCACCAGGCATCAAGCACCCGCACGGAGCCCGGAGCAGCCAGCACGGAGCACGCGTCATCCGAGATGAATCCGCGGCCGCCGTTCGGGATCCGGCTCCGCCTGCCGGAGCACCTCGCGGCAGACCGGCGCGGTGTCGCCTTCGCCGAACGCGAGAAACTTGAGCAGATAGGCAATCGGATTGCCTTCTGTCCAGCCGAAGTACGCGTGCGGGATCGACTCGGTGCGATTGCGCAGGTCGAGCAGTAGACCGGCGATGGCGTTCGGGATCGCGGGGCTGGTGCAACGGAGCACGCTGTAGCCGCCGATGTCGACACCGGCAACGTGCAGGACATCGGAAAACTTCGACGCGTCGCCCGGTCGCACTTCGAGGAACAGCACCGGATCGCCGGCGGGCAGGTGATGCGAGCGCTGCGCGTCCTTGAGTTTCCGGTCGTACTCCTCGCGCTGCCCGGTGTCGGGCCGGTTGGCGATGATGCGCAGCACTTTGCGTCCCGACGCCTGCTTGATGAATTTCGTCGCCCGCGCGTCGTAGTCAACGCCTTCGATGCGGATTTCGGTTGATCGCATCACCCGGCTGACCAGCGACGAGACGACGATGGCGACGATGAACCAGGCGGCGATCTGAATCCCGTCCGGCTGGCGGACGATGTTGATCACCGTCGTGTAGATGAAGACCAGCGAGATCGGCCCGTAGACCAACCGCCGGTCGGGCAGGGCAATCGCGACCGCGACCGCCGACGACGTCATCAGCATCAGCACGCCGGTGGCGTAGGCGCCGCCCTGCTGCTCGACGTCGGCGTTGAACGTGATCGTCACCACGAAGCAGATCACCGTGAACAGCAGCACCAGCGGCCGGGTCGCGCGCGCCCAGTCGGGCGCCATGCCGTAACGCGGCAGGTACTTCGGCACCAGGTTGAGCAGGCCGGCCATCGCCGATGCGCCGGCAAACCACAGCGTGCCGATCGTCGCCAGGTCGTAGGTCGTTCCGAACACGTGGCCGAGATCGCGATGCGCGAGATAGGCGAGCGCGCGGCCGTAGGCCTCGCCGCCTTCGAACATCGCCGTCGCCGGAATCCTCGTCGTCGTCACGATGGCGCTGCCGATCAGCAGCACGCTCATGATTCCGGCGGCCGCGGTCAACAGTTTCCTGGTGTTGCGGATGCGCGCCTGCAGCCGCTCCTCGTCGGTCCCGCCCTCGCCGGCGACCAGCGGCATCACCGCGACGCCGGTCTCGAAGCCAGACAGGCCGAGCGCGAGCTTCGGGAACATCAGCACCGCGAGCACCACCATCATCAGCGGATTGCTCTGCTGGGCGAAAAGGTTCGCCCGCCACTCCGACAGCGCGCTCGCGTGCCGAGCCAGTTCATAAAGTTCGAAGCCGATGACGACGACGTTGACCGTGAGGTAGACCGCGACCAGGCCGACCGCCAGCCAGATCGCTTCGCGGAAGCCCTTGAGGAACACCGCGCCGAGCGCGGCGATCAATCCACACGTGAACAGAATCGGGTGGTTCAGCGACGCCGGCACGAACGGGTTCTCGACGATGTGCGCGGTCGCGTCGGCCGCCGAGAGGGTGATCGTGATGATGAAGCTCGTCGCGGCGAAGCCGAGCAGGCACAGGACGAGCGCCTTGCCGCGCCAGCGCGGCAGGCGCTCCTCGAGCACCGACAAACTGCCCTGGCCGTGCGGACTGAGCGCCGCCATCCGGTGATACACCGGCAGCGCGCCGAACAGCGTCAGCGCGACCAGGACCAGCGTCGCAAACGGCGAGAGGTAACCGGCGGCCAGAAACGCGATGCCGGGCTGATAGCCGAGCGTCGAAAAGTAATCGACGCCGGTGAGACACATGACCTGCCACCACGGCGCCTTGTGAGGCTTGTGCTGGGCGGA
>DASUGM010000199.1:0-9190 GCA_036274055.1 Vicinamibacterales bacterium | reverse complement strand
GCAGCTTGGTATCCGGCGGTCGTACCTCGCCGAGACGCGCCGTGTCGCGATCGAATTTCTCAAGCGCGGCCTGCAGATGATCGTCTTTGCACAGAGCCGGCTGTCCACGGAAATTCTCACGACCTACATGAAGGACGCGTTCCAGGGCCCGCCGGGCGCGGCCGACGTGATTCGCGGGTATCGCGGCGGCTATTTGCCGTTACGCCGGCGCGAAATCGAACGCGGGTTGCGAACCGGCGAAGTGCGCTGCGTCGTGTCGACCAACGCGCTCGAGCTCGGCATTGACATCGGGGCGCTCGACGTCGCGGTGATGTCGGGGTACCCGGGCACGATCGCCTCGACCTGGCAGCGCGCCGGCCGGGCCGGACGACGATCGGGGCGATCGGCGGCGGTCTACGTGGCGTCGAGCGCGCCGATCGATCAGTTCATCGTCCGCAATCCTGAATTTTTTTTTGGCGCGTCACCCGAGCACGCGCTGGTCAATCCCGACAACCTGCACATCCTGCTCGACCACGTGAAATGCGCCGCGTTCGAGTTGCCGTTCGGGGGCGCCGACGCGTTCGGCGAACTCGACGTCCAGCAGATCCTGCAGGTGTTGTCGGAGAGCGGCTTCGTCCATCACGTCGATGGCCAATGGCAATGGATGCAGGACTCGTATCCGGCTGATGCGGTCAGCCTGCGGTCGGTGACGTCGGACAACTTCGTGATCATCGACATGACCCGCGGCGAGCGCGTCATCGGCGAGACCGACTTCACGAGCGGCCCGTCGGTGCTGCACGAAAAAGCGATCTACATCGTCGAGGGCCAGCTCTATCAGGTGGAGAAGTTCGATTACGACAACCGCAAGGCGTTCGCGCGGGAAGTCGAGTGCGATTACTACACGACCGCCATCACCTACACGAAGGTCACGATCCTCGACACGTTCGGGTCCGATGCTGCCGAGCCGCCGCAACTCGCCGCCGCGGACATGGCGGCGCTCTCAGCCGGCGCAGAAGAAGATCGAGATCAGGCCCTGGGCGCTCGGCACTCGGCCCTAGCCAGTTCTCAGTTCGCCGCCAGTGCCCAGGGCCTAGAGCCCAGGGCCTATGGGAGCGGAGCCAGATTTCACGGCGAAGTGCACGTCGTCTCCCGTGTCGTCGGTTTCAAGAAGATCAAGTTCTATACAAACGAGAACGTTGGTTCGGGGGAACTCGATCTGCCCGAGCAGCAGATGCACACGACGTCGTTCTGGCTGACCATTCCGCGCGAGGTGATGGCTGCGCTGCCGTTCGGCGCCGCCGACCGGCGCGACGGCGTCGTCGGGCTGGCCTATGCGATGCACAATGTCGCGCCGCTGCTGCTGATGTGCGATACCCACGACCTCGGGTTGTCGATTGACGGCATCAGCCTCGAAGGCGGCACGCGAATGGGCGGGCTGGCACGATCGGCCGCCGCGCCCGAACTCGCCGCCGATCCGACGATTTTCCTCTACGACAACTATCCCGGCGGGATCGGCTTCAGCGAGCCGCTGTTCTCGATGAACGACGCGCTGATCGCGCGGACGCGTGAACTGATCGACGGCTGCCCGTGCCAGAGCGGGTGTCCGTCATGTGTGGGCCCCGAGGGCGCGACTGGTCCGCTGGCGAAAGCGGTGGCCTCGCGGCTGCTGAACGCGCTGTCGGCAGCTAGAGCGGCGGCCTAGTCATGCGCGATCTGAGCACGCGGCTGCGCGAGATTGTCCGCCGGGAAAAGGGGTCGGACCCCGTTTTCCGTGCCGAGCTCACCTACATCCCCGATCCCGATCCGCAGCGGCCGAACGAGCACATCGCCGCTTTGCTCGGTGGCTCGCTCCTCAACGACGATCCCGGCTGTGTCGTCGTCGATCGCGTCTGGGCCCACGATCGATCGCACGGCCGCAGGCGCATCGAGACCTGCCTGCTCGATGCCGACTCGCAGATCGCGTTGTTGGATCCTCGCGTGATTGAGAACGACGGCTGGTGGCGGCGCCTCGTGTTCTTCGACATCGAGACCACCGGGCTCTCCGGCGGCGCCGGCACGCTCGCGTTTCTCTGCGGCGTCGCGTGGTTCGACGACGAGGGACTGCGCGTGCGTCAGTTCTTTCTCAGCGGTCCGGCGGGGGAGAGGGCGATGTTGGCCGGCCTCGCCGATGTGTTTCGCGACGCGTCCCTGCTCGTCACTTACAACGGCCGCACCTTCGACGTCCCGCTGATGGAAACCCGCTGGGCATTTCATCGCGCCGCGGCGCCGACCGACGGCCTGCCGCACTTCGATATGCTGCCGCCGGCGCGCCGGCTCTGGGGGCGCAGCTGGATTGACGAGAAGACCAGTTGCTCGTTGTCGGCGCTCGAGCGCAGCGTGCTCGGGTTTCATCGCCTCGGCGACGTCCCCGGCTTCGAGATTCCCGCGCGCTACTTTCAGTTTCTGCGTTCCGGTGATCCCGGTTTGATCGCCGGCGTTCTCGACCACAACCGTCACGATCTCGTCTCGCTCGCCGTGATCACGGCCCATGCGCTGTGGCTGGTTCGCGAAGGGCCGCTGGCCTGTCGCGAGCCGGCCGAGCAGGTCGCGCTCGGACGCGTCTACGAGCGCGCCGGCGACAGCGGGCGCGCAATCGAGGCCTATGAAGCCGCGGCTGCCTCGCGCGAACGCGACGTGCGTCGTCACGCGCTGGCCCGGCTGGCGGTTCTGTTGCGTCGGGAGAGTCGATTCGACGACGCCGCGGCAGCGTGGCAGCGCGTGCTCGACCTCGCGCCGAGCCGGGCGACGATGACGGCGCTCGAACGACGCGCCGCCGAGGCGCTCGCGATTCACCACGAACATCGCGCCCGCGATTTGACGACGGCCGAGCGCTACGCGAAGTCGCTCAGCGCCGACGCCCGCGGCCGCGAACAGCAGGACGTCGCGCGCCGGCTGAATCGGCTGTCATCGAAAATCCAGAAGGCTGAAAATACGAAGGGCGGCCCGCAGGCCGCCCCGTTGCTGGACTAATGATGTTGTGGGGACGGGGGTTGCTGCGCAAGCACCCCTCGTCCCCACGACTTACTTGATGTGGGGACGGCGCTGCTTGCGCAAGCAACCCTCGTCCCCACGACTTTCTTGATTACGCCGTCGTCGCGGCGGCCTTGCCCTTGGTCGCCTTCGCGCTCTTGGCGTCCTTCGCGGCTTTCGCCGCGGTCTTGCGGCCCTCGGCCGTCTGCGCGCCGAAGCGCTTGGTGAACCGCTCGACGCGGCCTTCGGTGTCAATCAGCTTCTGGCGACCCGTGAAAAACGGGTGGCAGTTGTTGCAGATCTCGAGGTGCAGCTCGTTCTTGGTCGACTTGGTCTTGAAGGTGTTGCCGCAGGCGCAGCGCACTTCGACTTCCGCATACTTGGGGTGGATACCGGGCTTCACGGTCAACTCCTCGGGTGCTGGACGAAAAGATCAGTATAGCACCCGCCGATCAGCCGGCCCGCCGGCGGGGTCAGACCCCGCCGCGAACTCGTTCGTGTAAGTAATTGCTACGGCACGACATACGTCCTCTCCCAGCGATGACGACGCAATCGGCTGACGACCGCGGTGGCCAGCGGCACACCGTCGCCGGCGGCAAGATTGGCATCGACATGGGCGACGCGACGCATGCCCGGAATCACCGTCGCGACGTCGGGGGACGCCAGGATGAAGCGCAGCGCCAGCTCCGGTAGGCTCATGCCCGCGGGCACGTCTCGTTTGACCTCGTCGACGCGCGCCAGCGTTGCCGCCAGCTTGTCGCGGGTGAAGTACAGGTTGCGCCAGTCGCCTTCGGGCCAGGTCATGTCGGCGGTCATCGTCCCGGTGAGGCTGCCTTCATCGAACGGCACCCGCGCGATGATCGCGACGCCGCGCTGGCGGCACGCCGGGAACAACTCGTCCTCCGGGTTCTGGTCGAAGACGTTGTAGACCACCTGGACACTGTCGATCAGTCCGGTCTCGAGCGCGCGCACGACGTTGGACGGCTCCCAACGGTTGACGCTGATGCCGATCGCGCGCACCAGGCCCTCGTGTTTCAGATCTGCGACGGCGCGCTGCCAGCGATCGTCCGCCGCCCAGGCATCGCTCCAGACGTGGAATTGCTGGACGTCGATAGTGTTGATGTTCAAGTTGCGGAGACTGATCTCCGTCGACTTGCGGATGTGATCGGCGGGGAAGACGTCGTCCAGCGCGTACGAGGCCAGGGCCGGCCACTTCAGATTCTTCGGCGGGATCTTCGTCGCGACGACGACGCGGACGTCCCGGCGGCGGGCGAGGACGCGGCCAAGCAGCTGCTCGCTCTTGCCGTTGCCGTAGGCGAGCGCGGTGTCGAAGAACGTGCAGCCTTTTTCGATCGCCCGCTCGAGCGCGGCCAGCGACTCGTCATCGTTCGAGCCGGACCACCCGCCCATGCCCCAGAGGCCGTAACCGACCTCGGAGACGGGCCAGCCGAGGCGGCCGAAGGGACGGAGGCGCATCGGGCGATCATAGTCAGTCTTGGGTCTTGGGTCTTGGGTCTTGGGGCTTGGGTCTTGGGACTTGGGTACGAGCCCTGAGCCTTGCGTATTACTACGCCGTACGTAATACTTCGCGGAACGTACCAAGGAGCGTCCCGATGGCGTCTGGCCTCTGGCGGCGACTAGCGAAAGCGGCGGTGCGGCTTTATCCGGCGGCGTGGCGCGAACGCTACGGTGAAGAGATCGACGGGCTCCTCGACGCGACAGCGCCTGGCCCCGGGGTCGTCATCGACCTCAGTCTCGGCGCGATTCGAGAGCGCAGCAGTGTGCTCGGCGTCTTGGTCTGGTTCGTCGCCGTTCTTCTGCGCGCGATTCTGCTCACGATGCTCACAACCGGCGTTCTGGCCGTCCTGTTCATGGTTATCGAAGTCTCGATCCTGAGCGCCCGACACGGTGTCTATGCGTACGACTGGCTCTCGCGGCGGATCTTCGACGCGCCCTACGCAATGACCGCGGGCATGCCGATGTACTTCTTCCTCTCGCTGCAGTTCAGTCTGCCAGTCCTCCTGCTGTTGCTCTGGCCGCCGATCCGACGCCGACATCCCGTCCTTGCGAGAATCGCCTTCACCGCGGCGTTCTCGGGCTTTGCGTTCTGGCTTGGCAGATGGAATCAGCAGGCGGCGATGTTGCTTTGCGGCTGGCTGATCGCCGTGAAAGTGTTTCCCACCGCGCCGGCCGCGCCGACTGACTTCGGCGGATCAATCCGACGCATTGTCGCTTTCTTCGTTGTCATCGCCAGCGTCTATGTCCGCGCGACGCTGATCATCTGGGCGGGTTGGCTGGCGTTCTTCGGGCTCGTTTGGCCGGTGCTCCGCGCCCTCAGCGATCAGCCGTGGGCGCCGCGGATTTGGAGCTTCTCGTTGCCCTGGCCTGGGTTTCCCGTAGACCTGCTTGTCATTTGTTTCTCACTTCTCATGAGCGCGCCGGTGCTGCTGCTGACGCTTCCGACGCGGTTCTCCGCTCGTTTCCCGCGGACAAGTCGAGTGTTGTTTTTGTCGGCGTTTCTGGTCATTCCCGTGGCCTTCCTCGACCTCGATCAAAAGCTCGTCATGCCGCTGGTCGGCTGGTTGTTGGCTCGGCGACTCTTTCCAAGCGCCGCCATCGCCGCGCCGCCGGCTTCCGCAGTTCCCGTAACGACGCCAGCCCGGGACGGCGGGACATCGTCTATCCTCGGGCTGCGCCGGTCGACGGTGACCTCATGAAGAAACACGACTCCCTCCAGGACCTCGGGCGCTTTTCCGAGCCCGCGCTCTTGATCCTCATCTCGCTCGCCGACAGCCCGAAGCACGGCTACGCGATGACCCAGGATATCGAGCGCATTTCCGGCCAGAAGCTCGGCCCGGGCACGCTCTACGGCGCGATCACACGCCTCGAAGACGCCAAGTGGATCGAGCCGCTCCCCGCCGAAGATCGTCGTCGTCCCTACAAGCTCACTTCTGCCGGCACGAGAGTCCTCAAAGCACGCCTCGAGACGATGCGCGCGATGACCAAGGCGGCGCAGGCGAGACTGGCCGATGCGTAACGACCGGCTCGCGCGGGCGCTGCTGCGCCTGTATCCGCGCGCGTGGCGCGAGCGGTACGGCGATGAGTTCCTCGGACTGATTGACGAGACCGGACTGACCTCGCGGTCCGCCGCGAACATCGTCGCCGGTGCGGTCACCCAACGAGCGCGCCTGCTGCTCGCGTGGCGGACGCGCGAGACCGATCCCGCCGTCGCCATTCATGTGTTCGCGTCGCTCACGGCACGCGAGGCGCTGATCGAGTGGCCGACATTTTGTGCGCTGTTTGCCGGCACCGTCGTCGGGCTGCACTGGCTGGGCGTGCCGCTGCCGCTGTGGGCGTGGTGGATGCAGGCGCTGATGCAGTACTTCCTCGTCCGCTCCGATTTCGTCGGACCAGTCACGACGCCGCTCAGACGCGCCGGGATCGGCTACTACTTTGCACTCGAAGCGATGGCGCTGGCATCGGCGGCCTTTCTCAGTGGCCGCCTGCTCATCGCCATCGGCCTGCCGGAGCCCACATCCGACGCGTTCCTGTTCGTGCCGCTGCTCGCGTTCGTCACGCTGGCGGTTCGCGTTGGCTGGTGCGCGATGCGCAGCAATCAACCACACAGCGAATGGCCGGGCGCACGGAGTTGGGAAGTGCGGCTGTGGAGAGTAGTGGGAATCACCCTCTTCGTAGCCGTCAGCCTTGGCGATTCGGATATGAAGACGATCTGGGGCATGACGACCACGATCTTCCTGTGCCGGCCGATCATGAATCGCCTGAGTCGGACATCAGTTGCGCGGCGGCGCGAGGCGATTGCCCGGTTGCGCAAAGCGCGGGTGACGCCGTGATGTCATCCGATCTCGCGCGCGCGCGGGCGCTGCTGCGCCTGTATCCGCCGGCGTGGCGCGAGCGCTACGGCGATGAGTTTCTCGAACTCGTCGCCGAAACCGGCCTGACCTGGTCCGTCGTCGTCGACGTGATCCTCTCCGCGTTCGCGCAACGGCTGCGGGCACTCCTGGCCATGCGGCGTGATGAGCGAGAGCGTCTGTCCGACCTTCGCCGCGGTCCGCTGCGGCCTGCCGGCGATGTGGTGCTGGATGTCATCAGTTTCGTGGCGCTGGCCGGTAGTGTCGTAACGCTGTTCGTCATGGTCGGCGCGCCCTGGCCACCGTGGAATTTCTGGTGCTGGCTCGTTCTCACCGGCCATACACGATTCGGCATGCTGTCCGGCGGCGCAGGGAAGCGGCGCGCCGATCGCGTCGGCCGCTCGTTCTATTTCTTTCTGGAGTCGGTGGCGATCATTGGCGCGGTCGTACTTGCCGCGGCGTGGATGCGTTCGCGGGGCGTTCCTGGACCGCCCGATCGCTCCGACGTCCTTCTTGTCGCTTGCGGTTTTGCTGCGCTCGCCCGGTTCGCTTACGGCGGGTGTCGTTCCTTCAGCCCGACCACGACGTGGTCGGGCATTTCCCGCGTCGAGTCTCGCGCCTGGGGGCTCCTGGCTTTGGCTGGATTGTTTCTCGGCGCCCTCGCCGAACCGAACATGAAGATGTTCTGGATCATGGCGCTGTTTCCGTTCATGGTGAGAGGCATTTCACACGGTTGCCGGCCGATCGACATCGAACGCCGCCGGGCCGCCTTCGAACTCGAGCAGCAGCGCCTGCGCGAGAAGTTCCCGGTCCAGCACCAAAGCACCTAGCACTCCGCCCCAGAGCACAGACAGGCTCTTGATAAGATCCTCCCGCCCGGGAGGCTCCATTCCATGAAACGGACGTTCGTATTCCTGCTCTGCGTCTCCGCGTTCTCCGCGTCTCTGCGTGGAGTCTCCGGATGGTCTGCGCCTCCGCGTGGCACGTCTCCCCAGTCAACCGAGCCCGTGGACGCCGCCGCCTACGCGAAGATCCGCGACGAAGGGATGAACCGGTCGCAGGTCATGGAGCACATGTTCTGGCTGACCGACCGCTACGGCCCGCGCCTGACCGGGTCGCCGGGATTCGAAGAGGCGGGCGACTGGGCGGTGAAGACGCTGCAGTCGTGGGGCATGCAGAACGTCCGCAAGGAAAGCTGGGCGTTCGGCAAGGGGTGGTCGCTGCAGCGCTTCAACGCCGCGATGGTCGAACCGCAGGTGATGCCGATCATCGGCATGCCGAAGGCGTGGTCGGCGGCGACGAAGGGACCGATCACGGCTGAAGTCGTGCAGGCGACGGTGACGAATGCCGAGAGCGCCGCGAAGTATAAGGGCCAGCTGCGCGGCAAGATCGTGCTGACCCAACCCGCGCGCGAAGTTCGCATGCTCGATCAGCCGGTGGTGCTGCGCTACGCCGACGATCCGAAATGGATGGAAGAAGCGCTGTCGATGCCGCCACCGCGCGGACGAGGCGCCGGCGCGGCGGGGGCGGGTGCGCCCGGCGGCGCTGGCGCTGGCCGTGCCGGCCGCGGCAACGCGTTCAGCGTCAATCAGTTCTTTCAGGATGAAGGCGTCATCGCCCTCGTCGATCGCGGCGCCAACGGCGACATGCGCGCCGGCGGCAGCGATTTGACCTGGCAGACGCAAGTCGTCGACGGCGGCACCGTGTTTCTCGGCGCCGGCGGCACCCGCGACGCCACCGCCGGCAGCGGGCTTCCGCAGATCACCATCGCGGTCGAGCACTATAACCGGATGATCCGGCTGCTCGAGCACAACGTCCCGGTGAAAATGTCGCTCGACGTCGAGGTCAAGTTCCGCGACGAGACCGAGCCAAACGGCTTCAACGTGATTGGCGAACTACCGGGCACCGACCTCGCGGACGAGGTCGTGCTGATCGGCGCGCACTTCGATTCGTGGCACGGCGCGACCGGCGCCACCGACAACGCCGCCGGCTCGGCGGCGATGATGGAAGTGCTGCGCATCCTCAACGCCACCGGCGTCAAGCCGCGCCGTACCGTCCGCGTCGCGCTCTGGGGCGGCGAAGAGCAGGGGTTGCTCGGCTCACGTGACTACGCCAATCGTCATCTCGGCGAGCCCGGCAAACCGCTGCCCGAGAATGCGAAACACGTTGCCTACTACAACATCGACAACGGCACCGGAAAGATCCGCGGCGTCTGGATGCAGGGCAACGAGGCGGTCAAGCCAATCTTCAGCGAGTGGATTCGTCCGCTGAAGGATCTTGGCGTCGAGATCCTCGGGCCGCGGCCGGTGACGAGCACCGACCACACCAACCTC
>DASUGM010000198.1:0-3462 GCA_036274055.1 Vicinamibacterales bacterium | reverse complement strand
GATCCTCGGACGCGATCGGCGTGAATAGCCGAGGCGAGCCAGCTGGATCGAAACGCACCAATCCCGCATCAGTCGCGACCAGGTAGGCGCCGCGCCTGGTTTCGAGGAAGTCGTTGATCACGGCGCTCGGCAGACCGGACTCGGCGCCGAAGCTGGTGAAGCGGTAGCCGTCGAAGCGTGACAATCCGCCGGCGGTGCAGAACCACAGGAAGCCGCGCGAATCGCGGACGATGCGATTGACCGTGTTGTGTGCGAGGCCGTCGGCGGTCGCGTACGGTTTCAACGGCAGCCGCTCGGCGCGCAGGCTCGTGCCGGCGCCGCAGAGCACAATCGCCGCCGCGACGATCGCTCGGCGCGCGCGCATCTAGACCAGGCGTTCTTTCAGCGCCTTGGCGACCGCTTCCGTCTTCGAATGCACCTGCAGCTTCTGATAGATGTGCTTCAGGTGAAACGAAACGGTGCTGGTCGAGATCCCCATCTCATTGGCCGCGGTCTTGTAGTGATGGCCTTCGATCATCAGTTTGAGCAGGGTCGTTTCCTGTGGTGTCAGGTGATACGTCGCGCGTTCGGGCGGACGGAACTCGCGAAACAACGTGACCACCCGGCGCGCGACTTCCGGCGACATCGGCGCGCCGCCACTGACGACGTCGCGCAGCGACTCGAGCAGCCGTGCCGGCGTCGTGTTCTTCAGCAGATACCCTGACGCGCCGGCGCAGATCGCGTCGAACACCTTCTCGTCATCGTCGTAGACGGTCAGCGCCAGGATGGCGACGTCGGGAAAGCGCTCGCGCAGGAGGCGCGTGCCGTCGATGCCGCTCATGCCGGGCAGACCGATGTCGGTGAGAATCACGTCCGGCGACGATGTCAGCCCGGCCAGCGCGTCTTCCATCGTCCGATAGCTCGCGGTGCACTGAAACCCGGCGTTGTTGTTGATGAGGAGGCGCAGGCTCTCGCGCACGTCCCGGACGTCTTCGATGAGGGCTACGCGTACGGCCTCATTCACCGCGCCGCGAACCACCCCTTGTTGGTGCATGCGCCGATGTTAATCGTTCCGGTGGCAGAGTTGGCGGAGACCAGCCCGCCGGTGAAAACGACTGCGCCGTCGACGACCGCGGTGAACAGGCCTCCATCCGTCGACGGCGGCGTGGCGAACACAATCTCGGTGCCGCGGCATGCCACGCGGCGCAGCAGATTGTCGCGAATCGTGAAGCTGAGAAAATCGCCGTCGGTTTCGATCCCATCGGATCCCGTCCAGTCGCCGTTGAAGTCGGAGAATGACGGCTGGACATACGTAAACGCGTCACCAACGCTGACGCTCTGGCCGTCAGGTAGCGTGATCACCACGTCAACCTGTCCTGCCTGGTGTGCTGGGGCGCTGACGACGATCATCGTCGACTGGATGCCGAATTGGAGAAGCGCCGGCCTGCCGTCGAAGGCAATGATCGCGCCCGCCTGGAACCCCGTGCCGCGGATGCGGATATCGCCGCCACCCGAGGTCAGTCCGCTGTTGGCACCGAACGACGTCACGGTGGGCGGCGGCAGAGAAGTGAACGTGAACCCTCGCGCCAGCACCGCGCGTTCGCCGTCTGGATTCGTGACCACGACATCGACGGCGCCGGCCGCATGCGCGGGCGACACTGCACTGATCGTCGTGCTGCCGAAGACCTGGACATTGGTCGCCGCCACGCCATCGAGCGTCACTTGTGCACCGGACTGGAAGCCAGTGCCGCTGACAAACACCGTGCCCTGCGGAGTGGCTGCCGCCGGCGAGATTGCGGTAACAGTCAGGCGCGTCGATGGCTGCACCGGCTGTTCATGCCCGCAAGTGGCGGCGCCAAGCAGCGTTGCAATCAAAACAGCCTGGCGTGTCATGGCTACTGTTCTAGCAGGACGTAGCCGGTAACGTAACTGTGTGAATAGGCAGGGGAGCGGCCCGGCGCGTACCGCCACCTCTGTGCGATTCGCGGCGGGGGCCTCGCTGCTAGACTCGCGCTCCCCCGGCCGCTCCCCAGGCCAGTTTTGGAGGTGCGTGATGTACGTCCGTTCTTCGGTACTTTTGCTTCTGCTCGTTCTCGCCGTCGCGTGCGCGCAGCCGGCGTCGTCTCCGACCAGCCCCGCGGGTGCCGGCGGTTCGCTCGCCGCCGGCGGCGGTCCGGGTCTCGTGCTCTCTGCGACCGTGCAGTTCGGCAACGACAGCGTCGGGTCGCCGTTTCCACCGCCGTCGGGTCACGATCAGTCGGGCCACGGGCGTGACAACCTGATCCCGCGCACGGTCGTGATCGACAAGGGCGGTACGGTGACGTTCAAGATCGTCGCGCCGATTCACCAGGTCGCGATCTATAGGGACGGCGTCGAGGCCGCGGACATCAACACCGCTCTCGTGGCTCCGAAGGCGCCGTGCCCGGCGGTCTACATCAACGATCCGACCAATCGCCTCGCCGTGCTCGCCGAACCGCCATGCAAGGGCGGATCGTCCAACCCGACCTACACGTTCAATACCCCCGGCCGCTACCTCGTGATCTGCACGTTCGTTCCGCATTTCGCGGTCGGGATGTACGGCTGGGTCGAAGTCCGCGATCGGCAGTAGCACAAGACCAGACAGCACCATGAAGGGATCCTTCATGGTGCTGTCGAATTTGACTCGCCCGGCTGGTAGACTGACTCTTCGGCTGCACGCCGGACCGCGGTCCGGACCCTGTGCAAGTCCAGTCGGCGAACCGCGTCAGGGCCGGAAGGCAGCAGCGCTAAGTCGATCCTGTGCTGTGCCGCAGGCCCTCCGGGCCGCGGTCGGGCGCGCGGCCGTCCTACCTCAGCTTCAGCGCGACGATCTCTTTCCGATCACGCAGATAGATCACATCGACGGCCGACAGCGGCGCGACGCCGCTGTCGCCGCGAATCGGGAATGCTAGACTGCTCTCAGGTCCGTCCCACATCGATGTCCCACGTAGCCCTCGCCCGCAAATGGCGCCCGCAGCGCTTTGAAGACGTCGTCGGCCAGCGCGGCACCGTCGATACGCTGAAAAACGCGATCTCGTCGGGCCGCCTGGCCCAGTCGTTCATCTTTGCCGGCCCGCGCGGCGTCGGCAAAACGACGACCGCGCGGATCCTCGCGCGCGCGCTCAACTGCGTGAAGGGGCCGACGCCGGAGCCGTGCGGCGAGTGCGATGCCTGCCGCGAAATCGCCGAGGGCCGCGACGTCGACGTCCTCGAGATCGACGGCGCCACCTACACCGGCGTCGATGCGGTCCGCGAAGTGATCGTCGAGCCGCTGTCGATCGCGCCGATGCGCGACCGCTACAAGATCTTCATCATCGACGAAGTCCACCGGCTGTCGAAGAACGCCTTCGACGCGCTGCTCAAGTCGATCGAAGAGCCGCCGCCGTACGTGAAGTTCATGAGGGCGACCACCGAAATCGGCGCCGTGCCGGCGACGATCCAGTCGCGCTCGCAGGTCTTCGACCT
>DASUGM010000197.1:0-9807 GCA_036274055.1 Vicinamibacterales bacterium | reverse complement strand
GGTGATTTCCCACCCGCACTTCACCGGCACCGGCACGCGGGTGATGGAAGCAAACGGCAAGCGCGCCGTCGCCGAGTTGTTCGCGCGTTCGTTTGGAACGTAGCAAAAGAAAACCGGTGGCAGTCTGCACTGCCACCGGTCATCGACTTCGAAACTCCGAACTCGAATTTTTTACCAGCCGCCGCCGATCGAGCCGGGCTTGATCATGTAGCCCTGGCCGTCCGGGTTCTGCACGCGATACTGCATGTGGCACGCCTGACAAGTGCCGGTCAGTTCCTTCTGCGCGCCCTGAATCGCCGCGGCATCAGGCGTCGCGGCGCCAAGCGCCGTTTCGAGCGCGGTGATCTTCGCGATCGTCGTCTGATTCATCTTCACCGCATCGTCCTTCTTGTGGTGCACCCAGAAGGTCTCCGCGATCGTGAACTGCTTCTTCAGTTCCCCGGCTGCGGTCTTGGCGTCAGCGAAGGCGCCCGACGCGACGGCCTTGCGCATCGTACCGTTCGCCGCGTTGACGGCCTTCATCGTCTTGTCGAGCTCTTCCGGCGTCGAGATCTTGTCCTGGGCCGCCATCACCGTGCCGGCCAACAGCAGCAACCCGGCCGCCACGTACGACTTCACGCTTCGCATACACCCTCCCGAAAAGGAACAATAGTGCCACGCGGATGCTGACACACATTCAGCGTCGCAGGCAACGGACGCTGCGCCGGTGACGCTGCCGAGGTTATTGATCGAAGGCAATCGATTGACGACCAGCGCCGGCGCGGCGGCGATCGCTCTGCGCGGCGTCAACGTCAGCGGACTGCAGCACCGCCGGCCGGAGGCCGGTGAGAGCTGGCGCCACGCGTCCGGCATCGATGCGGACCTGCTCCCCTGGCTCGCGGACCATGGTGCGACCGTCGTGCGGGTGCCGCTGTCGCAGGACTGGGTTCTGGGCCGCGACCATGCTCGCGCCGGCGAAGCCTATCTCGACGAGCTCGACGCGCTGGTGACCCAGGGTAACGCTGCGGGGATGTATGTCGTGCTTTGCCTGCACTGCCTTGGCTGGCGCGACGCCGGCGCGTCGCGCCAGCCCTATCTGCCGCCGCTGCCCGATGAGGACAGCGTGATCTTCTGGCGCACGCTGGCCGCGCGCTTCGGCGCGCGGCCCGGCGTGCTCTTCGACTTGCTCAACGAGCCGCACGGCGCACCCGCGCGTGCCTGGCACGCGTGGGTGCGGCGGCTGGTCGGCGAACTACTTTCGGACGGGGGACGGGGGTTGCTTTCGCAAAACACCCCCGTCCCCCTCTTCGTCGTTTCCGGCATCGGCGGCCCATGCTGGTCGTCGGATCTCTCCAGCTTCCCGGTCCGCGAAAGCGACGACGCGGCCTCGCCGCCGCTGCCGAATCTCGTCTACTCGTCGCACATCTATCGCCACGGCAGCCGCTGGCGCGGTCGCCGCGGCCACACGCTCAACGCGCGCGGCTGGTCGCGGCTGGTCGATGCCACGGCGCGCGGCTACCCGGTGTTCGTCGGCGAATGGGGGGCGGGTGAGGAACTGCGCGACGAACGCTGGACACGCGAGCTCCTGGCGTTTCTGGACGAACGCGGGATTGGCTGGGCGGCCTGGAGCGTTGGCGATCGCCCGCACATCGTCGATCGCGCCCGCGGCCCGCGCGCGCTGACGACCCACGGCGCGCGGGTGATGGCGGCGCTGCGCGCTGGACGTCGGGGCGTTGCAATGAAACCTTTGCGAGATGCGGGCTGATGAGGCATCGCCTGGTTCGGCTGAAGGGCATGAAGCAGACGCCGATCGCACGGCTGAGCGCTTCTTCATGGCCTCTATTCGTAACAGGTTTGCTTTCTCAGTACGCATCTCGCAGAGGTTTCAACAGAAGTAGATTTTCTTCATGACCTTCATGTTGAAGGCTTTTGATCTTACGTCGCCACCGCGCTCAATGCCTGATCGAACACGTCGACAATCGCATCCGCCTGCGCGGTGTTGAGCACCATCGGCGGCGCGAAGCGAATCGCGTTGCGGCCGGCGCCGAGGATCAGCACGCCGCGGTTGAACATTTCCTGGACGACGCGGTCGCGTTCGGTGGTCGCGCGCTCCTTGGTCTGTCGATCGCGCACCAGCTCGACGCCGATCATCAGACCGCGGCCACGGACGTCGCCGATGATCTGATGTTTGTCGGCGAGCCCGCGCAACTTCTGCATCAGATGCGCGCCGACGGTCTCGGCGTTCTTGATGATGCCGTCCTTGAGAACCTTGATCGTCGCCAGCGCCGAGGCGCAGCTGACCGGATTGCCGCCGAACGTGCTCGCGTGCGCCCCGGGCGGCCAGGTCATCACGTCGGCGCGCGACGCGGTGATGCCGAGCGGCAGCCCGGACGCGATCCCCTTGGCGATCGTGACGATGTCGGCGTCGAGCCCGAAGTGCTCGCACGCAAACATCTTTCCGGTGCGGCCCATCCCCGACTGCACCTCGTCGGCAATCAGCAGCATGCCGTGCTTCGTCGTCAGCTCGCGGAGCCGTTGATGGAACTTCGCCGGCGGTACCACATAGCCGCCCTCGCCCTGAATCGGCTCGACCAATACGGCCGCGACTTCGTCGGGCGAGACCAGATGCACGAGGATCTGTTCCTCGAGGTAGTTCAGGCACTCGACGTCGCAGGTCTCCGGCTTCGCGTTGACCGGGCAGCGATAGCAGTTCGCGTATGGCGCGTGGTACATCCCGGCCATCATCGGCCCGAAGCCGCGGCGCTGGACGTACTTGCTCGACGTCGCCGCCAACGATCCGAGCGTGCGGCCGTGGAACGAGCCGAGAAAGGCGATGACGTTGACCCGCCTGGTGGAGTACCGCGCCAGCTTCAACGCCGCTTCGTTGGCTTCGGTGCCGGAGTTGCTGAAGAACGACCGCACCTCGCCCTTGATCGGCACGATCGACGCCATCTGCTCGGCCAACTCGACCTGCGGCTCGTAATAAAAGTCGGTCCCCGACATGTGCAGGAACTTGTGCGCCTGATCGACGATCGCCTTGATGACTTCCGGGTGCGAGTGTCCGGTGCCGGTGACCGCGATGCCGGCGGCGCAATCGAGAAACACGTTGCCGTCGACGTCCTCGACCACGGCGCCGGCGCCCTTGGCCATGACGAACGGATAGTCGCGCGTGTACGACGGCGACACCCGGGCGCGATCGCGCTCGATGATCGCTTTGGCTTTGGGCCCGGGCAGCGGCGTGACGAGTTTGATCATGACTTGCGCTTCCAGCGCGTTCCGGTCGCCGAGTCTTCCAGTATGATGCCGCGGCCTTCGAGATCGCGGCGAATCTCGTCGGCGCGCCCGAACTGCCGCGCCCGCCGCGCCTCGCGCCGCTCCGCGATCAGCGACTCGATTTCTGCGACCGGCACCGGCGGCTGGTCGTCCTCGCGGCGGCGCAACGCCATCACGCCGAGCACCTGGTCGAACTGCTCGAAGACCGCGCGGACCCGCGCCGCGTCGGCGGCGCCGATGCGGCCCGCGTCCATGGCGGCGTTCAGCTCCCGCAGCAGGTCGAACATCACGCCGAGCGCGCCCGGCACGTTGAGGTCGCTCGCGATCATCGCCCGGAACGCGGTTTGGGCGGCCGCCAGCGTCACCGCGGTCTCCGCGTGTTCGCCGGCGCCGGTCATCGTGTCCAGACGCGCGAGAAAGTCCGCGAGCCGGGTCAACGCGGCGTCGGCCTGGGCGAGGACGTCGAAGTTGAACGTCAGCTGCTTGCGGTAGTGCACCGACAGCAGCAGATAGCGGAGCGCCGAGGCACGGTAGCCCTTGTCGAGGATGTCGCGGACGGTAAAGACGTTGCCGAGCGACTTCGACATCTTCTCGTTGTCGAGGTTCAGAAACTCGACGTGCACCCAATGGCGGACGAACGGCTTCCCCGTCGCGCCCTCTGCCTGCGCAATCTCGTTCTCATGATGCGGGAAGATCAGATCGATGCCGCCGCCATGGATGTCGATCGGCGGCTCGCCGAGCAGACGCAGGGCCATCGCCGAGCATTCGATGTGCCAGCCGGGCCGCCCGGGGCCGCATCCGTAATCCCAGGTCGGCTCACCGGGTTTGGTCGCCTTCCAGAGCACGAAGTCGCGCGCGTCCTGCTTGGCGTAGTTGTCCGAGTCGATGCGCGCGCCGATCTGCATGCCCTCGTGATCGAGATGCGCGAGCTTGCCGTAGCCGGCCAGCGTCGAGATCTTGAAGTAGATCGATCCGTCGGACGTGTAGGTGTGGCCGTGCTTTTCCAGCGCCTGGATCATCTCGACCATGGCGCGCAGATTGGCCTCGTCGGTCGCGCGGGGATTCTCTTCGACCGCCTCGAGTCCGAGCGACGCCGCGTCTTCGAGAAACGCGGCGACGTAGCGGTCGGTGTACTCGCGCAGCGGCACGCCGGCGGCGTTCGATGCGTTGATCGTCTTGTCGTCGACGTCGGTGAAGTTCATGACGTGACGGATGCCGTAGCCCTCCTGGTGCCGGAGCGCGCGGCGCAGCACGTCGAGGCTGACGAAGGTGCGGAAGTTGCCGATGTGCCCGCGCGCGTAGACGGTGAGGCCGCAGCTGTACATGCGGACGGTCTTGCCGTCCGCGGGGACGAAGTCCTCTTCCGTGCGAGTGAGAGTATTGAAGAGACGCACGCGGCCCCGACTATCGCCCGGCGGCGGCGAGCGCGTGACGCACCACCGACGATCGGCCGTCGCAGCGGCACTCGACTTCGATCCCGGCGGCCTCGGTCTTGAACTTCAAATCGATTTGCCCGTCGGCCGCCGCGCCGTGCGCGACCGTCGCCATCGCTTCGGCCACGGCCGCAGCGAACGCCTTGCGGTCGGATTCGCTGCCGCCCAGGACCTCGACGTAGCGTCCGGCGACTTCGGGTCCAAGCACGCGGTACCGAGGATCGACGGGCAGGTCCAGCGCGAACGATGGCATCGCGGAAGATTCTAGCAAATAGGATGAGAGCTAGAGGCTCATGCCGGCAAACAGGGCCTGCGCGTCGGCGCAGTCGCGCGCGATCTGCGCTTTGAGCGGCGCCAGGCCGTCGAAACGCGCCTCGCCGCGCAGCCACTTGACGAACGCCAGCCGGAGGCGCTGGCCGTAGAGGTCACGGCCGCCGGCGAGCAGGTGCGTCTCGATCGTCACCCGCCCGCTATCGGTCACCGTCGGCCGGACGCCGATGCTCGTCACCGCCGGATACGACGCGTCGCCGACAATGGCCACCGCCGCATAAATGCCGAGCGCGGGCAGCAGCTCGTTGGCGGTCTCGAGGTTCGCGGTCGGAAATCCAAGCTGGCGGCCGAGACCGTCGCCGCGGACCACCGTCCCGTCGATGAAGTAATGATGCCCGAGCAGTGCGCCGGCTTCGTCGACGCGGCCTTCGCCGATCAGGTGACGGACGCGGGTGCTCGAGACGACGAAATCCTTGTAGCGGACCGGGTCGATGCTCTGCACGCGGAACCCGCGATCGTCGCCGAGCGCGCGCAGCAGCGTGAACGTGCCCGACCGGTTGCGGCCGAACAGAAAGTTCTCCCCCACCCACACTTCAGCGCAGCGCAGCCAGTCGAGGATCACGGTCTCGACGAAGACCTCGGGCTCCCACAGCGCCAGCTCCGGCGTGAACGTCACGATCGCCACGCCCTGCAGACCGGCGCGCTCGAACGCTTCCAGCTTCTGCTCGAGCGTCATCAACAGCGGCGGCGCCTTGTCGGGCCTGAGCACCCGCGGCGGATGCGGCTCGAAGATCATCGCCGCCGGCGTGCCGTGCCGTTCGCCCGCCTGACGCCGCACTTCCTCGATCAGGCGTTGATGGCCGCGGTGGACGCCGTCGAAATTGCCGAGCGCGACGACCGGGCGCGGCCAGTCGGGACGAGGCGACGCTGGAAAGTGGACGATCTCCATCGCGATCAGGCGACGTCCACGGTCAGGCCGTCGCAGGCCAGCGCCATCGACGGCGGCAGCGACGCCGACGTCTCCTCGTGGCCGAGGTCGTGAGCGATGTGGGTGAAAAACGTGCGCCGCGCGCCGATCCGGGCCGCCATCTCCAGCGCCTGCGCGAGCGTGAAGTGGGTCGGGTGCGGTTTGTGGCGCAAGGCGTCGAGGACAAGGACGTCGAGATCCGCCAGTTGCGCCAGCGTGGCGTCGGGCACGCCGTCGCAGTCGGTCAAGTAGGCGAACCGTCCGATGCGGAAGCCGAGGATCGTCCACGAACCATGCCGCAGCGGCATCGGCCGCCATTCCGCGGCGCCAATCCTGAAGGGGCCGTCGATGGTGTGCAGGTGCAGCTCCGGGATGCCGCCCCCTTTCGGCGCGGCCGGATCGAACGCGTAGCTGAACACCCGCCGCAGGTTCGCCAGCGTCGGCTGGTCGGCGTAAATCGGCATCGGCCGCCGCGTAATCGCGTTGAACCGCCGGACGTCGTCGAGTCCCATGATGTGGTCGGCGTGCGCGTGCGTGAAGACGACCGCATCGACGCGGGTGATCCGGTGGGTCAGCGCCTGCGTCCGCAGGTCCGGCGTGGTGTCGACGAGCACGCGCGTGTCGTCGTCGAGCGTGACGTAGATTGACGGACGGTAGCGCTGGTCCCGCGGATCGTCAGAACGGCAGACGCGGCACTCGCAGCCAATCATCGGCACGCCATGTGACGTGCCTGTGCCGAGAAAAAGGACGCGCACGAATCTGGAATGCTAGCATTTCGGGCAATGGCGAAGCGACCCGTGCAGATGCGCGCGAAGCGCGCGGCCGCAAGCGCGGCCCGAATCGTGCGGCTGATGGACACGCTGCGGTCGGCGCGCGGCTGCCCGTGGGACCGCAAACAGACGCACGCGTCCTTGCGTCCGTTCCTGCTCGAGGAAACCTACGAGGCCCTCGACGCCATCGACCGCGGCGACCTGACCGCGCTCGCCGGCGAACTCGGCGACGTTCTGTTCCAGTGCGTGTTTCATGCGCAAATCGCCGCGGAGGCCGGGCGATTCGACCTCGCCGATGCGATCGATGCGATCGCGGCCAAGCTGATCCGTCGTCATCCGCATGTGTTCACGCCGGCGGGACGCCCGCTGCCGCGGGCCGCGCGCCGGCGCGGCAAGGTCCGCACCCCGACGGCCGTGCTCGAACAATGGGAACAGATCAAGGCGCGCGAGCAGACCAGTGACGGCCGCGCTCCGCGCGTGCTCGCCGGCGTGCCCCGGTCGCTGCCGTCGCTGCTGCGCGCGCACGAGATCGGCACTCGAGTCGCGGCGGTCGGCTTCGACTGGCCACGAACCGCGGACGTCGTCGACAAGATCGAGGAGGAGGTGCGCGAACTGCGCGAAGCGGTGACGGAAAGTCCGGAACGCGCGAGCGAGGAACTCGGCGACCTGCTGTTCTCAATCGCCAATCTGGCCCGCAAACTGAACATCGAGCCCGAGGGCGCGTTACGTCAGGCCAACGACAAATTTACCGCGCGCTTCGACGCCGTCGAAGCGCATCTGCAAGGCCTCGGCCGTGAGGTCCACGGAGCCGCGCTCGACGAGTTGGAGGCGGCGTGGCAGCACATCAAAACCACCGGGGTGAGGTCCATTGGACCACCGGGGGGGCGGTCCAATGGCCCCCCGACGACGTTCACGGCTCCACCCGCGTCGCGCGCAGCTGCCAGCGGCGCCCGGTCCGGGTCTGCACGACGACCACCTCGCCGTCGGTCTCGACGCTGATCGCGCCGTCCTCGTCGGTTCGAAACACGCGCGCGCCCGCGGCGCGCAGGCGGGCCAGGACGTCAGCGGCTGGATGGCCGAAGAGGTTGCCACGTCCGGCGCTGACGAGGGCGAGGTCCGGCGCATACGCGTGCACGAACGCCGCCGACGTCGAGGTCCGCGAGCCGTGGTGCGCCACCTTGAGCACGCGGATCAGCGCGTCCGGCGGCGGCACCGGCAGCTGAGCTTCGCTGTCGCTGCCGATGTCGCCGGTCAGCAGCAACTCGACAACGCCGTAGCGAATCCGCAGCACCACGGAGTCCTCGTTGCGAACGCGCTGGCGTTCCCAGTCGGGCGGCGGCGGGTGCAGTACCCGGATCTCCACATCGCCGAGCCGGAGCTGGTCGCCGTCGCGCAAGACGCGCCATGCGCGGCGGCGCGCAACGCTTGCGTTCCAGAGTCGGGCCCGCTCCGGGCTGCGCGGCACCGGCGTCCCTTCCCAGATTTCCTCGGGCGTAAACGTCGCTGCGACGCTCGACGCGCCGCCGATATGGTCGACGTCAGCGTGCGTGAACACCAGCCAGTCGAGCCGCCTTACGCCGCGATCCCAGAGCGCCGGTGTCACCACGCGCTCGCCGACGTCGAAGGCGCCGGGCGTGCCGCCGCTGTCGACGAGCAGGCTGTGGCCGGATGGAAACTGCACCAGCAGCCCATCGCCCTGCCCGACGTCAATCATGGTCAGCCGGAGACGATTGGTGACGGAAGGCCACACGAAGGACGGCGAGAGAACGATCACGGTACCAGACGCCACGATGATTCCCATGAGCGCGCGCGTGATGCCGCGGCCGCGGGTGCGTGCGATCAGGCCGGCGATCGCCGAGTAATACGCGACCGCCCACCACGCCGAGACTGGCGGCGTGCGCCAGGACAGCCACGGCGCCACGTCGACGAGACCCGCGGAGCCGACCAATGCGCGCACGCCGTCGTGCGCAACAAAGACCGCCGCGCGCAGCGCTAGTCTCGACAGCGGATCCACGACGACCGCGACGATACCGGCGAACTGGATCACCGCCATCGCCGGAATGGCAATGAAGTTGAGCGCTAGCCCGGCGACGCCGACGCGATGAAAGATCAGCGCGCTGATCGGAAGCAACGCCAGCTCGGCCGCCGCGGTCGCCGCCAGCAGCGCCGCCGCGGCACGAACGGCGCGTCGCTTCCAGCCGTCGTTTCGACGAGCGACCCACGGAATCAAACGGTGCGCGAACAGCAGAATGCCGAGGGTCGCGCCAAAGGACAACCATGCGCCGACGTCGATGGAGGTGAGCGGATCGGCGAGAAGAATCCCTGCCGCGGCTACGCCGAGCACGTGCAACGGCGTCGCCGAGACGCCCATGACCTCGGCGCCGAGAACAACGGCGGCCACCGTTACCGCGCGCGTGACTGACGGATCTCCGCCGACAACGGCGCCGTAGGCGAGGACGACGACGGCGGTGAGCGCGGCGGCGAAGCGAAACGATCTGATGAGGAGCCGAAGGCACAACAGCGTGGCCGCGGTCAGCAACGCGACGTTACCGCCGGAAATCGCGATCACGTGGTACGTGCCCGCCGCCTGCAGCCGTCGTTCGACGTCATCGTCGAGACCGGCCCGATCGCCGATCAGGATGGCGGTGACGACTGCACCGGATGCGGCGCGGCTGCCATCGAAACCGCCGGCGACGGTGCGCCGGACGCGGGCGCGGACCGCTGCCGCGGCTTCGGCAAGCGGGCCGGCCGGGGTGACGACGACCAGCGATGCGCTCTTGATTGATCCGCCGAGATCGAAGCCGCGCCTCAGTCGCTGCCATTCCGGGCTGGGTCCGCCGAAGTTCAGCGACAACGGCGGCCGGCGCAGCGTCATCGGCGCAACGACGCCGCGACCGGCGGTCCAGTCGCCGCGCGCGTGACCGCTGAGCGCGCCGCCGACGTGCGCCTGGATCCGGCCGGCGACGGCGCGCCATTCGCGCCCGGCGCGAATGGCGTCGACGTCGATGACCAGCCGCGTCCCGCCTTCGGCGGGCGCGGCGTCGGCGGCCAGCGTGCCGCGCACGTCGACGGCGCTGTCGACGCGCTCCGCGCCGCCGGCCGCCTGGTCGAACCA
>DASUGM010000196.1:0-17177 GCA_036274055.1 Vicinamibacterales bacterium | reverse complement strand
GAGTTCAAGCCGCTCAGGCTCATACAGCGATAATTCGACAGCAACATGAAGGAGCGTGAAGGAATCTAGAGGAGCGTGGAGGAGCGGCTTGTTTGGCAAGACCAGTGTTCCTTCACGATCCTCAAGATTCCTCCACGCTCCTTCACGGTGCTGTCGATCTGCAACCGAGCGTCGTCCTACTTGACCTCCTGCGTGAAGCACGCGGTTCGCAGATCGATCGTCGGGATCGCCGGTGGCAATGCGTCCACGAGTCGGATGACGAGATCGAGACTGCCGCCGTCGGAGATGAACGGGTTGGTCACCCCGAAGATGATGCGCGTCGCGCCGGCGCCACCGGCCGAGGTCTCGATCGTGGCGCCCGGGCCGCCGGGAAACGCGTTCAGCGGCATGAACTGGCCAAGGGCCGCACGCTGACAGACGCCGTCGGTCTGCTGCCCGCCGGGCAAGCCGATGTCGGCCGCCGCGCGCACGTAAAGCACGGTGTTCGGCGTTACGCCGTGGACGTGAATGGCATCCCGCGTATTGACGGTGAACTCACCGCCGCGTGCGTTGGCGCTGACGTTGACGCTGCCGCCGCCGCTGCCGGCGACCGCGGTGAGTTCCAGTCCGTGCGAGACCTCTGACGCGGTGCTCGCGGTGGGCGCCGCCAGTGAACTGGCACCCGGCCCGCCCGAGCAGGCAACGGCGAGACCGGCGAGCGTGATGACACTGATCACAGAAGTGCCTCGGAATCCTGGCTTCATGACTGCCTCCAGACTGGCGATTGACGGGTTCACTTTCCAGAGGCGGAATCCGCCTGTAGAAAGTGCAGCCGGGGATACACTCCCTCGCGTGGAGCAGGCTGACGACGTCACCGGGCTGCTGCAGGCGTGGGGGAGAGGCGACCCCGACGCGCTCGCCGACCTGGCTGCGCTCGTCCATCACGAGCTGCGGCAGATGGCGCGCCGGATGCTGGCCGGCGAACGCGCGGCACACCAGTGGCAGCCGACGGAGCTGATCAATGAGTCGTACCTGCGCCTGCTGGGCTGGCAGCGCGTCGAATGGAAGAACCGCGCCCACTTTTTCGGCGTCACCGCCGGGATGATGCGGCGCGTCCTCGTCGATGCGGCGCGGACGCGAGGTGCGGCGAAACGCGGCGCCGACATCCCGCCGGTGACGCTTGACGGACTGGATCTGCCGGCACCCGATGCGAGCCTCGACGTGCTCGCGCTCGAAGACGCGCTGACCGAACTGACCGCGATCGATCCGAGACCAGCGCAAGTGGTCGAAATGCGATTTTTCGGCGGGTTCAGCGTGGAGGAAACGGCCGATGCCCTTGACATATCGACGCGGACGGTCATCAACGACTGGAACACCGCGAGGGCGTGGCTGTTCAACCGCCTCTCGGACCGGCAGCCGGGCTAACGCGTGAGCACCGATCGCTGGAACCGGTTGTCGGACTGGCACAACGCCTGGCTGGCGGCCGATCCGTCGGCACGTCAACGGTTGCGCGACGATCTCGGCGCCGCCTCGCCGGAACTCGTCGCCGAGGCCGACACCCTCGTCGCCGCGGCCGAATCGCTGACCGGCTTCCTCGAAACACCGGCATTCGTCATCACCGCGGCGCGCATGGCCGTCGACGACGCGGGGTTTGCCCCAGGGACGCTGGTCGGGCCGTATCGCATCACCAGCCTGATCGCCCGCGGCGGCATGGGCATCGTCTATCGCGCCACCGACACGCGTCTCGATCGCGAGATCGCGCTGAAGATGGTGGCCACCGCGGGCAGGCCCGACGAGCATGCGGTCGACCGGTTTCTCCGCGAGGCGCGCATCACCGCGTCGCTCGATCATCCGAACGTGGTCAAGGTGTTCGACGTCGGCATGCGCGATGGCCAGCCGTTCATGGTGGTGGAACTACTCGACGGCGAAACGCTGCGGCAGACCCTCGATCGCGGTCCGATCAGCGAGGCGGAGACGCGGCGGATCGGCATCGAGATCGCGCGCGGCCTGATCGCCGCCAGCGCCGCCGGCCTCGTGCATCGCGATCTCAAGCCGGAGAATATCTTTCTGACCCGTGCCGGCGTGACCAAGGTGCTCGACTTTGGGATCGCGAAGCTGGCGCCTGATGGCGCGCGCCGGCGGGCCGGCAGCTCGACGCTGACCGGCATCCTGCTCGGCACCGCCGGGTACCTCGCGCCCGAGCAGATTCAGGGCGGAGAAGCGGATGGGCGTGCGGATTTGTTTGCCCTCGGATCGATCCTGTTCGAGATGCTGACCGGCCAGCGCGCGTTTGCCGCCGAGAACACCGTCGATACCCTGCACGCGATTCTTCACGAGCCGGCGCCGGATCTCGCCACCTATCGCGCCGATGTCTCGTCGTCGCTCGAGGCGATCGTGACACGGCTGCTCCAGAAATCTCCGGCGAACCGGTTTCAGACCGCGGCCGATCTGGTCTGGGCGCTCGAGCAGGGCACGGCCGATCGGGTGCGAGTCGCGCCGCCAGTTGATTCGCAAACCAACTCGCGTCCGCGGTCGAGCATGGGTTCATGGCGCTGGGCGGCAGCGATTGCTCTGCCGCTTCTGCTGCTGGCCGCATGGGGCACCGGCCGCCGATCACGCGGCGACGCCGCCGTCGATCTCGCCCGATTCAACTGGGCGCTGCCCACGGCCGCGGCTGGCCTATGGTCCGCGCCGGCGGTGTCACCCGATGGCCGTCGTGTTGTCTGGGCCGCCTACGGTGCCGACAAGACGCCGCAGCTCTTCGTGCGCGCCCTGTCGGCGGATGAGGCAACACTCCTGGCGGGGACGGCTGGCGCGCGACAACCATTCTGGTCGCCGGACGGGAAGTCGATCGGGTTCTTCGCGCGCGGAAAGCTGAAGAAGATCGCCGCGGCGGGCGGGCCGGTGACCGAGATCGCAGACGCGCCGGATGCCAAAGGCGGCACCTGGGGCCCGAACGGCGTGATGCTGTTCCAGTCGACGTACCACGATTCGCCGATCACGCGCGTCTCGGACCAGGGTGGCGCGACCACGCCCGTGACGGTGCTCGACGTCGCCCAGGATGACGTTGCTCATCGCTGGCCGGTGTTTCTGCCGGACGGCAGACACTTCCTCTACCAGTCCGTCTCGCCTCGCGACGATCGGCGTGGCGTCTTTATCGGCACCATCGACGGACCGCCCGCGGTCGGACGGCTGCTGTTCCCCTCCGACGTCGGCGCGATTTACGTCCCCGGCGTTTCAGCGTCGGAGGGGTTTCTGCTTTCGGCCGGCAGCGGTGGTGTGGAAGTTCGTTCCTTCGACGTGGTCCGGCTGGTCGTGACTGGCGACACCCGATCGATCGCCGTGCCGGCGGCGGTAGACACACCGCATCACCCCGCGTTACTCAACGCGTCGAGCGAGATGCTGGCGTTTGGCGCGAGCGCCATTCCATTTGGCTTCAGGCTCGGCCGCGTCGATCGTGACGGTTCGAACCTGATCCTCGAGACGGAGAATCAGCTCGGCGGGTTTCCGCGGCTGTCACCGGATGGACGCTTTCTCGCGCGCTGCCGTGTCGACTTCATCCGATCGAATCCCGACATCTGGGTGGACGATCTCGAGCGCGGGACCACGCTCCGGCTGACGACCTCGAGCCAGCACGACGTGATGCCGATCTGGTCGCCTGACGGGACCGAGGTGGCGTACCGGTCCGGCACGCTCGATCGCCCGACGATTGCGTTTGCCGCGGCCGATGGCAGCGGCGTGAAGAAGACGGTCGCCTGTCCCGAGTCGCCGTGCGATCCGAATGACTGGTCACCCGATGGCCAGTTCCTGATCCTCACGGTGCGCGGCCGCGATCTCTGGACGTTGCCGCTCGCGTCCGGCGAAGCGGCGCATCCGCTGCTGTCCGAGCCGTTCGTCGAACGGGACGCCCGGATCTCGCCGGACGGCAAATGGCTCGCGTACGTCTCCGAAGAAGCCGGCCGCCCCGAGGTGTCGGTGCGCAGTCTCACCGGTCCCGCGCGCCGAGTCGTCGTCACCAAAGGTGGCGATCAACCCGTGTGGAGACACGATGGCAGGGAGTTGTTTTTCACCGGCGCCGACGGCCGCGTGTTCGTTTCGGCGGTCCGGCCCGCCGCCGACGGCGGGCTGCTGTTCGGCGACGCGACGAAGCTGGGCGTGCCTCCCCTGGGCGAGCGGCACTGGGGCACGATCTACGACGTTTCGCATGACGGGCGCTACGTGTACTTTCTGGCCGAGCCGCCGGGTGCGCCGCCGGCCAACGTCGGCGTTGTGATGGGCTGGCGGCATTTGATCAAGTAGCGGCTACACTTAGCCGCCATGCCGCTGACTCCGGGCACCCGCTTAGGCGCGTACGTGATCTCCGGGCCGATCGGCTCCGGCGGCATGGGCGAGGTGTATCGCGCCCGCGATACCCGCCTCGACCGCGACGTCGCGATCAAAGTGCTGCCCGACAGCGTCGCCGCCGATCCCGACCCTTCGGCAGGCTCAGGGTCGGCCCGAGCTACGTCGAGGGTCGAGCGGCGCGCGCGCTTCGAGCGCGAAGCCAGAGCGGTGGCGGCGCTGTCGCATCCCAACATCCTCGCGATTCACGACGTCGGTGTGCACGAGGGCGTGTCGTTCGCGGTGATGGAGCTCCTGCACGGCGAGACGCTGCGCGACCGGCTCAAGTCCGGACCGCTGCCGGTGCGCAAGGCCACCGAGATCGCGATCCAGATCGCGCGCGGCCTCGGCGCCGCGCACGACAAGAATCTGATCCATCGCGACCTCAAGCCTGAGAACCTGTTTCTGCTCGCCGACGGCCAGGTCAAGATCCTCGACTTCGGCCTTGCGCGGCCCGCCGCCGGCCCGGACTCCGGATCGGGCGCGACGGAAACGGTCGCGGCGATGACCGATCCAGGCACGGTGATGGGCACCGTCGGCTACATGGCGCCCGAACAGGTCCGCGGTCAGACCATCGACGCGCGCGCCGACCTGTTTGCCTTTGGCGCGGTGCTCTACGAAATGATCTCCGGCCAGCGCGCGTTTCAGCGCGACACCTCGGCGGACACGATCACCGCGATCCTCAAGGAAGATCCACCGGAGCTTTCAGGTTCCCGCGCCGATATCTCCCCGGCGCTCGACCGGATCATCAGGCACTGCCTCGAGAAGAACCCGGCTGAACGCTTCCAGACCGCGCGCGACGTCGCCTTCGCGCTGGGCGCGCTCTCGGGATCGGGCACCGCCGCAATCAGCAGCGCCGGCAGCGGCGCGGTGCCGGCGAGTGCGCCGGCGCCCGCCGCGTCGCGTCGGCGGGCCACCGGTCTCGTTCTTGCCGCGGTCATCGTCGCGACGGCCGTCGCGGCCGTCGGCATCGATCGCATGTCGAGGCCCGCGGCGATCGGCCCCGTTCACTACACGCAGAAGACGTTCGGCGCGCAGATGATCGTCACGGCCCGGTTCATGCCCGACGGGCAGAGCATCGTCTATAGCGGCGCCGACTCGGGCAACGCGACTCAACTCTATGAGGTGCGCGCCGGCGTGCTGGAACCGCGGCCATTCGGGCCGCCGCGCTCCCACTTGCTCTCGATTTCATCGAAGGGCGAGCTTGCGATTTTGACCGATGCGCATTTCATCGGTCAGCGCCTGTACAAAGGAACGTTGTCGCGCATGTCGATTGAAGGAAATCCCCGGCCGTGGATGTCCGACGTCCGCGAAGCCGACTGGAATCCGGATGGATCGGACATGGCGATCGTCCGCACGAACAACGGCGTCGACGAGCTCGAGTATCCGATCGGGAAGAAGCTCTACAGCTCCACCGGGTACATCAGCGACCCTCGCGTGTCTCCGGACGGCACCCGCGTCGCGTTCATGGATCACCAGTTGAAGTTCGACGATCGCGGCTGGGTCCGCGTCGTCGACAACGCAGGGAAGGTGACGACAGTCGCGGGCGAGTTCTGGGGCGAGGAAGGCCTGGCGTGGACATCAGATGGGACGTCGGTCCTGTTCGCCGCGAACGATCGCACGAACGATATGGAGAAGGACGCGGGCGATCTGAGCTACCAGATCCGGTCGGCCAGCCTGGCTCGGCCCGGTGTCTCGATGTCCGCGGTGACCGGCCCCGCCGATTTCACCATTCATGATGTGGCGCGCGATGGCCGGTGGCTGGTGACGCGCGACGACATCCGCCTGGGTGTCGGCGCCCGTCTGGCGAACGACACGGCCGATCGGGATCTGTCCTGGCTGCATCAGAGCTGGGTTCCGTCGTTGTCGCAGGATGGATCGAAGCTGCTGTTCAGCGACGGCACAGCCGGCGGGAACTACGGCGTGGTGTGGCGGAAAACCGACCGATCTCCGATCGTTCGGTTAGGGGAAGGCAACACCGCCGGGCTCTCGCCCGATGGCCAGTGGGCGCTGGCCCAGATCTTCACGCCGCCGCAGATCGTCGTGTATCCGATGGGCGCCGGCAACCCGGTTCACGTGAAAGCGGGGTCGCTTGAAAGGGCTTCGCCTCTCGCCTGGTTCCCGGACAGCAAAACCATACTTGTGGTGGGCAATGAGAAGGACAAGCCGCCGCGCGCGTATCGGCAGGCGCTGCCCGACGGCCTGCCCGTGCCGCTGCTGCCGGAAGGTGTGTTCCCGGCCGGCTCGTTGCCGATCTCGCCAGACGGACGGCTGGTGCTTGCGCAGGATAAGACCGGCGCCTGGCAGTGGTACCCGATCGATGGCGGCTCGCCGGTGCCGATCGCGGGGCTCAGTGGATCATCCGTCCGGGTCGTCGGCTGGGCGCCGGATGGCCGATCGCCGTACGTGCAGACGAGCAATGACGTACCGGTCGTCATCGAGATCGTCGACTTCGCGACCGGGCGGAAAACGCCGTTCAAGACCATCATTCCCGCCGACGCTACCGGATTCCTGAGCCTGGGCCTGTCGACGATGTCGCCGGATGGCCGGCAGTACGCGTTCGGTTTCTCGAAACGGATCTCGGCGCTGTTCGTGGTGTCGCACGGGAAGTAGAAGCTAGGTCACGCGGAAGTTGCGCATCATCCCCATGTCCTCGTGTTCGAGAATGTGACAGTGGTAGAGATACAGGCCTGGATGCCGCGTAAACGTCACCTGCACGCGGACCGTTTCCCCGGGAAGCACCAGCACCGTGTCTTTCCACCCGGCGTCGACGACGCCGGCGCGTAACGAGTTCGCCGCGCGTCCGCCCGTCCGGTCGACGACGCGAAACTGGCGGCCGTGCATGTGAATGGGATGCGCGGCTTCCATGCCCATGCCGTTCGCCAGGTTCACGAACTCCCAGACGTGGGTCGAGCCGGCGGCGACGGTCTCGTCAAATGCGATGTCGTTCATGCCGAAGGTGCGACCGCCGAGCAGCCATTGCATCCGTTGAAAAGCCAGCGGCACACGCCGGACCGGCGCGCCGGCGCGCACCGGCCAGGTCGCATCGAACGACGACAGCCGCTCCGGCACACGGAAGGCCGGGCCCGTTCTCGCGCGCGTCCGGAGTGTCATCGCCCGCAGCGGTGCTCCATTCGGCACGCTCGAGCGGCCGCCCATCATCATCCGCATCATCCCGGCTCCGCCCGCGTCGGCCTCGGCGAATGCCTGGCTCTCGAGGTGGATTTCCGTGCGCGCCGCGACGCCGGTGAGATCCAGCAACAGATCCACGCGTTGACCGGGGGCCAGCGCGACGGCCGGCTGCCGCAGCGGTTGTTCCAGGAGCCCACCGTCGGTGCCGATCACGATCATCGGTGCGCCGTGGCTCCACGCCAGTTTGTAGATGCGCGCATTCGACCCGTTGAGCACGCGAACGCGGTGCCACGCCGCATCGACGTCCAACGTCGGCTGCACCTGGCCGTTCATCAGCATGCGGTCGCCGAGGAAACCGTTCATCATTTCCATCATGCCGCCGCCGTGGAAGACCAGCTGGTTGCGCGCGTCGAACTGCCGGTCCTGAAGCACGCACATCAGTTCGTTGCCGCCCGACGGCAGCGCCAGCGCGTCCTCCTCGGCGTCCGCAATCACGAGCAGACCCGCGAGCCCGCGATACACCTGCGCGCCGGTGCGCATATGCGGATGCGGGTGATACCAGTAGGTGCCGGCGCGATTGGTTACTTCAAACTCGTAGACGTACTCTTCGCCATGCCCGATCGCCCGTCGCGGGTGGCCATCGGCGGCGTCCGGCACGTCGAGGCCGTGCCAGTGGACGCTTGAGGGCTCCGCGAGCTGATTAACGAAGCGCACGCGAACCTGCTGGCCCCGGCGCAAGCGGATGACCGGGCCCAGATACGAGCCCGGCAGGACCTGGAGCGTGTCGGCTGGTCCTTTGATCACGCGGCCCGTGAACCGCCACACTTGAGTGGGCGCACCCGGCAGCACGCGCACTTCGTCGGGTGTTGCGATCAATTCCAGCTCGACGTCCGGCGCAAACCCGGCGCGCCCGAGGGCTCCGCCGACGACGGACAGGCTCACGAGCCGAAGCAGATCGCGACGGTTCATCCCTGGCAGCCCCGGACGCCGGCTTTACGGAGAATCGTCATCATCGGGCACCACTGGGTGAAGGCGGACTGAAACAGGTTCAGCCCGACGAACAGCGTGAAGCCGAGGAACAGCGGGTTGACGTAGATCCCCAGTATGACGCTGGCGGCGACGACGCCGCCCCCAATCATCCGCAACCATCGTTCTATTGTCATGATGTTTTCTCCTTGCGATTCGCCATGTAATACAGGACCGGCACGGCCATCCGGGACAGCAGCAATGAGGCGACCTCGCCGGCCATCAGCGAAATGGCGAGGCCCTGAAAGATCGGATCGAACAAAATCACGCCCGCTCCCACGATGACCGCCGCGGCCGTCAGCGCCATCGGACGAAATCTCACCGCGCCGGCGTCGACAACTGCCCGCTCGAGCGGCAGGCCCTCCCGCAGCCGCAGCTCGATGAAATCCACGAGGATGATCGAGTTGCGGACGACAATCCCGGCGCCGGCGATGAAACCAATCATCGACGTCGCCGTGAAGAAGGCGCCCATCGCCGCATGCGCCGGCAGGATGCCGACGAGCGAGAACGGAATCGCGGCCATGATGAGCAGCGGCGTCCGGAACGACTGAAACCAGCCGACCACGAGCACGTAGATCAGGACGAGCACCGCGGCAAAGGCGATGCCGAGATCGCGGAACACCTCGATGGTGATGTGCCACTCGCCATCCCACTTCATCGCGTACTTCGACGTGTCGAACGGCTGCGTGGCGTTGAACACCTCGAGTCCGTAACCTTCCGCCAGCGTCAGCCGTGCGATCGCCTTGTTCATCGCGAGCAGCGCGTACACCGGGCTCTCGTTCTGCCCGGCCAGATCACCAGTCACGTACGTCACCGGCTGCAGGTTCTTGTGGTACAGGCTCGTCTCCGCCGGCGTGCGGACGGCCCGCGTCACCTCACCGACCGCGACGGGCCTGGTCCCCACCAGCCGCAACGACTGCACGACCTCGAGACTGCGGCCGTCACGCGGCAGGCGCACGACAATGGGCACGTCCTCACGCGCCCGCGCGTCGTGGAGTAATCCCACCACTTCGCCGGATCCGGCCATGCGGACGAGCGACGCCACCGCGGCAGACGAGAGCCCCGCCCGCGCCGCCTTTTCACCGTCAACCACGAGCGTGACTTTTGAATGCGGCGCCTCGACGTACCAGTCGGTATCGACGACGCCCGGCGTCGCTTCGAAGATCGCTTTGATCTCGGCGGCGAGTTCCATCCGACGGACGGGATCGGGACCGTAGATCTCGGCGACGAGCGTCTGCAATACCGGCGGCCCAGGCGGCACTTCGGCCACCTGCAGCGTCGCCCCGGACGACCTGGCAATCGGGAGCAGCCGATCGCGAACACGGCGCGCCACGTCGTGGCTTTGCGCCGAGCGCTCACCCTTGGCCACGAGGTTGACCTGAAGGTCGGCGAGGTGCGGCGACTGCCGCAGAAAGTAGTGCCGCACCAGACCGTTGAAGTTGTACGGCGCGGCGGTCCCGACATACTGCTGCACGTCCACGACGGCCTCATCTTCGAGAGCGGACGAGGCCAGCGCCGCGGCGACCCGGGCCGTGGTTTCGAGCGCCGTGCCTTCCGGCATCTCGACGATCACCTGGAATTCGCTCTTGTTGTCGAACGGCAGCATCTTCACCGTCACCAGGCCGAAAGGCACGAATGCGATCGCCGCCAGCAGCAGTAGTCCGACCCCGGCGAGAAACAGCGCGCGCATCCGGCCGCTCGACACGAGCGGACCCATCACCCGCCGATACAGCCGGGTGAAGATGTCTTCTCTTCCGTGCTCGTGGTGGCCGCCCGGTCTGAGCAGCCGTACCGCCGCCCACGGCGTGACCACGAAGGCGACGACGAGCGAGAACACCATCGCCGCCGACGCGCCGATGGGAATCGGCCGCATGTACGGGCCCATCAGGCCGCCAACGAAGGCCATCGGCAGAATCGCGGCCACCACCGCGAGCGTGGCCAGAATCGTCGGATTGCCGACCTCGTCAACGGCGCGCAGCGCCACGGCGGTCAATCCGTCCGCCGCCTCGGTGCGCAGCCGGGCATGGCGCACGATGTTCTCGACGACGACAATGGCGTCGTCGACGAGAATGCCGATCGAGAAGATGAGCGCGAAGAGCGTGATGCGATTGATCGTGTAGCCGTAGAGATAGAACGTGAACAGCGTCAGCGCCAGGGTCACAGGGATCGCGATCAGCACGACCGCCGCTTCGCGCCGGCCGAGCACGAGCCAGATGAGCGCCGATACCGACACGACGGCGAGCAGCATGTGCCAGAGCAGCTCGTTGCTCTTTGCCGCCGCCGTCTCGCCGTAGTCGCGCGTGATGCTCATGTGCACGTCCGCCGGCACCAGCGTGCCTTTCAAGGTGTCGAGCTTCTGCGTGACGCCGTGCGCGACGTCGATGGCGTTCGTCCCCCGGCGCTTGGCGACGGCGATCGTGACCGCCGGATGGCCGCCGGATTCACGCGACTGATACGTCACGTAGGACGTTGGCTCCGCGGCGGCGTCGCTGACCCTTGCCAGATCGCTCACGGTCACGGCGCGGCCGGCTGAAGTACTGACGACGACGCGACGCACATCGTCGGCCGTTTCCAGATGGCGGCCTGCTTCCGTGTCGATGATCTGTCCGCCGGCGACGGATCCCGCCGCCGCAGCGCGGGCGTTGGTCCCGACAATCGCGCGTTGCACCGCCAGCGGGTCGAGTTCGTAGGCGGCGAGGCGTGCCGGATCGACATCGACACGCAGCTGCCGCGGCCGGCCGCCGATGAGCGTCACCTCGGACACGTCCGAGACCTCGGCGATGGCATCGCGCAATTGCGCCGCGAGCGCGCGCATCTGGCCGTCGTCGTAGCGTTCGGACCAGACGGTGACTGCCATGATCGGCACGTCGTCGATCGAACGCGGTTTGACAAGCGGGCCGATCACTCCGGGCGGAATGCGGTCGGCGTTCGCCGCGAGTTTCTGATTGAGCCTGACGAGCGCCGCTTCCTCCGTCTGGCCGACCCTGAAGCGCACGACCACCATCGATTGGCCGGCCGCCGACGTCGAGTACAGATACTCGACACCGGGGATCTCCCAGAGGAGCTGCTCGAGTGGCCGCGTCACGCGCTGCTCGACCTCAGCCGGTGTCGCGCCGGGCATGCCGACCAGGACGTCGACCATCGGGACGATGATTTGCGGTTCTTCTTCTCGTGGCAGCGCCACGATCGCCAGAGCTCCGACGGCCAGCGACGCCCAGATGAACAGCGGCGTCAGCTTCGAGCTGATGAACGTCGCCGCCAATCGTCCCGCCATGCCGTAGGTCGCCGCCATCACCGGCCACCCGTCCGGACGCGACGCCCGTCGGACATGATTGAAGGCGCGCCGACGATGATGACGTCGCCTTCGGCCAGGCCGGCGAGCACTTCGGTGCCGCTGACGTTCACGAGCCGCATCCGCGCGACGTCCTTCTCGACGACGAAGACCGACGTCAGCTGGCCGCGGTGCACCAGGGCAGCGACCGGCACGGTCAGGGCCCGCCGCGGCCGCGTGCTGAAATGGGCCCTGCCGAACATGCCGGAGCGCAGACCGCTCTCGGCGGGTAGCGAGATCTTGACGAGGAACGCGCGGGTGTCGGCGTCGACGGCGCGACCGATCTCCGCGATCGTGCCGCTGACCGTCCGCGGAACGCCATCGGCGCCGGCGTCGAGTTCGACCGGCACCGTGTTCCCCGGCGCGATCTGTCCGATCCGTGATTCGTCGACGCGGACGTCGAGGCGGAAGGCCCGCGCGTCCTCGACGCGCAGCAATCGTGTTCCTGGCGCCGCCATGTTGCCCGGCTCGACCAGCTTCTCCGTCACGACGCCGTCGAATGGCGCGACGATGCGCGAGAACGTCTCAGTCGTGTCCGCCCCGTCGCTGGCGGCCTTCGCGCCTTCCACACTGGCGGCAGCGGATCGGGCCCGAGCGGCGGCGCTGGCCGCGCGCGCTTCCGCCGCCCGCAGCGCTGCGGCCGCGTCGTCCAACTCCTGGGCCGTCGCCGAGCGTTTGTCGCGCAACGCGGCGACACGCGCATGCGTTGCCCGCGCGAGGGCGAGGGTCGCGTCGGCCGCCTGCCGCTCGGACTCGGCGGCGATGACATCCTGATCGGCCGACAGCGCCGCCGCGCGTGCCCGGCGAGACTGGGCGGCGAGGTCGCGACTGTCGAGCACGATCAGCAGCTGCCCGGCACGAACGCGGTCACCGGGCGCGACGCGAACGTCCAGAATCGGCGCGACAATCCGCGCCATGAGCGTGGCGGTCGTCCGGGCTTCGACCACGCCGCCCGCCTCGAACGTCCCGGCGACGTCAGCCATACCGACCGTCGCGACCGTGACCGCGATCGGATCTGCCGCCGCGGCGGGCGGGGGCGCCGTCGCGCGGGTGCAGGCCGGCGCGGCCATGCCGAGCAGCGCAAGACCAACGAGGATTGAACGAGTGCGGACGAACATGTCTGTCATCACCTTCCCAGTGCGCGCCGAAGCGCGGCGGTTTCGGTCAGCACTGCCACCTGCGCGCTGACCTGCTGCACTTCGGCGTTGACCACGGCCTCGGCGGATCGCAGCAGCGACGTCACATCGGTCAGGCCCGCTTCGTAGCGGTCGCGGATGATGCGTTGGCTCTCGCGCGCCTGTGTCACGGCGTCGCGGCCGACCGCCTCGCGGGCGCGGGCGGCCTCGAGTCTCGCGAGCGCGATGCGCACGTCCAGTCGCGCGGCGGTTTGGACGTCGGCGCGCTCGATGGCGCGCCGTGTGGTCTCTTCTCGTGCTTCGGCGAGCCGCGCCTTGTCTGCGAATCCGCGGAACAGGTTGACGCGCGCGAGGGCGCCGACGACCCAGCTCGAGGAACGGCTATTCCAGGCGCCGCCGTTGAACTCCCAGCCGCCGCGCGCCGACACCTGTGGAAAGAATGCGGCACGGGCCGCGGCCGCGTTCGCGCCCGCGAGGTCTTCCTGGAGCGCAGCGATTCTGACATCGGCCCGGTTCTCGAGCGCTTCGGTTTCGAGCGCGGCCAGGTCCGAGACCTCGATGCCCGCGACGTCGCCGGCGGGTTCGAGCACGAACACTTCGTCGAGGGGCGCGCCGATCACTTGATTGAGGCGCGCGCGAGCGATCTGTTCCTCGGACGCGGTCACAATCTGTTGTTCACGCGCGCGGGCAAGATGGACGTCGATCTGCAGGACGTCGGCGTCGGTGGCCAGGCCGGCGTCACGCCGATTGGCGGCGAGTTCGCGATCGGCGAGCGCCGTCGCGACCGATGCGTCGGCGGATCGGCGGGTGCCTGCCGCCACGAGCACCCGTCCATAGGCCTCGGTGACACTGACTGCCAGATCGCGACTCACCATCGCGCGAGTCGCAGTCGCCACCTCGTGGCCGATGCCGGCGGCGGCGACGCTCCCTTTCGTGGCAGCATCGAACAGAGACTGCTCGACGATCACGTCGGTACGAAAGTTGTCGATCGCGGCGGGATGATTCAGCGCGTCGAGAGCGAAATCCGCGGCGGAGAATTGCCGCTGCGCGAGCAACGAGCTGAAGACGAACACCGGCTGATTGCCGCGCTGCCAGGACTCGGCCAAGTCCACCTTGGGCCAGTAGCCGGCGCGCGCCTGGACGAGGCGCTGCGCCGCCTCGCGCTCCTCGGCGGCACGGCGGCCCGCTTCGGGGTTCTGCGCCCGGGCACGCGTAATCGCGTCCGCCAGGCTCAACGGCGCCTGGGCCGCGGCCGGCGCCGCCAATCCGAGCGCTGTCAGGAAAAGGAAGGTGGCGGCGCGGCGGTGCATCTCAGCCACAAGAGATTCAAACCACGCCGAATGGTGACAACGAGGGTGACGGGCCGCCGGATCCCTTCCGGCAAACGCGTATCATCATGCCGGGCGGCAAGGACGGTCGGCGTGTCACCAACGCGGGGAATGTGAATCTTTCAAAAGCAGGGACGCCGGACGAGCCGGCCCGGGACGAGTACACGGAGCTGGTCCGCTCTGCCGCCACCGGCGATGCGGAAGCGCTCGAGCGACTCCTGATGCGTGTCCAGGAAGTCGCGTGGCGCTTCAGTGCTTCGGTGTGCGGCCATGGCGACGACAGCGAGGACGCGATGCAGGAGGCGTTGCTCAAAACGTATCGCTACGTCGGACGCATCCGCGATCCGGGCGCGTTCAAGCCGTGGCTCTATCGCACCGTGCGCAACGCCTGCCTGATGGGGCGGCGGAAGCGCGCGGGCGAGCCGACACGGTTGCGATCGCTCGACGAAGTCGTCCCAGGTGAGCTGGCGCGTATCGACGCGCCGGATCCCGGGAAGAATCCCGAGCAACTGGCGGACAATGCCGGGCTTCGTCGTCGGTTGCGGAGGGCCCTGCGCACGCTGCCTGGCCCGTACCGCGAGGTCGTCTTCCTGCGGGAGATGGAGGGGCTATCGACGCGTGAGGTCGCGAAGGTGATGGGAGTCTCCGAAGACAACGTCAAGACGCGATTGCATCGTGCGCGACTTCAGCTTCAAGGCGCGCTCAACGAGGGAAACCAATGACCGCCCGGACTCGGCCGTCTGCCCGGTGCCGCACGCTGCTGGTGGAGATCTCGCGATATCTCGACGGCGAGTTGACGCCCGCCCGGCGTCGCGCGGTGGAAGAACACGTTCGCGCCTGCAGGTGCTGCGGAACGATCGCGGCGCGGCTGCGGTCCACCATTGCGGCGTGCCGCAGGGAAGGGCGCCGGCCACCACCCCGCGCCATGATCGCGCGCGCCAAAGCCCGCGCCAGAGCGCTGATCGCGAGAGAACGCCGACCCGTCCGCGACACTTCTTGAGCAGTTTCTGCCCAAATCCGTGGCGTTTCGATATTTCGCCACACAACGAAATATAGTGGTATCATCCCCCGATGGATCGCGTGTTCCGCGCGCTCGCCGACCCGACCCGGCGCGAAATTCTAAAACTGCTTCGAAAGGGCCCGATGTCGGCTGGCGCCATCGCGGATCGCTTTCCGCAGAACCGATCCACGCTCTCGGCGCATTTCAGTGTGCTCAAGACTGCTGACCTGGTGTCGACCGAGCGGCAGGGTCAGACCATTCTTTACAGCCTGAACCTCTCCGTCTTCGAGGAGACGATGGCGGCGCTGATGGCGGTGTTCGGCGTGGACAAGCAGAAGGGAGATCTGTCGTGAAGGCGCTCTGGAAAGTCGACGTGCTCGCGCTGCTGATGATTGCAGCGATGTTCATCCTCGCCGCGGTGCACTGGTCGGCGGCCCCGTCGCAGATTCCGGTGCATTGGAATTTCGCGAATGAGCCCGACCGGTTTGGCGGACGGTTCGAAGGATTGTTCGGCCTGCCTCTGGCCGCCGCCGGCGTCTACGCCCTGCTGCTCGTGCTGCCGCGCTTCGATCCGCGGCGGACGAACTACGACGCGTTCGCCGGTCCGTTCGCGATCATCCGGACCGTCGTCGTCGGCCTCCTGTTCGGTCTGGACATTGTCGTGCTGCTGTGGATTCGGGGTGAGCGTGCGCACCTGAACACGCTGGTGGCCGCCGAGATCGGCGTCGCGCTCATCCTGCTCGGCAACTACCTGCCCAAGGTCAAGTCCAACTGGTTCGTCGGCGTGCGGACGCCGTGGACGTTGAGCAGCGAATCGTCGTGGCGCCGGACGCACCGGCTCGCGGGATGGTTGTTCACGCTCGGCGGGCTGCTGACCGTGACCGCCGCCCTGTCCTTCCCCGAGCTCGCGCGGCCGGTGATGTTCGGCACGCTCATGGCGACGATCGCGACCAGTTTTGTCTATTCGTACATCGTGTGGAAGAACGATCCGCAAAGGACCGCCTGATGGCTCTTCTCATTACGGTGATGCAGGCGCTCGCGGCGGCGGCGCTGCTGGCACAGACCGCGCCGGCTCAAGTCACCGCCGACGACGCCATCAGCGTCACGACGCCGACGTTGACGCTCTCTGGCTCGCTGCGACTTCCGGCGGCGAACGGCAAAGTGCCCGTCGCGCTCATCATCGCGGGATCGGGCCCGACCAATCGCGACGGCAACTCCCGGATGCTGCCCGGCAACAACAACGGCTACAAGCTGCTCGCGGAAGCGCTGGCGGCCGAGGGCATTGCGTCGGTGCGGTACGACAAGCGCGGCATCGGCGACAGCGTCGCACCCGGCATGAAGGAGAGCGACCTGCGGTTCGAGATGTACGTGGACGACGCGGCGGCGTGGATTGCAAAGCTGCGATCCGATCTGCGGTTCTCGACGATCACCGTGATCGGCCACAGCGAAGGCTCGCTCATCGGCATGCTAGCGGCGGGACGGGCCAAAGCTGACGCCTACGTGTCGATCGCCGGCATCGCCAGGCCGGCCGGGCAAATCCTGCGGGATCAACTGCGGCCGCAGATCGGATCGATGGCCGAGTTGTGGCAGCAGAACGAAACGATTCTGTCGTCGCTCGAGGCCGGCAAGACCGTCGATCCGCTGCCATCGCCGTTCGCCACCGTGCCGGGCCTGGCCGCGCTCTATCGGCCGAGCGTGCAGCCGTACATGATCTCGTGGTTGAAGTACACGCCGGCGACGGAGATCGCGAAGCTTTCGATGCCGATCCTGATTCTGCAGGGCACGACGGACATCCAGGTGACTCCGGCCGAGGCCCGGGCGCTCAACGCCGCGGCGCCGAACGCGCAGCTCGTGGTGATCGAGGG
>DASUGM010000195.1:0-6886 GCA_036274055.1 Vicinamibacterales bacterium | reverse complement strand
CAGACCACTCGGATCTCATTTGCGAGAGCCCGTCCATGTAGACCGCGGCGCGCTCGCGCTCCTCGTCGGTCTTCATCGACTTCAAGAGTGTGACCGCGCGCTTGAGGTCGCGGTGGATCGACTTTCGGCTCGCGTGGAAGTAGAGCTGCTTGATTTCTGTCAGGGGGTCCATGGCGGCTCCGTCAGGATCGGGTTACGCGAACGCCATCAGGTTCGATCGTGAAGGGCAGGACTTCGGCGCCGCCGCTGCTGAGTGCCTCCGCGACGGCGGCGGCGCGCTCCGGCTCGACGAGGCAGAACAGACAGCCACCGCCGCCGGCGCCGCAGACCTTCCCGGCGGTCGCGCCCGCCAGCCGCGCCCTCTCGAGCAGGCTGTCGATCTCCGGCGTGGTCACGCCGGGCGCAAGACGCTTGCGTGCTGACCACTCGGCATTGACGTGCGCGGCGACATCGGCCCAGTCGTGGTGCTCGAGCGCTGCACGCAGGCCGACCGCCGCATCGCGAATCGCGTCGAACGCGGCTGCGACCGCGGTGTCGCCGTTGATCCGCCGCATCATCACATCCCAGTTGTTGATTCCCGAATGACGAGACGCGCCGGTGTAGGCCAGCACCAGGCGGGCCTGCAGATCCTCGGGCCGAACCTCGAGCGCGACCCGCCGGACGCCGTCGATTTCCAGCTCGACCGCCGAGACGCCGCCGTAGAACGCCGGCCGGTAGTCCTGGACCCCGGTCGGCACTTTGATGACCTGCGCCTCGACGTTCATCGCGATCGTCAGCAACTGGTCGTCGCTCAAGGTGCGGCCGGTCCATGCCGCCAGCGCCGCGGCGACGGCGATGTGCATTGCCGATGACCCGGCGATGCCGGCGCCGACCGGCGACTGCGCGCGCGTCCGGACTTCGACGCCCCGGGCGCCGAAGTACTTGACCAGCCGGGCCAGCAGCGGCAGCCGATCGACGTCGAGCGATTGCGGGTCGGGCGCCTCGACGGTCTCGCCGGTGTCGTCGGACACCAGCGCGACGTGGTAATCGCGGCGCGAGGTCAGCGTGCAGTGCGCCCGCAGGCTGATCGCCGCGTTGATCGTCTGCGCGTGGTCATGGAAGAGATAGAGCGGCCAGATGTCGAACGTGCCGCCCGCGAGATCGATGCGGGTCGGCGCGGAGGCTTCGATGCGCACGGCGCATTATAATGGCGGTCGAATGTCGCTTCGGGAGCTTCGACGCCGCATCGGCCGGCTGGCGATCGTCGGTTTCAGCGGTCACACGGCGCCCGACGATCTTCGCCGCCTCGTCGCCGCGTTCGATCTCGGCGGCGTCATCTACTTTGCCCGCAACATCGTCGAGCCGCAGCAAGTCGCCGAGCTGTCGCGCGAGGTCGCGGCGCTGGCGCCGGAATGGCCGTTCTGGATCAGCGTCGATCAAGAGGGCGGCCGCGTCGCGCGGCTGAAGTCGCCGTTTACCGAGTGGCCGCCGGCGCGCACGCTCGGCCGCAGCGGTGACGCGGCGCTGGCGGCTCGTTTCGCCGCGGCGCTGGCCGCGGAATTGCGCGCGGTCGGCATCAACCTCGACTACGTGCCGGTCCTCGATGTCCACACCAACCCGGCCAACCCGGTGATCGGCGATCGCGCGCTCGCGGCAAAGGCCGAGGACGTCGCGCGGCTGGGCGCGGTGATGATTCAGACGCTTCAGCACGCCGGGATTTCGGCCTGCGGCAAACACTTTCCCGGGCACGGCGATACCAGCCTCGATTCTCACGACGCGTTGCCGGTGGTCGAGCACGATCGGCGCCGGCTCGAGGCGATCGAACTCCTGCCCTTCAAGCGCGCGATTGCCGAGGACGTCGCGACGATCATGACGGCGCACGTCCTGGTGCCGGCGATCGACGCCGACGTGCCGGTGTCGTTGTCGCCGGCGGGCATTTCCATCCTCAAGCACGATCTTGGGTACGGCGGCGTCGTCATCAGCGATGACCTCGGGATGAAAGCCGTCAGCGCGACGATGCCCCTGCCGGAGGCGTGCGTCGCGGCGATCTCGGCGGGTTGCGACGCGCTGCTGCTGTGCAACTCGACCGTCGACGCGCAGTCCGAAGCGCTCGAGGCCCTGATTCGCGCCGCCGAGTCGGGCCGGTTGACGCAGAAGCGGATCGACGACGCCCTCGCGCGGCAGCACAAATCGAAAGTCAAATTCCTCGGCCCGCAGCCGCACCAGGCGCCGATCGGGCTCGACGTGATCGGATCGGCGGCGCATCAGGCGGTGGCCCGGGACATGGCCGCCTGGCTGTGACCCCACGCACCGCTTGCGGGTTGATCAAGTGCCGGCCCGCCGCGGCCGGCAGCCGCGTCGCCATCGTGGCGCCGGCGAGCGCGTTCAAGCAGGAAGACTTCGACGCCGGCGTCGCCGAGCTCCGCCGGCTCGGCTTCGAGCCGGTGTTTTCCGAGTCGGTGTTTGAACGCGAACCGATTGTCGCCGGATCGATCGCGGCGCGCACGCGCGCGCTGATGGACGCCTGGCGCGATCGCGGCATCGACGCGATCGTCGCGGTTCGCGGCGGCTACGGCAGCGTCGAAGTGTTGCCGGGGCTCGACCCGGCGGAGGTCGCGGCGTCGCGCACGGCGCTCGTCGGCTACAGCGACATCACCTCGCTGCACACGTTTCTCAACTGCCACGCCGGGCTGGTGTCGATTCACGGACCGATGCTCGAGGGCCGCCTCGCCGCCGGGACGTCGGCGTACGACGCCGCGACGTTCCTGACGGCGCTGTCCGTCAAGGCATTGGGCGAGCAATCCCCGGACGGCTTGACGGCGCTGAAGAGCGGCGAGGCAGTGGGGTCGCTGTTCGGCGGTACGATCTCGCAGCTGGTCGGGTCGCTGGGGACGCCGTGGCCATTTGCGCCGCCCGCCGGCGCCGTGCTGTTTCTCGACGAAGTCGGCGAGCGCCCGTATCGCATCCGCCGGATGTTGACGCAGCTCCAGCAGGCCGGCGTGCTGTCGCGAGCGAGCGCGATCGTCTGCGGCCAGTTTCCGCGCTGCGATGAGCCCGATGGCGTCGTCACCGGCCGCGGCCAGGTCGCGGATGTTTTCCGCGACTTCAGCGGCCCCGTGCTCTTCGGCTATCCGTCCGGCCACACCGTGACGCCGCTGTTCACTGTTCCGTTTGGCGTCGCGGTCCGCGCCATCGGCGGCCCGCGGCCGCGGCTGGTGTTCGACGAAGCCGCCGCGGCGGCCTAGGCACCGGCGATGCGCATCCACTTCATCGGCATCTGCGGCACGGCGATGGCGACGCTGGCGGCGATGCTCAAGGCACGCGGTCACGACGTGCAGGGATCCGACCACGCGGTGTATCCGCCGATGAGCGAGTTTCTCGCGCGCGAGCAGATCACGGTCTTCGACGGCTACGATCCGAAGCAGATCACGCCCGACCTCAACGTCGTCGTCGTCGGCAACGCGATCTCGCGCGGCAACCTCGAGCTCGAGGAAGTGCTCGATCGAAAGATCCGCTACGTCTCGCTGCCGGAAGCGATCCGCGAGCATTTCCTGTGGAGCGCGCGCTCGGTCGTGATCGCCGGCACGCACGGCAAGACGACGACCACCGCACTGGCGGGATGGCTGCTCACGCACGGCAACCTCGATCCGAGCGTGCTCGTCGGCGGCATCGCCATCAACTTCGACGGCAGTTATCGGTTGGGCGCCGGACGCGACTTCGTCATCGAAGGCGACGAGTACGACAGCGCGTTCTTCGACAAGACCGCGAAGTTCCTGAAGTACCTGCCGGACATCGCGGTGGTCGGCAATCTCGAATACGACCACGCCGACATCTACCCGGACATGGAGTCGCTGCGCGTCGCCTTCCGGCGGTTCGTCAACCTGATTCCGAAGAGCGGAACACTGATCCTCGGCGCCGATTCGCCGGAAACGGCGATGCTCGCGCCGATCGCGCGGTGCGCGGTGCAAACCGTGGGCTTCGCCGATGACGCCGACTGGCGGGCCTCAGAGGTCGAGCCGATGGGCGGCCGGACGCGGTTTCAGCTCACGTTCCGCGGCGAGCCGCTCGGCCACTTCGCGGTGCCGCTGCACGGCATGCACAACGTCCGCAACGCGCTGGCGGCGCTGGCGGTCGGTTACGCGGCCGGCCTGTCACCCGAGGAAATGCGCCGCGGCCTCGCGGACTTTCAAGGCGTGCGACGCCGGCTGGAGCTCCGCGGCATCGCGCGCGGCGTCTCGATTTACGACGACTTCGCGCATCATCCGACGGCGATTCTCGAGACCCTGCGTGCGCTCCGCGCCTCACACCCCGATCGGAGAATCTGGGCGATCTTCGAGCCGCGCTCGGCGACGTCCTGCCGGCGGATCTTTCAGAACGAATTCGCGCGCGCCTTCATCGACTCGGGCGCCGACGAGGTGATTCTCGCGCCGGTCTTTCGATCGACGCTGCCCGAGGCCGAGCGGCTCTCCGTCGACGACGTCGTCAAGGACGTGACCCGCGCCGGCGGCCGGGCGCGCTGCATGCCGGTCGCAGATATCGTCCGCACCGTCGCCGCTGAAGCCGGCGACGGCGACCTGGTGGTCCTGATGTCGAATGGCGGCTTCGACGGGATCCACGATCGGCTGCTGGCGGTGCTCGGCGGCGAGACGCCGGAATAGGCAGCGATGGATCTCAAGGGGTTCGTCGCGCGTGTCGGTCCGCTGCTTGGCACCGCGGATTTCAAGGCCGACGTGCCGCTTGCGCCGTTCACGACGTTCGGCGTCGGCGGGCGCGCCGATCTCCTGGCGCGCGTGCGATCGATCGGGATGCTGCGCGACGTCCTGGCCGCGGCGACCAAGCATGCGGTGCCGGTCACGGTGCTCGGCGGCGGATCGAATGTGCTGGTCGCCGACGCCGGCGTCCGCGGTGTCGTCATCCGGCTCCATCTCACCGAAATCTCGCAGCCGGTGTCTGACAGGATCAGGGCGGAGGCGGGAGTGACCATCAACGGGCTGGTGCGGTGGACGATTTCCCGCGGCCTCGCCGCGGTCGAGCGCTGGGCCGGCACGCCGGGCACGGTGGGCGGTGCAATTTACGGCAACGCGCACTGGGCCAGACAGAACATCGGCGACCTGATCACGATGGTGCAGGTCGCGACGCCCGAGGGCACGCTCGTCGATGTGGCCAGCGCCGACATGGGATTTGCGTACGACACCAGCCGGCTGCAACGTACCGGCGAAGTCGCGGTGTGGGCCGAGATTCGCTGCGAGCCGGGTGTGTCGCACGATTTGCGGGCCCGGGCCCGCGAGTCGCTGGCCTTCCGCAAACGCACGCAGCCCCTGGCGCTGCCAAGCGCCGGATGCGTCTTTCAAAACCCTGATCCCGAACGCGACCGTGTGCCGGCGGGCATTCCGGCCTCTGCCGGCGCGCTCGTGGACCGCGCCGGCCTGAAGGGCCGGCGCCGCGGCGGCGCCGAGATCTCGGACGTGCACGCCAACTTCATCGTCAACCGCGGCGGCGCGACCGCGGCTGACATCCGCGCGCTCATCGAAGACGCGCGCCTCGGCGTCAAGAACGCGTTTGACGTCGAGTTGCGCGACGAAGTCGTGTTCCTGGGGACGTTCTGACATGGCGAATCTCGTGATCGAAGGCGGCCGGCGCCTGTCCGGCCGCATTGCCGTCGAGGGCAACAAGAACGCGGCCCTGCCGCTGCTGGCCGCGTGCGTGCTGACGACGGAGACGTGCGTCATTCACAACGTTCCGCAAATCCGCGATGTCACGGTGATGCTGTCGCTGCTGCATTCGCTGGGCGCGCGCGTCGAAGGGCGCGGCACGAGCACGCTCAAGGTCACCTGCGGCGGCATCAGCTCGTCGGAGCCTGACCCGCGCCTGGTCGGCCGGCTGCGCGGCTCGGTGCTCTTGCTCGGCGCGCTGCTGGCGCGGACCGGACGCGCCGTGCTCGCGCCGCCCGGAGGCGATTTCCCGGCGCGGCGCACGATCTCGACTCACGTGCGAGCCCTGCTCGCCATGGGGGCGCGCGTCGTCGAGAAGGAAACCGGCCACGAGCTCGAGGCGCCCGATGGCCTGCACGGCGCGTCGATGTATCTGCTCGAGGCGTCGGTCACCGGCACCGAGACGGCGCTGATCGCCGCGGCGCGCGCCGCCGGCGTCACCGAGATCCGCAACGCCGCCTGCGAGCCGCACGTCATCGAGCTGTGCGAGTTCCTGGTGAAGATGGGCGCGCAGATCGAGGGGATCGGGACGTCGACCCTGCGCATCGCCGGGCCACCCGAGCCGAAGGGCGCGACGCACACGCTGCGCGGCGATTACATCGAGGCCGCGTCGTGGGGGGTGGTCGGGGCGATCACCGGCGGCGACGTCGAGATCACCGGCGTGTACGCGCAGGATCTCGAGCCGATCACCGCGGTGCTCGAGGAGATGGATCTGCAGTTCGATCTCGAGGATCAGCGCTTCGTCGTCCGGCCGTCGCGGCTGGTCTGCGCGCGCCGGATCACCACCGGACTGTGGCCGGGATTTCCATCGGACATCGTCAGCCTCGTCACCGTGCTGGCCACGCAGGCGAGCGGCCGCACGCTGGTCCACGACTGGATGTACGAGCTGCGGTTGTTCGCGCTCGAGCAGCTCAGCGCGATGCGCGCCGATTTGTTCCTCTGCGACCCGCACCGGATCATCGTCAGCGGGCCGACGACGCTCAAGGGCCGGACGCTCGACAGTCGGGATATTCGCTCGGGGATGGCGCTGATCGCCGCCGCGCTCGCGGCGGAAGGGAAGAGCACGGTCCTCGAGATCGAAACCGTCGAGCGCGGTTACGCTCAGCTCGTCGAACGACTGACCGGGCTGGGAGCGCAGGTGGCGCGCGCGGAGTAGGGGGTCAAACAAGGGTCAGACCCCTAAAAGGGGTCTGACC
>DASUGM010000194.1:0-3524 GCA_036274055.1 Vicinamibacterales bacterium | reverse complement strand
ACTCGCCGGTCCACGAGGGATCAACCGGCGTCGCCATCCCGCTGCGCGTGACCCAGACGAGCTCTGAGACGAATCCGGCGCCGGTGGCGTACACCAGCGAGCCCGACCGCGACACCGCAAAGTGCGTCGTGGCGTCACTTTCCACTGCGACGCCCTGGGCCACCGCGACCTTCGGTCCGGTCACCTCGAGGCGCCCCACGTCGAAAGGAGCCGCGAGCAGCGTTCCGTTTGCGGTTGCGTAGACGATGTGACCCGTCGCGGCATATCGCGCCTGAGTGCCGGCGAGGATCACCCGGGCCGGTCCCCCCTGCGGACCGACGACCGCGATTCGCGCGCGCGCAGGAGTGCCTTCAATGAGCGTGAGGAGCAGTCCCCGACCGCCTGGCAAGGTGTCGATCTGCCTTTGGAGGAGATTGGGCGCCGGCGTCGTAAATGCGGACGGCTCCCCACCCTGCGCGGACACCCGATAGGTCACGTTGCCGCGGCCGTAGTAGATCATGCCGTCGTCGCTCCACGCTGGCGCGCCGCCCGCGCTGACGACCGTAAACGGCGTCCCTCCTTCGACCGGCAGCGTGCGAATCGCGCCGTCGACGAGAAACGCGACCGAGCGGCCGTCAGGCGACAAAGCCGGCGCCGTCGCGCCGTCGCTGCCCGGCAGCGCGATCGCATCCAGGTCGTCGAGATGCCGGCGAAGGAGCCGCGTGCCACGGCCAGGTGTGCTGCCGACGTAGACCATCCATGCGCCGTCCGGTGAGAGCGCGACATTGACGCCGGCCGCCTGCGCCATTTCCTGTCCCTCGCCGGGCGTGACGGTGTACCGGGCGATGGCAACAGGTACAGCTCGACCGGATAGCCACAACGACGCGCCGCCAAGCAGCGCGACCAGCACCGCGCCGGCGGCCAGAGCCGGCGACCAGCGCCGGGCCGGGCTCGGCGCGGCCGGCCGCACGTCAGCAAGACTGGACGCAGCACCGATGATGAAGCGCGCGGTCGAGATATCGGCCACCCGTTGCGCCCGATCCTTCTGCAGGCAGCCCTGGATCAGCGCGCGGATCGCTGGCGGCACTTCAGGTGGGAGGGCCTGCCAGTCCGGCTCGCCGCGCATGACCGCTCCGAGCACCTCGGTCACGTCCTCGCCGCCGAATGCGCGGCGGCCTGTCAGCATCTCGTAGAACACGGCGCCGAATGCCCAGATATCCGTGCGCCGATCGACGGGTTTCCCTCTGGCCTGCTCCGGCGACATGTAGGCGGCCGTCCCGAGAATGACGCCGGGGACTGTGGCGGCGGGTAAGGTGATCGTCGGCGAGTCGGCGAGATTGCCGGACTGCCCGAAGGGTTGCAGCGCCTTGGCCAATCCGAAGTCGAGCACCTTTACCGTACCGTCTGGCCGGACCCTGATGTTCGCCGGTTTCAGATCGCGATGGACGATCCCCGCGTCGTGGGCGGCTTCGAGGGCATTGACGATCTGCCCCGCGATTCTGACCGCCTCGGCGACGGGCTGGGGACCGCGCGCGATCAGCGCCGACAGATCGTCGCCGTCCACCAGCTCCATGACGAGATAGGACGTACCTGCCGACGTGCCCGAGTCGTAGACGTGCGCGATGTTGGGATGATTGAGCGCTGCCAGCGCCTTGGCCTCGCGCTCGAACCGGGCGAGCCGGTTGGCGTCGCCGGCAAAGGCCTCAGACAGTATCTTCAGCGCAACATCTCGGTTCAGCTTCGAATCGTGGGCCCGATAGACTTCGCCCATGCCGCCCGCCCCGAGACGGGCCAAGATTTGATAGGTGTCGAGACGGGTGCCAGTCGCGATCGACATGAGCGCCACATTATCGGATCAGGTCGCCCGCACGGAAGCGCGCTCTCCGCGTCGTTCAACTTGAAGCAGTCTTCGACAGGCGCATGAGAAAAATCGCCGCGCCCACGGCGAGAGCTGTCCCGAACGCCAGCCACTCGACACGGGTGACGCTGCTCAGCATCCACGCGATCATCGCGCAGGCCAGGACGATGACCACGCCGGGCATCGGCACTTTGAAGGGCGTGCCGCCGGCGCGAACGTCGCGACGGCGAAGTTGCCACGTCGCAATGCAGCAGAGCCCGTAGACGACGAGGATCGAAAGATTGGCGAGGACCGCGAGTCGCTCGAAGGTGCTGGTCAGGGCGAGCACGAGGACGAGCGTGCACTGCACGAGAATCGCGACCACCGGTGATTTGTGCGCGGGATGCGTGCGGGCGAGCGCCGGCGGCAGAAAGCCGTCGCGCGCGAAGGCAAAGAGCGTGCGCGGCACCGCAAGGATCATCGCGCCGACATGGCCGAGCATCGAGATGACCGCGCCGGCCAGCAGTAACTGCCGCGCCCAGCCGCCGATGGCGATGCCGGCGGCGTCGGCGAGCGGCGACGACTTCGACGTCGCCAGCGCCGGCCCGAGCACGCCCTGGGCGACAAATTGCAGCCCGGCGTAGAGGAGCGTCACCGCGATCATCGCCAGCAGGATCGCGCGCGGCACCGTGCGCGCCGGGTCGCGGACTTCCCCGCCCGGCACCAGCGCCGCCTCGATGCCGGCGAACGCGAAGATCAGCAGGATGCTGCTGCGCGCCAGCGTGCCCATCGACGGCGGGTTGGCCACCGTCAGGTTGGCGGCATCGATCGCAAACATTCCACCGACGATCAGCAACAACAGCGGCAGGATCTTGGCGACCGTCAGGATCGTATTGACGCGCGCGCCGCGCTCGACGCCCATGATGTTGACGGCGGCAAAGATCGCGTAGATCGCGACGATGGCAATCGACGACGCCAGTCGCGACGAGAGCGATGGGACGAGGGCGCCGAGATTCGCCATCAGGACGGTCGCGACCGCGGCCATCGCAAAGGTCAGCACCATCCACAGAATGAAGCCGGACAAGAACCCGATGAACGGCCCGAACGCCACCTCGATATAGGCATACGGCCCGCCGGTCAGCGCGACGCGGCTGCCGGCCTCCGCCAGGCAAAGGACGATGAGACCCATCGCGATTGCGCACAGCACGTAGGCAATCGGCGCGGTGGCGCCGAGCGTCGCCGCCATGTCGGCCGGCAGGCGAAAGATGCCGCCGCCGATGGTGATGTTGACGATGCTCGCGGCGAGCGCAAACGTGCCGAGCGAGCGGATCAAGCCCGCGTCCGCGTTTGGCTGATTCGATGTCACGCGCGGGCAACCCTAACATGAGTCTGGAGCTCTGCAGGTTCTTACGTTCGGGAGTTCGGGAGTTCGGGCGTTCCGTTCTTTCGTTCTTCGGTTCTTCGGTTCTGCGTTCTCATCACCGAGCACGAAGAACCTGCGAACGAAAGAACAGAACGCCCGAACTTCCGAAGTTCCGAACGAAAGAACGCCTTGCGCGCCGCGCCGCGTGACAACATAGATGCCGCATGCCGGCGGCCGTCGTCTCCGTTTCGGGTCTGACCAAGCGCTACGGGAAGATGACGGCCGTATCCGAGGTCGGGCTCGAGGTGCTCGATGGCGAGATCTTCGGCCTGATCGGCCCCAACG
>DASUGM010000193.1:0-8218 GCA_036274055.1 Vicinamibacterales bacterium | reverse complement strand
GAAGCAAAGAAGTCTCTGGGAGTCCGAGATGCCAAAGATCGGGCAAGTGACAGAGATGTTCTTTCAAGTCATTCGGGCCAGTGCCACTGATCCGGAGGTCTTACTGTCCGCTGTGGTACCTGATAAGCAGTACCGTGAGGTCTTCCTTAGCCTGTCAAGAAACCTCGCGCCAACCGGGAAGACATTTGACCGACTTGATGTTCGTGACGCCGGGGCACCGAATGCCGTTGTCGCGTCGTTTGAGCCCGAAACGAGACAGGAGTTGAACGCGGCTCTTCGCAAGGCAAGACCTGAACGCAAAAAGCCCGGCGACCAGGAGCCCGAAACAATTCGCGGAACGTTGAGAGCCCTTCACCTCGATCAAGATTGGCTCGAGGTTGCCACCGCGGCCACTTTAGGCGAGCACGTGAGGATCGACGGTGCCGGCGACGCCTTGGATGACGTCGTGGGGCCCATGGTCAATCGGCCCGTGATTGTGACTGTGCGACGCCGCGGAAAGAAATGGGTTTTCCAAGATATCGAGACTGAGGAATAGCGTGTGCGCCGCGATGCGAGAAAGGCATTTGGAAGACTCGCTCATGCCCGAGAGCAACGTCCCGCGATGACCTATTCGTGACCTACGGCAGGAAAACTGGTCGGGGCGCCGCGATTCGAACGCGGGACCCCCTGCGCCCAAGGCAGGTGCGCTACCAGGCTGCGCTACGCCCCGACCCGTATTCATCTTACTTCGGGAAAAACTCCGCGGCGTCCGTCTCCTGCCACAGCAACTTCCCGAGGGTCCAGCCACGCAATGGCAAAGAAGCCCGCGACGCCCGATCCGACGCCTAAACTGTCCAGCGAGAAACCTGGTGACGGCCGCTATTTCTGGTCGGGCGTCGTGTTCGCGCTGTTCACAATGGTGGTCCTGAGCGCGCTGATCTGGATGTCGATGAACGGCAAGTCGATCGCCGATCAGGATCGCGCCTACCCGATCTTCTTCCTCGCGATGGGCGCCGGCCTGTCTCTTGGCGCCTTCGGCGGCAGCGCCACCGCCGGCGGCCAGTTCAAGCTCGGCCCGCTCGACACGCCGCTCAAGTTTGCCGTGACCGGCGGCATCGCCGTGTTCTTTCTCGTGCTGTTCACCGCGCCCTACGTGCTGCCGTCGTCGCCAACGGCGTCGCTCGCGCTGACGCAGGTGACCGGCATCGTTCTCGAGAAGGCGCCGAAACCGGATCGCGTGCTGATCACCGCCGATTTCGCCAGGTTCGAACCGCAGGCCAACCGACGGCTGGTGCTCAACGTCGGCGACGGCGCCGACTGCGCGCAGGTGAAGTCGAGCGCGACGGTGGACCAGCCCAACCTCGGCAAGTACAAGCTGTTCGTCCTCACCACCCAGGCCACGATCACGTGCGCGCAGTTGACCCTGCAGGACGCCAATAACAACCGCGTCGGAGCATCGAAAGTCGTTCCGGTGCAATGGCAATAGCGACAGTGGAGGGTGCCATGGGGATCACCAGGCTCGTCCTGATCGCGAGCAGCATGACGTTCTCGGTTTGGACGCTCGGCCGGGCCGTGCCGCCGATCGACACGCTGAGCGTCGTCGGTGTCGCGATCGGCGCCGACGGCAAACGCGTCAGCGGCGCGGAAGTCAAGCTGGTCGCGCAAGCGAGTGGCGCCGGTGAGCTTGCTCACGACCGCACCTCGGCGATGGGCGTCTTCAACCTGTACGCGACCAACATCGGCGGCGCGATCGGCGATTTGTACGTCGTTTATGCGAAGTCGGATTTCGACGTTAAACCGCTCGAGGTTCGAATCAGCCAGGCCGACAGCAACGGCTGGATCGATCTCCGCCCCGGCGACCTGGTGTTCAAGGGCCTGCCGGCCGAGGCGCTGCTGTCCACGGACGACGCTGCGGATCAGATCGCTTCGACCATGAAGACGCAAGCCGTGCTGCTCAACGCCGGTCTCATCGATCAGAAGACTTTCGATGCCACCGTTGAGAGCCGCAGTGCGCTGATTCGCGCGCGGATTCGAGCACCGGAGCCGACGGCCACGACGGCGACAACCGATCGAGCGTTGACCACGGCCACCGCCGAGAAAATGAAAGACTTCAAGATCGCCGTCGATCCGGCGAAGATCGCGATTCTGTCGGGCCGAGCCGGCACCGCCGGGCGAGCCGGTGCGGCGGCCGCCGGCGGAAGTTAGCCGGAGACCGCCGGCACGGCGACGACCGGCGGCACACGATTCCGCGCCGCCTCGAGCGCCGCGCGCACCGCGTCCGCGTTCTTCAGGTCCGCAAGATTGATCTTTTTCGCGCTGCCGTCCTTCTTCACGACCCGCGCCGTCTGCGGCCCGATCTCGACGGCGCGTAATTCGTTCCAGCTCGCCTTGAAGGCCGGCACGAATTTGCCGCGGCCGATCGAGAGCCCGGCGTCGGAGACGCGTAACATCCGCCGCCGTTGCTGCCGGGCGGCCAACCATCCGTGACCGAGGCCGAGGCCGATCGTCAGCAGCACGAGGAGCGCGCTCGGCCGCTGGATGCGCCCGGTCTCGTGCCAGTGTGCCCACACTTCGACCGCGAGCATCGCGCCGATGAAGATGTCCAGCCAGTCGACCGAGCCGTGATGCGTGTGGTCCGCCGCGCCGGTCTTCGCGCGGATCGCCCGAATCGCGCGCCCGAAGCTGATGATGACCAGCGCTCCGACCGTGATCTCGGACGCGCCGAGCACCAGCGACCAGGGCGTTGCCTCATGCGAGAGACGCACGACGCCGTGCCCGAGCAGCGCGACCGACGGCACCGCGTGCTGCACCTTCTGGGCGAGCATCGCCCCTTGACGCCACGTCGAGAGCAACGGCACCGACAGGTCGGCCACGGCGGACATCGTAGTTCAAGAGCGCTCGGAAGGATCTCTTGAGGAGGTTGAGGAGCGTGAAGGAGACCAGGTTTCTTGAAAACCCAGTCGGTCCTTCATGCTCCTACAACTCCTCCAGAGATCCTTCCGAGCGCTCTTTGACAAGCGTCGGTTAGACTCTTGCCCGCGTGTCCGCGATCACCCGCCGCCATCTCCTCGCCGCCGCCGCCGTCCTCGCCGTCGTCGTCACGATCCTGCTGCTGATGGGACGCGAGCCGATGTGCAAGTGCGGCTACGTCAAACTCTGGCACGGCGTCGTGTTCAGCTCGGAGAATTCGCAGCACGTCTCCGACTGGTATTCGCCGTCGCACGTCATCCACGGCTTTGCGTTCTATGGACTGCTGTTCCTCGTGGCCGGACGCCGGCTGAGCGTCGGCGCGCGGTTGATCGCGGCGACCGCGATCGAGGGCGGCTGGGAAATCCTCGAGAACACGCCGCTGATCATCAACCGCTACCGTGAGGCGACCATCGCGCTCGACTACTACGGCGACAGCGTCCTCAACTCGGCGTGCGACATCCTGTTCATGGCGATAGGGTTTCTGCTCGCCTCGCGGCTGCGGGTATGGACGTCGGTCGCGATCGTGGTCGTCCTCGAGCTGTTCGTGTTGTGGATGATCCGGGACAACCTCGCGCTCAACATCCTCATGCTCGTCTGGCCGCTCGACGCGGTGCGACGCTGGCAAAGCGGCGGGTAACCGACCCGGAGTTCGTAGGACCACCTCAAAACCGTCCAGGCGCTGTCCATCACGCACTAGCGCCGGCCAGTCTGAACCGAGGCGCCCGATCGCGGCCCGAGTCTTGCACCAGCGTGGTGCAGGACACGGGCCGTGGCGTCTCGGGTGGCACAGAACTGCACACTCTGACCCAAGGCCGCGTCCGGTGGACACGATGGAGCAGACGGGTCAGGAGAGCGCGCGTGAAGCCGGTTTGCACTACGCAACCGATCGCGAACCGGGCTACACGCGCACCGGAACAGCGCCGCGTTTTCGCTACGCCGACGCCAACGGCAAGCGCGTACGCGATCGCGCGACCCTGGCGCGCATCCGCGGGCTCGTGCTGCCGCCAGCGTGGACCAGCGTTTGGATCGCCGCCGATCCGCTCGCGCATCTGCAGGCGACCGGGCGCGACGGGCGCGGGCGCAAACAGTATCGCTACCACCACAAATTCCGTCAGATCCGCGATGCGACGAAATTCGATCGCCTCCCCGAGTTTGCCGCGGCGCTGCCGGCGATTCGCCGCTGCGTCAAACGCGACATGCACGCGCCGCCGCTCTCGCGCGAGCGCGTGCTCGCCACCGTCGTCCAGCTGCTCGAACGCACGTTGATTCGCGTCGGCAACGACGAGTACGCGCGCGCCAACAAGTCTTACGGTCTGACCACGCTGCGCAACCGCCACGTCGACGTGCGCGGCGCCCGCGTCGTCTTCACCTTTCGCGCCAAGAGCGGCGTCCAGCAGCGCATCGAGCTCGACGATCCGCTGCTCGCCCGCAGCGTCCGACGCTGCCAGGACCTGCCTGGCCAGATGCTGTTTCAGTACCGCGACGACAACGGCGACGTGAAGACGGTCGACTCGTCCGACGTCAACGAGTATCTGCACCGCGACTTCACCGCCAAGGATTTCCGGACCTGGGCGGGCACCGTGTTCGCGGCGCGCGCGCTGGCCGATCTGGCGCCGGCGCCGTCGCCAACCGCGACCAAGCGCGAGATGGTCAAGGCCATCGACCAGGTCGCCAAGCGTCTCGGCAACACCCGGGCGGTGTGCCGCGCCTGTTACATCCATCCCGCCGTGCTCGACGCCTACGCCTCGGGCGTCACGCTGAAGACGATGACCGCGCCGCGCAAGCGGATCGCGGGCCTTTCCGCCGACGAATCGGCGGTGCTGGCGCTGCTGGCGTCGGTACGGCGTGCGAAGATCGCCAAAGCGGCATAAGACCTGTCGTATAGTGGCTCCGCGGTCGCCGCGCGCTCCCCCGCGAGCGGCTCGGACCAGCGAGGTCGTATGCCGAAGCGTTCGTTGATTCTGGCAGGCGGGGGACTCAAAGTCGGTTTTCAAGCAGGCGTCCTGCAGGTCTGGCTCGATGAGGCCGGCCTGACGTTCGATCACGCCGACGGCGCCAGCGGCGGCTGTCTGAACCTGGCGATGTACTGCCAGGGGATGACCGGCACGACGATCGCCGACCACTGGCGCGACTACGATCCGTTCCTGCCGCTCGATCTCAACCTCGACGGCCCCGGCGAGTTCGCGCACCAGCAGTCGTACTTCACCTACGACAACTTCCGCGTCAACATCCTGCGCGGCAAGTGGGGACTCGACTGGAATCAGATTCGCGCCGGCAACCGGCTCGGCACGTTCAACCTCTGCAACTTTTCCAGGAAGCAGCTCGAGGTCGTCACCAACGCCGAGATGAACGAGGACAAGCTCGTCAGCGCGGTGTCGCTGCCGATGTGGTTCCCGCCGGTGAAGATCAACGGCGACCTCTATATCGACGCCGTCTATCTCTCCGACGCCAACGTCGAAGAGGCGATTCGCCGCGGCGCCGAGGAGATCTGGGCGATCTGGACGGTCAGCACGCGCGACGAATGGCGGCCCGGCTTCGTCTCGCAGTACTTCCACATCATCGAGACGGTCGCCGACGCCAACTTCTTCGCGATCTGGCGGCGGCTCGAACGCAACAACGCGGCGATCGACGCCGGCCAGCCCGGCGAGTTCGGCCGCAAGATCGCGCTGAAGCTGATCCAGGCGGAAGTGCCAATCCATTATATCTTCGCGTTCTCGCGCGATCGGATGATCGAAGCCGTCAACCAGGGCGTCGAAGCCGCCCGCGCGTTCTGCCGCGCCAACAACATCCCGTTGCCGAACGCGCCGCCGGCGCCGGCCCCGGCCGCGCCCGGCGCGACGACCAGCCTCCAGTTCACCGAGACGATGCGTGGATTCATCGGCGCGGGCGCGGGCGACTATCGCGGCGGCGAAGAAGCCGGACGTGCGGCCCACACCAAGCTCGACGTCGTGCTGACGATCAAGGCCGCGGACGTCAACGCGTTCCTGGTCGATCCGAATCACGCCGCCGCCGTCACCGGCACCGCGGATTCGCCGCTGCTCGGCGGCCGGGTCGCCGTCACCGGCGGCATCTTCAACCTCCTGGTCAATAACGCCGATCCTCGCCAGAAGGAGATGCGCTACCGGTTGTTCGTCAAGCACGCGAACGGCGCCGACTTCACGATCGTCGGCACCAAGATGATCATGAACGATCGCTCGCAGCCGGAGATCTGGGACGACACGACGACGCTGTTCACCCGGCTGCACGCCGGGCATCTCGATGCCGGCCAGGAAAACCTCGGCAACCAGCGCGCCGTCGGCATCATCCACATCCAGCTGCTCGACTTCCTCGCGCAGATGACGACGTTCCGCGTCGAAGGCGGGCCGATGCCGGCGCGGCTGCAGGCGATGATGCGATTCGGCGAGCTGTTCCTCGGCAAGCTGCTCGAGGCCTACGGCCCGTTGCTGCCGATCTAGCCGCCGGAGGCTGACGACATGGCCGACGCAGACGTCATCATCATTGGATCGGGTTTCGGCGGCGCGGTCACCGCGTGCCGCCTGGCGCAGGCGGGCGCGAAGGTGCTCGTGCTCGAGCGCGGCCAGGAGTGGGGGCCGCACAACTTTCCGCGCGCGCCGGCGGATCCGTGGTTCTTCGACGTCAACGATCCGGTGGCGCGCCACGGCTGGTTCGATCTGCGCCAGTTCCCGCACATGTCGGTGATCGCCGGCGCCGGCGTCGGCGGCGGCTCGCTCGTCTACGCGAACATCTCCGTCGAGGCCAAGCCGGACACGTTCGCTGCCGGCTGGCCGCCCGAGATCACTTACGACGTGCTGGCGCCGCACTACGCCGAAGTCGGCCGGATGATGGAAGTGAAGCGCGTGCCCGACGGCCAGTGGCCGGAGCGCACCAAGCTGCTCCACGAAGCGGCGGTCAACGCCGGCTGGCAGCATCGCTTCCGATCGCTCGAGCTCGCGGTGCGCTTCGACGATCAATGGAGCTACGCGACGCCGAACGCGCACGCTCATGCGACGTCGCAGCCGCGCGCCAACATCCATGGCGTTGCCCAGGGCACCTGCGTGCATCTGGGTGAATGCGATGCCGGTTGCCCGGTGCGCGCCCGCAACACCCTCGACCTCAACTACCTCGCAGTCGCGAAGCAGAACGGCGCGACGATTCTGCCGCTGCACATCGCCCGCGACATCCGCGCCGTCGCCGGCGGCTACGACGTCCGTACCGACGAGATTGGGCACGGCGCGTTCAACGGCCGCATGTTCAACGCCAAACGCGTGATCGTCGCCGCCGGATCGCTTGGATCGACCGAGCTGCTGCTGCGATCGCGGGGGATCGGCGGATTGCCGAACGTCAGCCAGCGGCTCGGTGAAGGGTGGAGCAGCAACGGCGACTTCCTGACGCCGGCGATCCACCCGCTGCGCGAGGTGCGGCCGACGCTCGGCCCGACGATCACGGCGGCGATCGACCTGCTCGACGGCGAGTACATGGGGAAGCAAATTTTCGTCGAGGACGGCGGCCTGCCCGGATTCGCGACCACCGGTCTGGCGCAGATGGCCGCCGATCCGAACGCGAGCGAGTTAGAACGCAACGCCGCCGCGACGCTGCTGCCGATCCTGACCAACATCAGCATTCTGACCCGCGTCATGCCGTGGTTTGCGCAGGCGCGCGACGCCGCCGACGGCCGGATGTCGCTCAAGAACGGCAAGCTCTTCCTCGACTGGCCGATCGCCAACTCGGAGGAAACGATCAACGCCGTCGCCGCGGTGCACCGCAAGCTGGCGATGCTCACTGGCGGCATGGCGCTGACCCCGCTCACATGGACGGTCAGCCGCGACCTGATCACGCCACATCCCCTCGGCGGCTGTAATCTCGGCACCTCCGCGGCGACCGGCGTCGTCGACCACGAGGGCCAGGTGTTTGGACATCCGGGACTCTACGTCGCTGACGGCGCGATTGTCCCGGAAGCCCTGGGACTAAATCCGTCTCGGACCATCGCCGCGCTCGCCGAACACATCTCGGCGCGGCTTGTGCCCAGACTCTGACAATTGCCGGATTGCCGAATCGAGGGCATTGCCGAATTGGATTGCCCAATTGATCGATTGCCGAAATCATTGCCGATTGCCATGATTGGCGAATTGACGGTTCGCGATTGACCGATTGACCGATTGACGAATTGACCGATTGGCGGATTGACGGATTGGAGAGCTCGGCGTACAGAGAGCTCTTCAATGCTCTTGCGATCAAGAATGATTTCGGCAATCGATCAATTGGACAATCC
>DASUGM010000192.1:0-14319 GCA_036274055.1 Vicinamibacterales bacterium | reverse complement strand
CCGGCGCCGGCGGTGTCCACGGAGGTGGCGCCGCCGGCGCCCCCCGCCGCGCCCGCATTTCTCGCGGCCGCGACCGCCGCGATCGAGGCCGAAGTCGCCGAGGAGACGCCGCTGATTACGTTGCCGGCCGAGCCGCGCGCGCCGCTCGCCGTCCGGCGGCCGTCGCCGGAGATCGCCGCTCCCAAGCCGCGCTCGGCGCCGGCGAGAAAGCTCGGTCCGCTCGATCGAGACCTGCTGGAAGACCTTCAACGCATCGAGCGCAACGAGCGTCGGGAGGCCGCGGCGCAAGCCGGCGAACCGGCGCCGGTGGAGGCTGGCGAGATCGCCGGAGCGGGGACGCGGGTTGCCGCCGCCGCGATCGACGCGACGATTCTCGGCACGCTCAGTCTCGGCGTGCTGTGGGTCACACTGCGGTGGGTTGATTTGTCGATCGCCGACGCCGGTGTCCTGCCGATCGTCCCGACCGCGCTCTTCCTGCTGCTCGTCGCGCTCGGCTACCTCCTGATGTTCACCGCCGCCGGCGGTCAGACGCTCGGCAAGATGGCGGTCGGACTCCGCGTCGTCGGCGACGACGACGGACACTGGACGTCGCTCACGATCACGCAGGCCTTCTATCGGTCGGCGCTGGTGCTGCCGTCGGTCCTTGCGCTGGTCGGATTCCTGCCTGCGCTGATCGGCGACCATCGCGCGCTCCACGATCGGCTGTCGCACACGCGCGTCGTTCGCGCATGACGCGGCTCGCGCTGGCCGTCGGGACGGTCGGCGGGGCCGGGTTCTTTCCGATCGCGCCAGGGACGGTCGGCTCCGCGATTGGCGTCGGGGTCTACCTGCTGACCGCGCATTGGCCGGCCGCATGGCAAATCGGCCTGCTGGTCGCCATCTCTCTCGTCGGGACCTGGGGCGCGACCGGCACCGCGCGCGCCCTCGGCCGCGACGATCCGGGAGCGGTGATCGTCGACGAGGTCGCCGGGCAACTGTTGACGCTGTTGCTCACCGGCGTCGGAGTCGTGGGCGCCATCGCCGGGTTTTTCATCTTTCGGATCCTGGATATCGTCAAACCGTGGCCGGCGCGCAACTTCGAGGCGCTGCACGGCGGCGTCGGCATCATGGCGGACGATCTGATGGCCGGGGTGTACGGCAATATCCTCATGTGGGTCGGTCTGACACTCCTGTACGGAATCACCTGGTGAATGCGCTCCGGACCGCCGAGATTATCGCGGTCGGCAGCGAACTCCTTACGCCCCACCGCATCGACACCAATTCGTTGTGGCTGACCGGGCGGCTGAACGACCTCGGGATCGAGGTCCGCGCCAAAGCCGTCGCCGGCGACGACCGCGGTGATCTGGCCGCCATCGTCGCGGCCGCGCTTTCACGCGCGGATGTCGTGCTCACGACCGGCGGCCTCGGACCGACCGATGACGACGTGACCCGCGACGTCGTGTCGGGCGTGCTGCTGCGGCCGATGCACGAGAACGTTGAAGTCATGGCGGCGATCGAAGAGCGCTTCAAGCGGCGCGGCCTGAAGATGCCGGAAATCAACCGGCGCCAGGCGCAGGTGCCGCAGGGGGCCGTCGTGCTGAAGAACCCGCACGGCACCGCGCCAGGCCTCTGGATCGATCATGGCGACCGCGTCGTCGTGCTATTTCCCGGCCCGCCACGCGAATTGCAGCCGATGTTCGAAGCCGGCGTCGCCGCCCGGCTCGAGGCGAGAAGCCCGGGCCGACGTCTCCGTCGTCGCGTGCTCAAGGTTCACGGCCGCTCGGAGTCGCAGGTCGAAGAGGTCGCGTATCCCATCTACTCGCGTCTCGGCGACGACCTTCTGCCGGTGCAGACAACCATCCTCGCGACTCCGGGACAGATCGAATTGCACCTGGCCGCGGCCGGCGCCGACGTGCCGGCGATCGATCGACGGCTTGACGATGGCATCAAGGCGCTGGCGGCGGCGCTGGGGCCGGTGGTGTTCAGCACTGACGGTCGATCGCTCGAGCAAGTCGTCGGCGACGCGCTGGCTGCGCGCCGATGGCGAATCGCCGCCGCGGAGTCGTGTACCGGCGGACTGCTGATGGGACGCCTGACCGAGGTCCCCGGCAGCTCGGCGTGGACCATCGGTGGCGTCGTCGCCTATGACGACGAGGTCAAGCGGCGCGATCTCGAGGTACCGGCCGAATTGCTGTCCACGCATGGGGCGGTCAGCGAGCCGGTCGCGACGGCGATGGCGATCGGCGTCCGCGGCCGGTTTGCCGCCGACATCGGCGTCGGGATCACCGGCATCGCCGGGCCGGGCGGCGGCAGTGTGGCCAAACCGGTCGGTCTGGTCGTCATTGCGGTGGTGACGCCGGCGGCGCAGATGGTACGCACGCTGAACTTCCCCGGCGACCGCGCCGCGATCCGCCAGCATTCGACCGCCGCGGCGCTCGACATGGTGAGGCGCGCGCTGGACGCATAGAATTAACGAGATGTCTTCGGATGCGGCTCATCGCGCCGCAGTGCTCGGTGCGGGAAGTTGGGGAACGGCGCTCGCGGTCCACCTCGGCGATCGCGGACGCGACGTGCAGCTGTGGGGCCGCGACTCGGCGCTGATGGGCGAGATGGCGGATCGCCGCGCCAATCCCACCTATCTTCCGGACGTGACGTTCCCGGATCACCTCAATCCGACTGGCGCCCTCGATGAAGCGCTCAACGGCGCGCGCTACGTGATCCTCGCGATTCCGTCGCACGGCATGCGGAGCGTGCTCCGGGAGGCAGCGCCGCATTTGCCCGCGGACGCCATCCTGGTCAGCGCGACCAAAGGCATCGAGAATGACTCGCTGCGTCGGATGTCGGAGGTCGCCAGCGAAGAAACCGGCGGCCGGCATCCCGTGGTCGTGCTCTCGGGGCCGAGCTTCGCCGCCGAGGTCGCGCGCAAGCTGCCGACCGCGCTCGTCGCCGCGTCCACCGACGACGCCGCGGTCCGCGCGGTGCAGGAGGAATTCCGCGGGTCGACGTTCCGGCTCTACGCCTCGGATGACGTCCCCGGCGTCGAAATCGGGGCGTCGCTGAAGAACATCATCGCGATCGCGGCCGGCGTCGTCGAGTCGCTGCACCTGGGACACAACGCGATGGCGGCGCTGATCACGCGCGGCCTGGCCGAGATCTCGCGGCTCGCGGGCGCGATGGGCGGCCGACGCGAGACACTCGCCGGCTTGAGCGGGCTTGGCGATCTTGTGCTCACCTGCACCGGCAATCTCAGCCGCAACCGTCACGTCGGCATCGAGCTGGGCCGCGGCCGTGCGCTGCAGGACGTGCTTGCCGGGATGCGGATGGTCGCCGAAGGCGTGCGGACGACCACGGCGGCGCTGGCGTTGGGAGAGCGGTACGGGGTCGAGCTTCCAATCGCCGCACAGATGGCTGAAGTGCTGGCCGGCAGGTTGACGCCCCGCGATGCGGTGGTCACCCTGATGGTCCGGCCGCAGCGCGACGAACTCGACGGGAATTGAGCGGCCGCATGGCTTCGTTTCTCTCACGCATTCGCACCGGGCTCGCCAAGACCGCGCAACAGATCCGCGAGCGCATGGGCGCGACGCCGGTTGATACGCCGGCGTCCACGCCGGCAGCCTCGACAACCGGCCGCGCGGTCGGCGTCGAGACCCTGGAGGCGCTCGAAGACGCGCTGCTCACCGCCGACGTCGGCCTGCCGGCGACCGAGCGCATTCTCACCGCGGTCAAATCGGCGCGGACCGGCTCGCTGCGCGATCGCGTCGGCGAGGTCATGCTGAAGATCCTGAACGACGTCAGGCAGCCGCCGTCGATGACGACGATGCCGCACGTGATCCTGGTCGTCGGCGTCAACGGCACGGGCAAGACCACGACGGTGGGGAAGCTGGCGAATCTCGAGAAGTCGTTGGGCCACTCGGTCATCGTCTGCGCCGCCGATACGTTTCGCGCGGCGGCGGTGGAGCAGTTGGCCGTATGGGCCGATCGCGCCGGCGTCGATTTGATCCGCGCGCAATCCGGCGCCGATCCGGCGGCGGTGACGTTCGACGCGGTGTCGGCTGCGAAGGCGCGCGGCCGCGAGATCCTCATCGTCGACACCGCCGGACGCCTGCATACCAAGTCGCATCTGATGGCGGAGCTCGACAAGATCCGCCGCATTGTCGGCCGCGAAGTCGCCGGCGCCCCCCACGAGGTGCTGCTGGTCCTCGACGCGACGGTCGGGCAGAACGGACTGGTGCAGGCGCGTGAATTCATGGCGGCGAGCGGCGCGAACGGGATCGTGCTGACCAAGCTCGACGGCACCGCCAAAGGCGGCGTCGCGGTGGCGATCGCGCACGAGTTGAATCTGCCGATCCGCTACATCGGCGTCGGCGAGGCGATCGACGACCTCGTGCCGTTCGACGCGCAGGCCTACGTCGACGCGCTCTTCACCGACAAGTGGTAAGCGACGCGAGCGCGCGCGATCGGCAGTTCATGGAGCGGGCGCTGTTTCTCGCCGAACGCGGCCGCGGCCGCACCTCGCCGAACCCGATCGTCGGCGCGGTCGTGGTCTCCGCGGAGGGCGTCGTGGTCGGGCAGGGGGCGCACCTGCAGGCCGGGGGGCCCCACGCCGAAATCGTCGCGCTGGCCGCGGCAGGCGATCGCGCGCGCGGCGCGACGCTCTATTGCACGCTCGAGCCGTGCAGCCACACCGGACGGACCGGACCGTGCGTCGAGCGCATCGCCGCCGCCGGCGTCAGCCGTGTCGTCGCGGCAGTCAAGGATCCGAATCCACGCGTGGCAGGCGCTGGCTTCGCGTATCTGCGCGAGCGCGGCATCGAAGTCACCGAGGATGTCTGCATCGATGCGGCCTCGCATCAGCACGCGCCGTTCTTCACCTGGGTGACGCAGGAGCGGCCGTTCGTGATCGTCAAGGCCGCGGCGTCGCGCGACGGCTTCGTCGGCCGGCCGGACGCGCGAGTCCAGCTCACGGGCCCCGAAGCCAACCGGTTCTTCCATCGCCAGCGCGCCGAGGTCGACGCGATCGCGGTGGGTTCAGGCACGGTCCTCGTCGACGATCCGCGGCTGACCGCGCGGGGTGCCTACCGAATCCGGCCCCTGACGCGGGTGATTTTCGACTGGCGCGGGCGAATTTCCGCCGAAGCGGCGGTGTTCTCGACCCTGGATGCCGGGCCGGTCATAATGATGGTGACGCGCCGAGCCGCCTCGGAACGCAGCAGTCACTTCGCGCATCTCACCAGCAAGGGCGTGACGGTTCAAAGCTTCGAGACACGGAGTCTCGAGCCGGCACTGGCCTGGCTGGCCGCGCGCGACATCGTGACGCTGCTGGTCGAGGGCGGACCGGCACTGCAGGCGGCGCTGGCGGACGACGGGCTGGTTGACCGGGTGCAGTGGGTGGTGACGCCGAAGACGCTGGGCGGCGGCGTCGCAATCGCCGCGAGCATCGTCCGGCACGCAGATGCGCGCCTGCCATCGACGACGCGTCAACTCGGCGACGACGTGCTGATGGAATTCGATGTTCACAGGACTAATCGAAGCGACCGGTCGCATTGAGTCGTCGACCGCCACCGACAAGGGGCGGCGCCTCGTCGTCACCGTGCCGGAGACGATTGATCTCGCCGTCGGCGACAGCCTGGCGATCAACGGCGTCTGTCTGACTGTGGCCGCGGTGCGTGACGGCAAGGCCGCGTTCGACGTCTCGCCGGAGACGTTGCGCGTCACCACGCTGGGCGACGCCGGCGAAGGCCGGCTGGTCAACCTCGAACGGCCGCTGCGAGCGGATGCGAGACTGGGCGGGCACTTCGTCCTGGGTCACGTCGACGCCACCGGCTGGCTGACCCGGCTGGCGCCGGACGGCGATCATTACTGGATCGAGATCGAGATTCCGCAGTCGATCGAGCCCTATGTCATCCACAAAGGATCGATCGCGATTGACGGCGTCAGCCTGACGGTCGCGTCGCTCGACGGCCCTCGCGTCGGCGTCCAGATTGTCCCGTTCACGTTCGGCGCGACGGCGCTGCGCGAGAGCCGGGCCGGCGAAGCCGTGAACCTCGAAGCCGATGTGCTCGGCAAGTACGTCGAACGACTGATGCGGAGACCTTCATGACCAAGCGTGCCCAGCTGGCGCCGGTACCGCGGCGGCAGTCGCCGTTTGCGGCCATCCCCGACGCGATCGCCGCGATCGCTCGCGGCGAGATGATCATCGTCGTCGACGACGCGGACCGCGAGAACGAAGGCGATCTGACGATTGCCGCCGACAAGATCACGCCGGACGTCATCAACTTCATGGCCAGACACGGACGCGGGCTGATTTGCCTGCCGATGACCGGCGCGCGCCTCGACGAGCTGGAATTGCCGTTGATGGTCACCGAAAACAGCGCCTCGTTCGGCACCGCGTTCTGCGTCTCGATCGAAGCCAAGGGCCGGACGACAACGGGCATTTCGGCCAGCGACCGCGCCGCGACGGTGCTCGCCGCCGTGCATCCGAAGACGAAGCCGTCGGACTTGGCGCGTCCCGGCCACATGTTTCCGCTGCGCGCGCGCGACGGCGGCGTCCTCGTCCGCGCCGGCCAGACGGAGGCAGCGGTCGACCTGGCGCGCATCGCCGGGCTGACGCCGGCCGGCGTCATCTGCGAGATCATGAACCCCGACGGCTCGATGGCGCGTGTGCCGGAGCTGGCGAAATTCGCCAAGCGACACCGGCTGCTGATGATCACGATCGCGGATCTGATCCGGTACCGGATGCGCACCGAACGCCTGGTCAAACGCATCGCGACCGCGTCGCTGCCGACGCAGCACGGGCCGTTCACGATCCACGCGTATGACAGCCAGCTCGATGGTGAATCACATGTGGCGCTGGTCCGCGGCGAGATCGGCGACGGGACCGGCGTCATGGTCCGTGTGCACTCGAAGTGCCTCACTGGCGACGTGTTCCACTCGATGCGCTGTGACTGCGGGACGCAGCTCGACGCGGCGATGAAGCAGATCGCCCAGGAAGGCCGCGGCGTGCTGCTGTATCTCCACCAGGAAGGCCGGGGCATCGGACTCGCCAACAAGATTCGCGCCTACGAGCTGCAGGACCAGGGCCTCGACACGGTCGAAGCCAACGAACGGCTCGGCTTCAAACCCGATCAGCGCGACTACGGCATTGGCGCGCAAATCCTCCGCGACATCGGTGTCCGGACGATGCGCCTGCTCACCAACAACCCACGGAAATTCATCGGGCTTGAAGGTTACGGGTTGTCAGTGACCGAGTCGCTGCCGCTGGAGATTACGCCGGTCAATGAATTCTCGCGGCGCTACTTGAAGACGAAGAAGGACAAGCTCGGGCATACGCTGAAGAAGGTCTGAGTTGGCTCAAGGCTCAGGGCTCACGGCTCGGTGACGCCTGGCATGAGCGCGCGCACGACGCCGAGGAGCATCGCTGACACGCTGTTGTAGCGCCTCGCGATTGAAGCGGTTGCGTCGCCTGGCAGGTATTGGAGTCGAGCCGTGAGCTCAATGAGATACTCACATTCGCGCGCCGAGCCGTGGGCGAGGTGCAAAAACCGACAGTAGTCGGCAGTAGTCGGCCGGCTCGAGCCTTCGACGATATTGGTTGCCACCGAAACGGCGGCACGCCGGATTTGCGACTGTAGCCCGAATCGTTCGTGAGGCGGCAAGTCGGAAGTGACCTGATACACCAGCAATACCAACGCGTCGGCGATTTGAAAAGCGTCCAGTTTTCGATGGTCTCGACTCATGGCCTCAAGCGTTGGCAAGAGCCGTTCCTGGCGGAATCGCGTCATTCAAGGTTGGAACGGGGAGCTCAGGTCACTCCTCGGGGCCATCCGTTCCCCAACCAAGTCCGCAGCGGGGAAGGTTTGGACCCCGAGCCGTGAGCCGTGAGCCGTGAGCCCTCAGGCGGGTGCAGCGGGGAAGGTTTGGACCCCGAGCCGTGAGCCTTGAGCCCTGAGCCAACTGTCCTGTAAGATAAGAGTTTGCGTTTCAGTGGGTTGGGCCGCTAGTGACCGGCTCGACCCGCCGATGGGGCGCAAACCACCGTCATGTTCGAATCGCTCAGCACCAGACTGCAAGAAGTCTTCAAGTCGATCCGGGGCGGCGCCCGGCTGACCGAGGAGTCCGTCGACGTCGCGTTGCGCGAGATCCGGCTGGCGCTGCTCGAGGCTGACGTCAACTTCCGCGTCGTCAAGGCCTTCATCGAACGTGTCCGCGTCAAGGCGGTCGGCGATGAAGTCCTGAAGAGCCTGACGCCCGACCAGCACGTCGTCCGGATCGTGCGCGACGAAATGCTCGCGCTGTTCGGCGACGCGCCGCAGGGCGGCTTGCCGCCGACCACCAAGTCGCCGCGCGTGGTCCTGATGCTCGGCCTGCAGGGCTCGGGCAAGACAACCACCTCGGCGAAGCTGGCCAAGCTGCTGATGAAACAGGGCCGGCACCCGATGCTGGTCTCGACCGACGTGCGCCGCCCGGCCGCGATCAAGCAACTGTCGGTGCTGGCGCAGCAGATTGGCGGCCGCGTTCACGATCCCGACGGCGAGATGGATCCGGTGGTCCGCGCCCAGGGGGCGCTGGCGGCGACCAGGAACCTCGGCTTCGACACGCTGATTGTCGACACCGCCGGCCGTCTTCACATCGACGACGAGCTGATGGGCGAGCTCGAAGCCATCAAGCGGGCCGTCGATCCCAGCGACATGCTCTACGTCGCCGACGCGATGACCGGCCAGGACGCGGTCAAGAGCGCCGGCGAGTTTCACCACCGCATCGGCGCGACCGGTGTCGTCCTGACCAAGATGGACGGCGACGCCCGCGGCGGCGCCGCGCTCTCGGTGGTCGGCGTCGTCGGCGTGCCGATCGCGTTTGCCGGGATCGGTGAGCGGCTGCAGGATCTCGAGGCGTTTCAGGCCGACCGGCTGGTGTCGCGCATGCTCGGCATGGGCGATGTGCTCTCGCTGATCGAACGCGCCGAGGAAGCGATCGACGACGAGAGCCGGGCGCGGCTCGAACAGAAAACGCGGCTCGACGACTTCACACTCGAGGACTTTCGCGACCAGCTGAAGACCATCAAGAAGATGGGCCCGCTGGAGCAGGTGCTCGGGATGATTCCCGGCCTCGGCCAGATGAAGCAATTGAAAGAAGCCAAAGGCCAGGTCGACGACAAGAGCCTGGGCCGCATCGAAGCGATCATCGGATCGATGACCAACGGCGAACGCCGCAATCACGCGATTCTCAACGGCAGCCGCCGCAAGCGCATCGCGCGCGGCAGCGGCACGAGCGTCGAGGAAGTCAACCGGCTGCTCAAGCAGTTCATCGAGATGCGCAAGATGCTGAAGACCATGGCGAGCATGGGGACGGGGCGCAAAGGGCGCCAGCGGATGATGGGGATGTTGCGGGGAAGATGATGGATTGACAGATTGACTCATCGACCGATCGACTGATTTCTTCGATCGTTCAACCCGTCAATCGGTCAATCGGTCAATCGGTCAATCGGTCAACCGGCCAACCGGTCAATCGGTCAACTTTAGGAGGCAGTGAATGCTGGTAATTCGCATGCGGCGCGCGGGCTCGAAGAATCGCCCGTTCTTCCGCATTGTCGTGACGGAGAGCAAGTCGGCGCGCGAAGGGCGGTTCGTCGAGGTGATCGGGCACTACAACCCGCGCACCAAGCCGGAAACGCTGGTGCTCGATGCGGAGCGCCTCGCGCATTGGCAGAAGGCCGGCGCCCAGGCGTCCGATACGGTGCGGACGTTGATCGACCGGATGCCGCCGGCGCCGCCGGCGGATGCCGCGACCGGAGCCGCCGCGCAGTGAGCCGCGCGCGCGACGTCGTTGAAGTCGTGGCCCGGGCGCTGGCGGCCAAGCCCGACGAAGTCGAGGTCACGGAATACGATCGCCGCGGCCAGATTGTCGTCGAGTTGACGATGGCCCCCGGCGAACTCGGCCGCGTGATCGGCCGTCAGGGTCGCACCGCAACCGCGGTGCGGGCGCTGGCGACCGCGGCGGCGGACCTCGACGGGCAGCGCGTCGCCGTCGACTTCCGTGACGACTAGTTTCGTCCCCGTCGGCCGGGTGATCCGGCCGCAGGGCAACCGCGGCGAAGTCGTGGTGCTCGCGGACACGGATTTCGCCGACGAACGTTTCGCCGTCGGCGCCAGGGTGTACGCGGCGCGCGAGGGCGGCATGGCGGCGCTGACGGTGCGCGAGAGCCGCGAGCACGACGGCCGCTGGGTCGTCGGGTTCGAGGGCGTCGGTTCGATCGACGCGGCCGAGGCGCTCCGCAATGTCGAACTCAGCATTCCTGAAGAGGAGCTGAGGCCGCTGGCGGCGGGCGCGTACTACGTCCACGATCTGCTCGGCTGCGAGGTCTGGACCGGGTCCGGCGCGCGGGTCGGCGTCGTAAACCGCGTGCAGATCGGCGTCGGGATTCCGATGCTGGTCCTCGACGCCGCCGGCGACGAAGTGCTGATCCCGCTGGTCGATCACATCGTGCGGCGGGTGAGTGTCGTGGATCGGCGCATCGAGATCGATCCGCCCGAGGGGCTGATCGAGCTCAATCGCCGGGCGGGCGGCGCAAGATGATCGCCGACGTCATCACGATCTTCCCGGCGATGATCGAGGCCGGGCTCGGCGACGGCGTCGTCGCCCGGGCGAGGGACCGTGGGCTGATCGAGGTGCGGGCCTGGGACCTTCGGGCGTTCACTGACGATCGCCATCGCACCGTGGACGACGTGCCGTACGGCGGCGGTCCGGGGATGGTGATGAAGCCCGAGCCGCTGTTTCGCGCGGTCGACGCGATCGCGGCGGCGCGCGGCCCGGCGTCGGCGGTGATCCTGCTGACACCGCAGGGCGAGCGGTTCACGCAGGCGACCGCGGAGCGGCTGAGCCGGCTGGAGCGGCTGGTGCTGATCTGCGGCCGATATGAAGGGGTCGACGAGCGGGTCGCGGAGAGCATCGTGACCGACGAGCTCTCGATCGGCGACTACGTGCTGACCGGCGGAGAGCTGCCGGCACTGGTCGTTCTGGATGCGGTCGCCCGGCTCGTGCCGGGGGTGGTCGGCGACGCGGCGTCCGTGGCGGCCGATTCGTTCGCGCGCGGGTTGCTCGACCACCCGCATTACACGCGCCCCGCCGAAGTTCGCGGCAAGACCGTGCCCGACGTGCTCGTGTCGGGGAATCACGCGGAGATCGAGCGCTGGCGCCGCCTCGAACGGCTGCGCCGCACGCTGGCGCGGCGGCCCGACTTGATCGACCGCGCGGCGCTCACGGAAGACGAGCAGCGCGACCTCGATCGGTTGCGCCGGGAAGAATAGTTCGAACGTTTTCGAGCAGAGACGAGAGAGGACAGACAGTCATGAACCCCGCATTGAACGTCGTTGAACGCGCCCAGCTGAAGGATCGCCCCGAGATGCGATCGGGCGACACCGTGCGTGTGCACGTCAAGGTGCGCGAAGGCGACAAGGAACGCATCCAGGTGTTCGAGGGCATGGTCATCGGCCAGCACCGCGGCGGCGCCCGCGCGACCTTCACGGTCCGCAAGGTGTCGTTCGGCCAGGGCGTCGAGCGCATCTTCCCGCTGCACTCGCCGACCATCGACAAAATCGAGGTCGTCCGCGGCGCCAAGGTCCGCCGCGCCAAGCTCTACTTCCTGCGCGATCTGAAGGGCAAGGCCGCGCGGATGAAGGAACAGAAGCGCACCAACTAAAATCGCTCTAGAATCTCGCGATGGCTCGCCGCGGCGCGTCACGTGCGCTCGAGAACGACATTCGTCGTCTGGGCTACGTGCACGTCGCGGGCGTCGACGAGGTCGGCCGCGGGTGCCTCGCCGGTCCGGTGGTGGCGGCGGCGGTCGTGCTGCACTACGACCGCTACGTCCAGGGCGTCGCCGACTCGAAGCTCCTCGACGCCGAGGATCGCGAGGCGCTGTATCCGGAAATCATCGCCGCGGCGGTGCACTGGCGGGTGGCGATCATCGAGCCGGACGAGATCGATCGGATCAACATCCATCAGGCGTCGTTGCGGGCGATGGAACTGGCGGTGCTCGGACTCGAGCCGCTGCCGGGCTTCGTCCTTGTCGACGGGTTCCGCATTCCGGGGCTGCCGATGGCGCAGCGCCCGGTGATCGGCGGCGATCGGCGTTCGACCGCGATCGCGGCGGCGTCGATCCTGGCGAAGGTGACGCGGGATCGGCTGATGTGCGAACTGCACGCGCGCGATCCGCGCTACGGCTTCGATCGCCACAAAGGCTACGCGACCCGCGATCATCTCGACGCCGTCGGCCGCCACGGGTATTCACCGGTGCATCGCCGGACGTTCCGGCCGCCATCGCTGTTTGATACGATTCGAGACTGACGCCTCCGCGTCGAGGACACCATCCGCTTCTTCACCCGTCTGCTCGTTGCGGCTTATCTGATCGAGAGCGGCCTGATTCTCACGGCCACTCCCTGGATGATGCTGTGGGATCGCAATTACTTCGCGGCGATGCTGCCGTGGCTGCGCACGTTGATGGCCGGGGACCTGATCCGCGGCGTCGTGTCGCTCGTCGGCATCGTCACCGTGATCGCCGGGCTGGTCGACCTGCGGTCGGCGCTGGCGCCGTTGTTTTCACGACCCGTCGCCGAAGCCGGCGACGACGGTCGGTCGTGATTGCGACGGCGCGCCCGTTTCTCTACCTGGTCACCGATCGCGCACGCCTGGCCCGGGCTGGCGGCGATTCGCTGCGCGCGCTCGAGGCGCAGCTGGATGCGGCCGTCGCCGCCGGCATCGACGTCATTCAAATCCGCGAGCGCGATCTCGAGGCCCGGCCGCTCGAGCACCTCGTCGCCGGCGTCGTCAGCCGCGCCGCCGGTGCGCCGACCCGCATCCTCGTCAACGATCGGGCCGATGTGGCCGAGTCGGCCGGAGCTCACGGCGTTCACCTGCGCGCCGACGGGCCGGATGTCGGTCGCGTCCGCGCGCGGTATCCGAACCTGCTGATCGGACGGTCGATTCACACCGCCGATGACGCGATCGCCCATCGCGACGCCGACTATTTGTTGTTTGGCCACGTGTTCGCGACATCGAGCAAGCCGGGGCAGCCGGCGGCCGGCATCGCCGCGCTGCGCGAGGCGGTCAAGGCTGCCGCTCCGTGCGACGTGGTCGCGATCGGCGGGATCGACGCGAGCCGGGCGCGGCCGTGCGTCAGCGCCGGCGCCGCCGGCGTCGCCGCGATCGACGTGTTCGTCCCGCCCGCATTGACAGACATGCGCGCATACCTGGCGCGCGCGATCGCCGATCTTCGCGTCGCGCTGCAGAACTGCTAGAGTTGCAACGCCCTCCCATGAGCGACCTCGGCTCCCGGCTGAAGCATGCGCGCGAGTCGCGCGCGGTGTCGCTCCAGGACATTGCGGCGCGCACCAAGATCTCGCCGGTCGCCCTCGAGGCGCTGGAGCGGGGCGACGTTTCGAAGCTGCCCGGGGGCATTTTCGGTCGCGCCTTCGTCAAGGCGTATGCGATTGAGGTTGGCCTCGATCCCGACAACACCGTCGCCGAGTTTGCGGCGCTGATCACCCAGGCCGAGGCCGACGCCGCCGCCCGCGGCGCGATTCGTCCGGAAGTGACCGCCGACGACCGGGCCTTCCTCGCACGTCAGCAGCGCGCCATTCGCACACTCCGCATTGTCCTGGCGATTGTCGCCATTGGCGCGGTCGCCGCCCTGTTCTGGCAGTTGCGTACTCTGTGGGCGCGCTCGGCAACGGTCTCGTCAGCGGTGACCACGCCGCCGGCGATGCCAACCGTCACACCGCCGGCGTCAGCGGCGCCCGGGTCGGCGGATCCTCCGGCAGCATCCGCCGCGCCTGCGGCCACGCCACCGGCGGCCTCCCCGTCGGCGCCGCTGGTGGTCGAGTTCGAGGTGACCGGCGACTGCTGGATCCAGATCACCACCGACGGCAAGCCGACGACCTCGCAGCTGTTCCGCGCCGGTGAACGGCGCCGCCTCGAAGCGCAGCGCGAGGTCTCGCTCGACGTCGGCAATGCCGGAACGTTCCTGTGGACGATCAACGGACGGCCGGCGAAAGCGCTCGGGAATCCAGGCGTGCACGCGCGGACGCGGGTCACGGCCGCGAATTATCAGACCTTTTTGCAGTAGAGGCCGGCCGGCATGGGCGATCGCCGATCGGGTGATCGGGCCTGGGCAGTGCATCGGGCGATCGCGCGATCGGACGAAGGTTGAGCTGGGCTTCGCTGCGCTCGCCTAAGCCACTCAGCGCAGCCCTTGCTCGATCGCGCGATCGCCCATGCTCTGCCATGACCCGATCACCCGATCGGCTATCGCCCATGAGTGGTCTGCCGGTCGGCCGCAGCTTATTC
>DASUGM010000191.1:0-8529 GCA_036274055.1 Vicinamibacterales bacterium | reverse complement strand
TACCGAGCGCGAGTGTCAACACCGCCGTGGCCGCAAACCCGCGATTCTTGACCAGCGAGCGAATCGCGAGACGGACGTCCTGCATCGTGTTCATGAGGTTCCTCGACGAAAAAATCGGCGGGCCAGGGACTTGGGTGACTTGGCGTCGCGCGCGGCGTTCGGCGCGCGAGGTGACAAAGAGATCGGCGACGGTGCGCCACCAGAACAGCAACCGCGCCCCGGCGTGACCGGAGGCGGCCCGCGCATGCGCGGCGCGAAACGTCTCGAGCAGTTCGGGCTCCGCCTCGTGACGGAAGTCGGTCGGCAGCATCCAGAGCAGACGTTGGTACAGCCGTTCGGGACGCGGCGTCATCATCGTTCGTGGGCCTGACGAACCCCGCCGGCCAGCGCGATCGTCCGCCGCAGTCGCGCGACTTCCGCGCGCAGCACGAGATCGCCCAGCGGGGTCAAGACGTGGTGCACCTGACGATCGTCGGACGGACTGACGTCCGTCGAACCGGCGCGCGCAATCAATTTCTCGTGGCGGAGTTCCTTGAGCAGGCGGTACAGCGTGCCCGGCCCGAGAATCGGATGTCCGGGAACGGTCGCGTTGGCCGCCTCCATGATATCGATGCCCGGTTTCGGGCCCTCCGCCAACGCGGCGAGCACCGCACACGCGACCGGCCGCAGCGGCAAGTGCCTGGCGACGTCAGCGGCGGACAGAGATTTGCGGGGTCCGTTCATTACCTTCAGTATCGCAGGTAATTGGACGTTGCGGAGTGTGAAACGGTTCTGGTGCCATTCACGCACTCCCGCACTCACGCATTTCCGCACTCACCCATTCCCGCACTCACCCATTCACCCATTGCCCCATTGCCACCGGGTCTCTATCTACCCAGCGCCGTGACCGGCGCGATCCTGGCCGCGCGCCGCGCCGGCACGTAGCAGGCGATCACCGCCGCGAGGCCGAGCCCGAGCGCCGCCAGAACGAACGTCCGCGCATCCCAGCCCGGCACTTTGAAGAGCAGCCGCTCGATGATTTTCGTAATGGCGAGCGATCCGGCGACGCCGATGGCAATGCCGACGAGCGCGACCCGCGTGCCCTGCCAGACCACCATCCGCACCACGCCGCGCGGCGAGGCGCCGAGCGCCAGGCGCACCCCGATTTCCTGCGTTCGCTGCGAGACCGAGTAGGACATCACGCCGTAGACACCGATGACCGCCAGCACCGCCGCCACGCTCGCGAAGATCGTCAGCAGCGTCGTCTGCAGCCGCGGCTGCGCCACCGTGTTCGAGATCGCGCGTTCCATCGTCCGGACGTTGACGAGCGGCTGGTTGGGATCGATGTCGTGAATCGTCGAGCGTACCGACGCGGTGATGTCTTCCGGCGCGCCGGCGGTCCGGACGACCAGGAAGGTGCTGCGATACAGGCCGGCGAGAATCGGATCGGGATATTGCGCGTACGGCACGTACATCTCGGCCTTCGAACCGGCATCGAACGCCTGCATGACGTCGCCGACGACGCCGACGATCTCCATCTGCGGATCGCCGGGGCTCGGCTCGGTGCCGAGCTGAATCCGTTCACCAAGCGGATCACGGTCGGGAAAGAAGTCCTTCGCCATCGACTCGTTGATGACGACGACCGGCGCGGCGCCCTGCCGGTCGGCGGCGGTCAGGAAGCGGCCGCGCCGCAGCGGCACGCCCATGGTCGCAAGGTAGTCGGCCGACACCGCGCGGAACCCGGCCATCACGTAATCGTCGGGGCCGCGCGGCGGCAGGTAGGCGCGGTTGAAGTGGATGCGCGGCCCACTTCCCGCCATCGGCAGCATCGTCGTCGCCGCCGCGCCGCGCACGCCGGGCAGCGCGCGCACGTTGTCGACGACGCGCTCGACGGCGGCGGTACGGATCGCGTCGGCGCGGTAGGTGAACGGCGACAGCGGCAGATCGATCACCAGCATCTTCACGGGATCGAAGCCGGTGGCCGTGCGCGTCAACGTCGCGAAACTGCGCAGCAGCAACCCGGCCCCGACCAGCAGGACGAGGGCGAGCGCAATCTCGGCGATGACCAGCGCCGAGCGCAGCCGCTGATGTCCCGGACCGCTCGCGCCGCTGCCGCGCCCGTCCTGGCTGAGCGTGTCGCGGATGTCGAATCGCGTCGCCTGCAGCGCCGGCACCAGTCCAAAGACGACGCCGGTCACGAACGCGAGGCCGATCGTAAACAGAGCCACCGGCCAGGCCATGCCAAGGGCCTGCGAACGCGGCAGGCCGGTCACCACCGAGCCGGACAGGAACGAGATCCCCCACCACCCGAGCAACAGGCCGGCCGCGCCGCCAAGCGACGCGAGCACGACGCTTTCGGTGATCAGCTGGAGCATCAGCCGGGCGCGGCTGGCGCCAAGCGCGGTCCGGACGGCGATTTCCTTCTGCCGGCCGACCGCGCGCGCGAGCAGGAGATTGGCGATGTTGGCACAGGCGATGAGCAGCACGAAGGCGACCGCGCCCAGCAGCATCAGCAGCGCCGGGCGGACGTTCTGCACGATCTGATCGTCGATCTTCGTCACGACGACACGAGCATTCCGGTTCGATGCCGGATGTTCCGTCTCGAGCTGGCGCGCGATGACGTCCATCTCGGCGCGCGCCGCCTCGATCGACACGCCAGGCTTCAGCCGGGCGATTGGGATGATGCCGGCGTGCCAGCCGCGGTCGTTCGGCTGCGTCGCAATCCACGGGCCGATCGGCACGTAAAGGTCGGCGGCGGCGAACAGCTCGAAACGCGGCGGCAGCACGCCGACGACGCTATAGGCGCCGTTGTCGAGGGTGATGGTGCGGCCGATCGGATCGTCGTTGCCGAAGCGCCGCTCTCGATACGCGTCGCTCAGCAGAACCACGCCGGGCGCGCCGGGCTTGTCGTCATCTTCCGAGAACCCGCGTCCGGCGGCCGGACTGACGCCGAGCAGCGGCAGCAGCGACGCCGACAGCATCTTCACCGGCACGCGTTCGGGTTCCTGGCCGCCGGTGACGGTCATGCTCGCCAGGCGCACCGCCCCCATCGCCGAGAACGACTGGCTGCGCGCGCGCCAGTCGGCGTAGTTGTATTTGGTCACCGATACCGTCGGTGAGTTCGTGGTCCGTTCGAACAACGTCACGACGCGCGACGGATCGTCGTACGGCAGCGGATTGAGGAGCACGGTGTGAATCACCGTGAACACCGCGGTATTGGCGCCGATGCCGAGCGCCAGCGTCAGGACGGCGACGGCGGTGAATCCGGGGCGGTTCAGGAGCTGACGAAATGCGAGCCGCATCCGCGGAATGTAGCAAGGAAATGAGAGCGGAGATGAGCTACGCCACAGGCCAGATGAGTGAAATGCACCAGTCCACGAAGAGCCTTTTTAGGAAGAGCGTCACGCGATGCGCATCTCGTAAGCTTTTCCCAAGAGGTAGAACCTGCCCTTCTCCACGTCCTCCAAGGTTAATAGCTTTGGGACAAGCGCCTTTCATTCATCTCGCTGATCACTTCGGCGCGACGTAGGTCTTCCTCGCCCGTGACTTCAAATCGCCATCCTTCATCTTCACTTCGATCTTGTGGGTCTTGCCGTCGCGCGCCGGCGGGACGAAGCCGAGGCGATACTGGCTGTGCAGCTCGTCGGCGACGCGCGTGAACGCGGCGTTGAGGTCGTCGTTGCCGCGGAGCGCGATGTAGCCGCCGCCGGTCTCGAGCGCGACCTTGCCGAGATTCGGATCGGGCTCGCTCGACTGGAGCATCGCCTGCACGTTGGTGCTGTTGACCATCCGCGGGCGCATGCCGACGCCGTAGATCATGACGTCTTCCCGACGGGCGCGATCGATGATGTCGATCGAGGCGTAGAACTTCTTGCCGGGCCGATAGCCGCTGTCGGCGCCGTCGCTGAGCACGAGCACCACGCGGCGCTGCTCGATCCCCTTCAACTCGGTGATCGCGGTGTCCACCGCCTCCCAGAGCGGCGTCGGCGCATCTTCGATCTGATCGGGCATCGCCGCCATCAGCTTCGCCGGCTCGTTCGTGAACACCGGCGAGATCGTGATCTCGTTGCCGAAGAACCCGACGCGGGCAGCGTCGGCCGCGCCGAGTTTCGCGAACAACTGCTGCGAGGCCGCCTTGAGCAGCGGCAGATTGCCCTTCATGCTGCCGCTGACGTCAAGCAGCACGATCAGCCGGATCGGCGCCGGCGAGTTGTCGAAGACGACGATCGGCTGCGCCTTGCCGTTGTCGATGATCTGAAAATCGTCCTGCTTGAGCGTCGTCACCAGCCGCTCGGACTTATCGACGACCGTCGTGAACACCGGGACGAGGTCGCCGGTGACGCGGTAGACAGGCGTTTGTGTCTGTTGCGCGACCAGCGCGGCAGCCACGGCGAGCGGGAGCAGAGTTCGACCCATACGGGCACGAATATCACAGATCGTGCCAGCACCCACCGTGCGCCGCTGCGCCGGTGCGCCGGTGCGCCATGCGGGGTTCTCGGGTTGCGGGTGACGGCGTGTCCTCTCTAAGCAGCACTACCTCGCACTTAAGCGAGTCGCCTGGCGCACACGCACCGGCGCAACGGCGCACCGGCGCAACGGCGCACCGGCGCAAAGGCGCATGGGTTTACTGGGCGCGCAGCGCCTTAGTCGGACTCACGCTGGCCGCCCTCCGTGCCGGCCAGACTGCGGCGACGACGGCGGTGACGAGCAGCGCCGCGGCCGCGGTGCCGATCACCAGCGGATCGCGGCTGTTAACGCCATAGAGCTGCGCGCTGATCGCGTTGCCGGCGGCGAGCGCGACCGGGACGCCGATTGCCAGCCCGACCGTGGTCGAGATCAACGCGCCTCTGAGCACGCCCCAGACGATCGTCCGGGTATCGGCGCCGAGCGCCATGCGCACGCCGATCTCGTGCTGGCGGCGGCTGACGCCGTAGGCGGTCACGCCGTAGAGCCCGAGCGACGCGAGCAGCAGCGCGAGAACGGCGTAGGCGCCGGCCAGCGTCGCCAGCAGGCGATTCGTTCGGAAGTTGCCGGCGATCTGCGCCGACATCGGCATCACGCGCGTCGTCAGCAGATCGGGATGGACCTCCGAGAGCGCGCGGCGGATTTGCGGCTCCAGGTTGTCGCGGCCGGCGCCGGTCTTGATGATGATCGAGCGCATCAGCGTCGATCGCGCCTGAGTCTGCCGCTCTCCCGGCGAGCTCGTCTGCGACAGCTGAAACGTCGGGAAGAAGATCATCGGCAGCGTCGTCTCGCGGGTCGCCTGGGTGAACTTGACGTCCTCGACGACGCCGACGATCTCGTAGTCGTTGGCGTTGGGGGGGCCGCCGACGCCCAGCCGGACGCCGAGCGGGCTGCTCTCCGGGAAATAGCGTTGCGCGAACGTCGCGTTGACGACGGCGACGTGTTGCGACGCCGGCGTATCGGCGGCGTTGAAGACGCGACCGCGCAGCACGCGCGTGCCGACGGTGGCGAAGAAGTTGGTGCTGACGCGATTCCACGACGAGCCGTCAGGACGGTCGGGGTTGTACGGACGGCCGCTGATCGCGATGCCGCTCGACCAGTTGTTGCCTTCCATCGGGCTGTAGAGCGCGTAGGCGACGCTCTCGACGCCTGGGACTTGCCCAACGCGACGCTGCAGATCGTCGTACATCGCGGCCAGGCGATCGGGCTCCCCGGCCAGCTTCGGCGGATCGATGTAGGCGACGAGCCGGCTCGACGGGTCGAAGCCGAGCGGCTGGTTTTCGAGGCGGCTCAGGCTCTTGCTCAACAGCCCGGCGCCGGCGAGCAGCACGAGCGAGAGCGTGACCTGGACGATCAACAGCGATCGCCGCGGCACAAACGATCGGTCTGCGCCTTCACGCGCCAGACCGCGCAACGCGTCGATTGGGTTGGCGCGCGCGCTCGCGATCGCCGGCGCCGCGGCGAAGATCGCGCCGGTGACGATCGCCAGCGCGATCGAAAACAACAGTACGGGAAGCGACGGCGTCGTCTGCATCGGCAGCGCCGTCTCCGGCGGGAACGCGAGGCCGACAATCGCGCGGGCCGCAAAGATCGAGACCAGCAGCGCTCCGGCACAGCCGAGCAGCGCGAGGACCACGCCCTCGGTCAGCGACTGGCGGACCAGCCGTCCGGTCGACGCGCCGAGCGCCGCGCGAACCGCCGATTGCGCCCGGTCCGCGCGGGCAAGCAGCAGGTTGGCGAGATTGGCCGCCGCGATCAGCAGCACCAGTCCCGACATCGCGAAGAGCAACGTCAGCGACTGACCGAAATTCGCGCGCAGGAGCTGAATCCCACCTTCGGCGGACGTGACGATGACCTTCTGATCCTTGATCTTCGTGCGATCGGTGTCGGTCAGGAACGACTCAGCGGCAAGAAAGGATTGCAGGACGCGGGTCGCATGGCCGTCGATGGCCGCGGCGTTGACGCCGGGCTTGAGACGTCCAATTGCGTAGAGCCAGTTTGTCTGCGGCCGATTGATGATCGACGCCTCGGCACCGCGCAGCGTCGGCTCCTGCTGCAGCGGCAGCCAGACGCCGGCCGGATTGGCGCGCACGGTTTCGCCGAAAAACGCCGGCGTGGTCACGCCGACGATCGTCAAGGCGACCCCGTTCTGGGTCAGCGGCTTGCCGACGATGGCCGGATCGGCACCGAAGCGCTCGTTCCAGATGCGATAGCTGAGCACGATCACCGGCGGCGCGCTGCGAACGTCGTCGCCCGGCTCGAGCAGCCGGCCGAGCGCTGGCGTGACTCCGAGCATCCGGAAGTAGTTGCCGGTGACGAACTGCGCGGGGATGGACACCGTCTCGCCCGACGGCGGCCGGAACGGCGTCATCGACGTGTTGGCCTGGAACCCCGCGAGGTCGGAGAACTCGTCGAGCTCCGCGACGAACCGTTGATAGAGGGGAAACGAGAACAACGAGTATTGCGTCGCCAGGCCCGAGTTGACGCAGCAGTCGTTGTTGTTGCCGAGCCGGTAAAGCTCCGATGGCCGCGCGACCGGCAGGGCCCGCAGCATGACGCCGTGGATCAGCGTGAAGATCGCGGTGTTGGCGCCCAGGCCCAGGGCCAGCGTCAGCACCGCGACGACGGTGAACCCCGGCTGGAGGCGAAGCCGGCGCAGGGCGAAACGGATGTCCTCTCTGAGCGCGCGCATAGCCGTTTGACGGAGAGCGGCGCCGCCAGGTTGCGGGACGGAAGTTTCGTCTTACTATTGCTCCTGCGCGTGCCAGCGCGGCCCGGAGACCTCTGTTGATACGGCGAGTCGTCGGGTGGTTGTGTGCGGCTTTTCTTTGCATCCTTTTGGGGCTGGCAGCAATGCCGCCCGCGGCGGCTCAGGCGCCATCGCTCACGTCGCAACTCGACCGCTACCTGGCCGGCCAGTACGACGCGGTTGTTGCTCAGCTCACAAAACAGACCGACTTCGGGCACCTGCTCGACGCGCTGAAGCGCGAGGCGCCGCCGTGGATCGACGCGGCGCCGGCCGCGGAACGTCCGCGCCGACGCCTGGTGGCGGCGACCTACGCGCTCGAGGCGGCACGGACGGCAGAGGACGAAGACTGGAAGTGGGTGCAGGGAATCGATCTCACGGCGCCAACCGCGTCGCCAATTCCATTGATCAATCCGACGGGCAGAGGGCCCGGCTACAGCCCGCCGCCGGCGATCTGGTGGAAGACGGCGCCGCAGATTCTCGAGTGGGGCTGCGCGCTGCTTCGCAATGGTGGCGCGCCCTCCCCTGCCGAACGCTGGTGGCAGCTTGGCGCGGTCGCGGTGGCGCAACGACGTGGGGACTACGAGTTCATGATCGGCAGCCCGTGGAGCGCGCGCGGCAACGCCGAAGACGAGATCGAACACCTCAAGCACGTCATCGCGCGCTTCCCGAAGGAGCCTCGGTTTGCGCTCGCGCAGGCCATCGCGATCGAGTGGCACACCTGGCCGCAATCGCTGAACCGGTTACGTACGGCGACGCGAGACATTCCCGACGCCCTGCGGGCGTTCGAGGGCATGCGCGACGACAACGACATCGGCGCCGAGGCGTGGCTGCGCTCGGGCGTGCTGCTGCTGCGCGCGAACACCACCGGCCGGGCCGTGGACGCGTTCAACAAAGTCGAAACGCTGACGCGGGATCGCTACTTGATCTATCTGGCCAAGTTTTTCCGCGGCCAGGCCCACGAGCGCCAGAAAGCCGACATCGACGCCGAACGTGACTATCGTGGCGCGCTAGCGACCATTCCCAAGGCCATTTCGGCGTCGATGGCGCTGGCCGCGCTGTTGACGCGCGCCGAGCGTCCCGGCGAAGCGTCGGCGATCGTCGAAGCCGCGGTCACGGCGAATCCGCCGCCGCTCGACCCGTGGCGTGAATACGGCGCCGCCGACGATCGCTTCTGGCCAAGGTTCATTTCGCAGCTCCGCGCGGAGATCCGCCAATGAAACAGTGCGGTGTGCTTTGTGCCGCCGTGCTGGCGTGCGGCGTCATGATCACCGGCTCGCTGCGCGCGCAGCAGCAGCCCACCTTCCGCGCGACCACCGACGTCGTCATCGTCGACGTCG
>DASUGM010000190.1:0-6589 GCA_036274055.1 Vicinamibacterales bacterium | reverse complement strand
GAACTGATCTACGCGCAGCGCGGCAATGAGGTGTTCGTCAACCTGTTCATCAACTCCGAAGCGAAGTTGAAGATCGGCGACGCGAACGTGACGATCACGCAGACGTCGAACTATCCGTGGGATGGACGGGTGCGGATTCGCGCGTCGGCTGATCGTGCGACCAAGCTGCAATTGCGTGTGCGGGTGCCGATCTGGACGACGGGTCAAACGCCGATCGGCACGGACCTCTACACGTTTCCGCCCGCCGTCGGTGCGGAACCGGTGTTGTCGATCTTCGATGCGGTTCGCCCGAGCCCGCGCCCCGGTTGGGCCGACCTACCGATGACGCTGCAGCCTGGCACAGGCGGCAAGACGAACTTCATGGAAGTGCGCCTGAATCTGCCAATGCCGGTCCGTCGCGTCCTGCCCAACGATGGGATTAGAGAAAACGCCGGCAAGGCCGCGATCCAGCGCGGCCCGCTCGTCTACGCCCTCGAAGGCGCCGACAACGACGGCAAGGTCCTCGACATCGTCGCGCCGCTCGCCACACAGTTCACGCCGGTCGAGCGCAAGGACCTGCTCGGCGGGGTGACGACGCTCACGGCGACGCTCGCGGCCTCGGGCGAGGCGCCGGCGCGGACCATCACGGCCATTCCTTACTTTGCTTGGGCTAACCGGGGTCGCGGGGAAATGGTGGTGTGGATTCGGCGGTAGCGAGGCCGCACGCTCCGTGCGCCGGTGCGCCAAATGCGCCGGTGCGCTGTGCGTGTGCGCCGTGCGATCCGGGCCGCCGATTTGGGCCCAATCGACATCGAGTTGTCCCGACGCGGCTGGCCAAGCGCACTGAGCACACGCACCGGCGCACCGGCGCATTGGCGCACCGCGCACGGAGCGCGACCCAACCAAGAAGATGCCTAGCGCGTCTACCTGTCCATAGGTAGGATGGCTATGCATGGCTCCTAGAGACCGCTCCGATCTGCTCCAGGGCACCCTGGACATGCTCGTCCTGAAGGTGGTCGCCGTCGAGCCGCTCCACGGCTACGCGATCGCCCAGCGGATCGGGCAGATCTCGCGAGCCTTGCTGCATGTGCCGCAGGGGTCGCTCTACCCGGCGTTGCACCGGCTCGAGAACAAGGGCTGGCTGGCGGCGACCTGGCAGCAGACCGATGCGGGTCGCGACACCAAGGTCTATCGCCTTACCGCCAAGGGCCGGCGCCAGCTCGACGACGAGGTCGCCGAGTGGGGGCGAGTGTCCCAGGGCATCCAGCTGATCCTTTCGACCACGGAGTAACCGCATGCGCTGGCTGACGCGTCTGTTCCGTCGCGAGCAACTCGAGCGCGATCTCGATCGCGAACTGCGCTCGCACGTCGAGGAAGAAACGGACCGGCTGATCGCCGAAGGCGTCAATCGGCCGGAAGCAAGACGACGGGCGCTCGCGGCGTTTGGCGGGTTCGAGCCGATGAAAGAACACGCCCGCGACGCCCGCGGCACCCGCTGGCTGGAGGACCTGACCCGCGACGCGGCCTATGCGCTGCGTCTGCTCCGGCGCAGCCCGGCGTTCGCGCTGGCGGCGGTCGGGTCGCTCGCCATCGGCATCGGCGCCAATGCGGCGGTGTTCTCGGTCGCCGACGCGCTTCTGCTGCGCGCGCTGCCGGTCGATCATCCCGAGGAGCTTTACTTCATCAACAAGGCGGGCATTCCCAGCATTCGCCAGGCCTATTCGGGGCCCGCCTATGAACGCTTCAAGGCGGCCGTGCCCGACGCGGGAATCGCCGCACGCGGCTCGTTGTCGCGGATCCAGATCACCAACAACGGCGTCAACGAACTGGCGCTCGCCGAACTCGTCTCCGGCAATTTCTTCGACGTCCTCGGCGTGCCCGCCGCGGCTGGCCGGGTGTTGTCGCCGGCCGACACCACGGCGCTCGGCGGCGCGCCGGTGGTGACCCTCAGCCATGCCTACTGGACCCGTCGCTATGCCGCGAGCCCGACCGCCATCGGCTCGGTGATTCAAGTCAACGGCCAGCCGGTCACCATCGTCGGGATTGCCGCGTCGACATTCACCGGAATCACCGTCGGCTCGCGCGTCGACATGTGGCTGCCGATGACCATGCAGCAGGAACTGCGGATGCGCGGCAACGCCAGCATGGACGATTCCGACGACAGCAAGCCGTGGCTGCCGCAGGAAGGCATCCAGTGGCTGTCGCTCATCGCCCGCATCCCTGCGCACGTCGATCGCAATCGCGTCGTCACCACGATCGTCGAAACGCATCGCCAGGCAGTGGCGCGGCGCGCCGAGGAGATCCAGAACGCCGAGCGCCGCAATGTGCGTCTGCGCGAACGCGCCGACATCGTGCCGGCGAGCCGCGGGACGTCCGGGCTGCGCGACTCGTTCGCCTCGCCGCTCTGGGTGCTGCTCGGCACCACGGCGATCGTCCTGCTGATCGGCTGCGCGAATCTCGCCAGCCTGCTGCTGGCGCGCGGCAGCGCTCGGGCGCGCGAGTTCGCGCTGCGGCTTTCCCTCGGCGCGCGGCGCGGACGCATCGTCCGGCAGTTGCTGACCGAGAGCGTCGTGCTCGCGGTCCTCGGCGGCCTCGCCGGGATGGCGGTGGCGCGGTGGGGCAGTCAGGCGCTGTTGCGGTGGGCGTCGACGTCGGCGATCGCGATTCCGCTCGAGGTGCCGCTGGACTGGCGCTTCGTCGGCTTCGTCGGCGGCGTCAGCCTGCTCACCGGCGTCATCTTTGGCGCGATGCCGGCTCTGCGCCTGTCGCGCCGCGAATTGACCGACGCGATGAAGGCCGGCGGCCGCGTTCGCGGCGCCGAGGAACGCCGCGCGCTGCCGTTCGGCAAGCTGTTGATCGCCGCGCAGGTGATGCTCGCGCTGACGCTGCTGGTCGGCGCGATGTTGTTCATGCGCACCTTTCAGAACCTGCTGGCTGTCGATCCCGGCTACGCGCGTGAGCAATTGATCACCGCGCGCTTCGACCCGCGCCTCGCCGCGTTCAAGGAGGCCGAACTGCCGGCGCTTTATGAACGGCTGCTTGCCGCCGCCGCGTCAGTCCCCGGCGCGAAGTCGACGACGCTGTCGATGAACGGGCCGGCGACGAACAGCATCCGCTCGAGCGGCATCCAGGTGCAGGGCCGCCCGCAGGGCACTGACGACGAGTCGCGGGAGGACTACGTCGCCCTCGGCTATCTGCAGACGATGGGGATCCAGCTGCTGCGCGGCCGTGACTTCCGTCCTCAGGACGACGCCCGCGCGCCCAAGGTCGCGATCGTCAACGAGGCGATGGCGCGCAAATTCTTCGGCGACGCCGACCCGATCGGCAAGCGCATCGGCTACGGCGAGCCTTTCGACGTCGAGATCGTCGGGCTGATGCGCGATGCGCGCTTCGACGGCCTGCGCGACCGCGCCCAGCCGTTGATCGTCAAGCTGCTCGCGCAGGCGCCCGACGAGTACGCGGCGAATCTCTACGTCCGCACGAGCGGCGACCCGGCAGTCGCGCGCGCGGCGCTGGCGCAGACACTGGCGTCGGCCGAGCCGCGGATGGCGATTCGCGAGGTGGTGAGCGTCGAGGAAATGACCGAGCGAACGGTGGCGAACGAGCGCCTGGTGTCACGCCTGACCGGCGCGTTCGGCCTGCTCGCGGTGGCCGTCGCATGTCTCGGCCTCTACGGCACCGTCGCCTACTCCGTCGTGCGTCGCACCAGTGAGATCGGCGTTCGTGTGGCGCTCGGCGCTACCCGCGGCGAGATTCTGTGGATGGTCGTGCGCGAGACGCTGGTTCCCGTGGTCGCCGGCATCATCGCCGGCGTCGGCCTCGCGATGCTGGTCTCGCGTTTCGTCGCCTCGCTGCTCTATGACCTGTCGCCGAACGATCCGTCGACGCTGGCGACCTCAGCGCTGGTCCTGATGGCGATGGCGCTGCTGGCCTCGCTGGCGCCGGCAATCCAGGCCGCGCGGCTGGATCCGGTACGCGCGTTGCGGGATTGAGCTGAGTGAAAGGCGCTTGTCCAAAGAGCCTTCAACATGGAGAAGAGCGGGGTTCTTTCTTTTGGGTAACCCTTGCGAGATGGGTGCTGGGACAAGAACGCAGGGACGGTGGAGGTCATGGAGAGCCTGAGATCTCCTCCATGCGCTCCTCCGAATCCCGAGCTTTCATCTCAGCATGCATCTCGCAAGGGTTTCCAAAGAAGTAGCTCTTCTCCATGTCCTCCATGTTGAAGGCTTTTGGGGCAAGCGCCTTCCACTCAGTTCTGGAACACCACTCGATCCCCGACGAAGTAGTTCGCCACCCCGCAAATTCCGATCGCGATCAGATTCGCCGGCACCGGATGCAGTGACGTCGTCTGCGCGAGCGCGGTCATCACCGCGACGTTGCCGACCAGCGAGACCATGCCGTTGGCGAGCGCGAAGCGCGCGAACGCGGCCGCTGGTGATCCGGAGTCGTCCAGGCGATCGCGCCACGTCCACTGGCGGTGCCAGACGAAGTTGTTGACGACCGCGGCGGCGACGCCGAGCGCGGTCGCGACCGCCACTGGCGTCTGCGTGACCGCGGTCAGGAACCAGATGACCGTGAGCTGAACGACGATGCCGAGGCCGCCGACCGCGTTGAACTTGACGAACCTCATCGGCGTGGCAGCGGCTCGGCGCGATAGAGCGTCCGCGTGTTGCGGATTGTCGAGATGATCAACACGCCGAACATGCCCGCCGCGCCGATGACGCCGCCGACGTCGAACAGCTTGAACGTGTGGCCGAACACCGTCGCCATCGGGTGGAACAGCAGCACGATGTTGCCGACCGACAGCAGGATGCGCAGCTCGGTGGGTCCGATCCGCATGAAGTCCATCTTGAACGTGCCCAGGCTGACCGTCGCGAGGTAGACCTCGAGGCAGACCATGAAGTACGCGATCAGCAGCAGCGCCGCCACCGCCGGGCTCATGTAGCCCGACAGCGCCAGGCCGCCGAATAGAAAGAAGGTCCCAATCACGTCGACGATGTGGTCGACGTAGTAGCCGTAGCGCGGGCGCTGGGTGTCACGGACTCGGGCCAGCGTGCCGTCGAGGCTGTCGCCGAACCAGTTGATCGCGAGGAAGACGATCGCGAGCAGCAGGCCGATCGGGTCAGACGCGGCCAGCCAGTAGGACAGCCCGACGCCGCCCATCGCGACCAGCGCGAGGATGGTCAGATCATCGGAGTTGACACTTGCGGGCAGGCGCACGGCGAGCCAGCGCAGGGTGCGTTTCTCGATGGCGGTCAGGAAGCTGCCTTGAAGGCGGATCGCGCTCCTGAAGGTCTTTCCGTCCGCCGTGGTGGTCGTCGCCGTCGCCGTGGTCATCGTCGATCTCCTCGTCCAGTAAGGCGAGAAGGCGACGAAAAGCGGCTCAGCCCCGCTGTTTGTCGGCCATGGCGCGGCCGGTGGCCGGTTCGATGACCACGGCGGACAGCACGACGGCGACCGCCGCCGAAATCAAGACGATGGCGAGGCTCAGGCGGGGCGTCCGCACCACCAGCCCGGCCGCGACCAGGACCAGGGCAAATGCAATATCGGCGCGATGAATCCACGGCTCATTGCTCGCGCGTTGCGCCATGAATTCAGCCGGGTACGAACGGACGGCGAACAACAGATGCAGACGGAGGACGATCGCGGTCAGCGCCGCGACGACGCCGAGGATCAGCAGCAGCGAGCCGGCGTCGCCACCGGTCTCACGCTGAACGAAGGTCAGCGGCGCGAACAGCGCGACGTAGGCGGCGCTGGCGGCGACTTGATGGAACTGCCACCACCACAGCGCGGTCGACGCCGGAGGCCCCGCCGGCGCGGCCGCCGCTGGCGCCGCGCCGTCGAGGACCGCGAGGGCGTCGTCGAGCGCGGCGATCAACGCTCGCGACGTCGGATACCGCAAGTCGGGCGATTTCTGCAGCGCGGTCTGGACGGTGCGCTCGAGCGCGGCGGTGACGGCGGGCGTCAGGCCGCTGACGACGGCCGTGGCGAGCGGCGCCGGGTCGGCTTCGAGCACGTGCGCGATCGTCGAGGCCGGATCGGCGCCTTTGAACGGGTTCACGCCGGTGATGAACTCGTAGAGCATCACGCCGAGCGCAAAGACATCGGAACGCGCGTCGATGTGAATGCCGCGTATCTGCTCGGGCGACATGTAGGCCGGTGTCCCGAGCGCCATGCCGTCGGCGGTCAATTGCAGCATCGCCGCCGGTTCTTCGAGCCGGGCGAGACCGAAGTCGAGAATCTTCAGCTCGCCCGACGGCGTCCGAATCACGTTTTCCGGCTTGAGGTCGCGATGGATCACGCCGCGTTCGTGCGCCACCGCGACGGCCGCCGCAATCGCGCGCGCCGTCTCGAGCGCGCGCCGCAACGGCAGCGGCCCGCGCGCGATCTCGTCGCGCAGCGTCACGCCCGGCACGTACTCGCCGGCGATGTAGAGCTGATCGCCGATCTCTTCCAGCGCGAACACGGTGGCGATGCCGCTGTGGTGCAACGCGGCCGCGGCCCGGGCTTCGCGGCGCAACCGCTCGCGCCGCGTCTGATCCCCGGTGAAGCTCGGCGCCAGCGCTTTGAGCGCAACGGCGCGGCCGAGGCGCGTATCTTCGGCGAGGTA
>DASUGM010000189.1:0-8217 GCA_036274055.1 Vicinamibacterales bacterium | reverse complement strand
CGTCTCGGTATCGGTTTCCATTCCCGGATGGTTCATTCGATGTGGCTATCGTGGCGTCCGTGTTCACGCACTTGTTGACGCCCGATCTCGACAACTACCTTCGCGAACTGGCGCGGGTGCTCGCGCCCGGCGGACGCGCCGCGGCGTCGTTCTATCTGCTGAATGAGACCACCCGCGGCCACATCGCGGCCGGTCGCAGCGCTTTTCAGTTCACCAAGCCGATCGGCGACGCGATGGTCAACGATGCCGACCGCCCGTCGTGGGCCGTGGCGCACGATGAAGATCGCGTGCGGGCAAGTCTGGCGGCCAATCGTCTCGAGATCCTGAAGTGGTACCCGGGCCGATGGGCCGCTGAGGGCATCCAGGTTCAGGACTTGATCATCGTGGTGACGGCGCAGTCTTGAGCTCGTGCAGCAGCGCCTCGCGCACCAGCGCCGGCGGCATGCTGCCAATCTTGAGCAGCCGATCGTGGAAGTCCTTCAGTGTGAATGCGGCGCCGCGCAACTTCCGCACTTCATCGCGCATCTTCAGGATCTCCGACATCCCCATGAAGTAGCCGATGAAGTAGCCGGGCCTGGCGATCGCCGAGTCGACCTCGGCTTCCGCGGCCCAGCGCAGGAAGCCGACGCGATCGGTCATCAACGCGATCGCCTCGTCACGCGTCATCCGACCGGTTTGCATCCCGACGTCGTAGATGACGCGCGCGTTCCGCCACAGGCGCAGCTGCAGCTGCCGGACGTGGAGTGTTTCGGAAGGAAAGAACCCGGTCTCCTGAAACAACTGCTCGTTGTAGAGTCCCCAGCCTTCCGAGAACATCGAGGTGCTCTGCCGCTGCCGCAGCCGGCGCGGGTTGTGCATCTGATACATGATCTGCACGTGATGGCCGCCGTAGGTTTCGTGCGGCGCGGTGACGTAGATCACGCCCCAGTCGTGTTCGATCAGGTAGTCGCGCTGTTTGTCGGCGTCCCATGACGGATCGAACGGGTTGATCTGCCATTCGCCGCGCAGCGTGCCGTCAGCCGCGGGCGGCCGCGACGTCGCGCCGGAAAAGCTGCCGTAGTACGGGTTGTTGCCGGCGGTCGGCACGCGGCGCACCACCGTGCAGGTCTCCGGCCACGGCAACGACATCAGATCTTTCGCCACGATGTGCGCCCGGGCCTTGTCGACGATCTCCTGATGCGCCTCGATCATCTTCATCGGTTCGGGATGATCGGCTTTGACTTCATCGGCGATCTGCCGCCAGGTTTTCTTGGGATCGATGGTGCGCGCGAGGGCGTCGAGGTCGCGCACCGTCGCGTCGAACTGCGCGCGCGCGAAGGTCCAGAGACCGGCGGCGTCGTAGGGCAGCAGATGCTGCTCGCGCAGCATGCGCGTGTAGGCCGCCTCGCCCATCGGCTGGCCGGCCGGGGCGGTGACCAGGCGACCGATCAGAATCGTCTCCGCGAAGCGACGATCGATCTGCTCGTCAAACGACAGCGTCGAGGGATCGATCGCCTTGAGGCGCGCCAGCAGCGCTTCGTTGTCGGTACGAGACGCGGCGGCGCCACGCCCGGCGCCGGCCGGCCGGGTCAGCATCGCGTCGATCACGCCCTCGAGCGCGGCGCTGCCGGGCTGCGGTTGCTGCGCGACGACCGTCAGGCCGAACGCGACGAGCATCGCGGCGATGAATGGTTTGGGCATGGCCGGAGCTTAACCCAGCAGCGTATGGGGCGCGGGCACGTCGCACTGGCGCACCGTCGCATGGCGCACGGGCTCCGGGTTAGAGTGTTGCGCCGGCCATCTTCCTGGAGTTCCCGATGACCTCGAAACGACATGCTGCGTTCACCTCGATCGTCGCCCTCGTCGCGTTGCTCGCTGGCGCGTCCACCGGGCTGGTCGCGCAGGCGAACGCGCCGCTGGCGCCGCTGCAGTACACGATTCGATTTCCGCAGCCGGCGGCGAAGACCTTCGACGTCGAGATCGTCGTGCCGACCGAGAAGCGCGAGACGGTCGAGCTGATGATGGCGATCTGGTCGCCCGGGTTCTACGGCATCCAGAACTACGCCGATCGCGTCAGCGCGTTCAGCGCCAAGGCGCCGGACGGCAGCGTTCTCGAGGTCACCAAGCCGAAAGCGAGCCGGTGGATGGTGCAGACCGGCGGCCGGCCGTCGATCGTCGTCTCGTACACGCTGGCGGCGCCGCGCGGCAGCAACTTGTCGAACGGCGTCACCGAGACGTCGGCGGTGATCATCGGGCCGTCCACGTACATCACGCTCGTCGAAAACGTCCGCCGCCCTGCCGAAGTCACGCTCGAATTGCCCTCCGGCTGGCAGCCGGCGACGACCTCACTCGATGCCGCGCTCGATCGTCGGCCGAATCATTTCGTCGCGCCCGACTACGACATCCTCGCCGACTCGCCGATCCTGGCCGGCGCGGTGATGTCGACGACCGAGTTCACCGTCGGCGGCGCGAAGCACTACTGGACGTATCTGGGCCAGGCCGAGTGGGACGGCGCGAAGGTCGTGGCGGCGATCACACCGTTGATCGAAGAGCACGTTCGCTTCTGGGGATCGCTGCCGTTCAAGAAATACGTCTTCCTCAACATCGTCGGCGGCGGCGGATCCGGCGTCGAGCACTTGAACTCGGTCGCGATCACGACCAGCGGCCGCGAGCCGATGACGCCGGAGGCGCGCTTCCGCAACGCGGCGTTCCTCAGCCACGAATATTTCCACGCGATGAACGTCAAGCGGCTGCGCCCGGTGGAACTCGGGCCGTTCGACTACGAGAACGCGCCGGTGACGACGGGCCTGTGGGTCGCGGAAGGGCTGACGTCGTACTTCGGCGACTTGCTCGCGGCGCGCTCGGGCGTCGGTTCGCGCGCCGACTACCTGGCGCTGACCTCGAAACACATCGTCGATCTGCAGCTGAAGCAACCCGGCCGGCTCGTGCAGACACTCGAGCAATCGTCGTCGCAGATGTTCGAGCGTCTGCCGCCGGACAAGAAGGTGGACTACTACGTCAAAGGTCCGGTCGTCGGCCTGCTGCTCGACGCCCGCATTCGTCGGCTCACCAACGGCAGGAAGAGCATGGACGACGTCATGCGTTTGGAATACGAGCGCTGGTCCGGCGCGCGCGGCTACACCGCCGAAGACTTCGCGCAAACAATGTCAGATGCCGCCGGCGTCGACATGAAGGACTACTTGCGCTCGCTCATTGCCACCACGAACGAGCTCGACTACACCGAGATGCTCGACTGGTTCGGCTTGCGCTTCGCCGCGGCGACGGAGGATCCCGCAAAGGCGTGGACGCTGGAAGTCCGGCCGGATGCGACCGCGGCGCAGCAGGCGCATCTCGATGCGTTTCTGGCGCGGTCGAGGAAATGAGTCACTTGATCCCAGAGCAGATTCACAGGGAGAAGGCCGAGAAAACCAGGAGATTTTGCGCTGCAGCCGACACTTTCACTCAGGCCGCATCATGTCGACTTTGGCCCCTTCGACTTCGCGCGGGAACTCTGCCCGGGCCATCCTGATACGGCGGTAAACCGAAGCATCCAGTCTGGCCACAGTGGGCTGTGTCCAAGCGTCCAGTGGGCAACAATCATGAGTGAGGCGAAGGTCATGAGGCTGCCGACCATGGCGAAGGAGAGCGCGGACGATTGGCGTCGCTCAACATCGCCAACTGACCAGGCGTAGATAGCGACGGCGACAACCGCCAGGATCGAGAGCCCAATGACAACCCGCGCCAGTCGGACTCGACGCACTGTCGGATCGAATACTGGCCGTTTTGGTTCGCCCGTCTGAAACGCCATCTGCGAGTAAATCAGCAACACTCCGAAGGGCATCGCGACTGGCAGCAACGCCTTCGGGTGGCGTTCGAAATACGTCCACATCCACGCTGGCAACACTGGCAGTGTGAGGCCAACAATCGAGCAAAGCGCGCCGAGTCCTGCGCAGATTCTTGCCAGCATCGACGTTCAGGAATCGCCCTGAACCCCCAGAATTTTGTGCAGTTCGCTGCCGCACTGAACGAAGGGTAATCGGAGGGAGAGGGATTCGAACCCCCGGTACGGTGTCCCGTAACAGCGGTTTTCAAGACCGCCGCCTTAAACCACTCGGCCATCCCTCCGCGCGGCGTGCCTGCACGCCGCGCATCGGCGATCGCGCGATCGGATGATCGAGCCATCGCTTTCTGCTCGGCGAGTTCCTGCTAGCCTATCTCAGCGCAGCCCACACCGGACGCCTTGACCCGATCGCGCGATCGCCCATGCTCTGCCATGGCCCGATCGCCGATCGCCCTTGATTATCGCTTGTTCAGGTCCCGCGCTTCCAGCTGCGACACTTTCGCCAGATTCGTGAAATCGCGATCGACGTGCAGCACCGCGAGGTCGTGGCGGAGCGCGCAGGCGGCAATCAGGCAGTCGACGCTCGAGCGCACGGTGATGCCGGCACGGCGCGCGCGGCGATAGAGATCGATGGCCTCGGTGACGACGTCGGGCCCGAGCGGCGATTCGACCGTCGGCAACGACCGCATCGCCTCGCGGGCACGGCGAAAGTCGGCCTCCTGATCGAAGCCCTGGAGGACTTCCTGCACCACCGGCAGGCACGTCACCACGTCGTCGAAATCGACGACAGCTTCGAGCCGCACGCGGGCGGGCTTGCGGAAGACTTCGATCCAGACCGACGTATCAACGAGGACCACGGCGCGGCTTTCGTGACTTGGTCTCCGACGTCGAGTACGCGGGCGCCCGTTCGCGCATCATCGCCAGGTCGCCGCGCCAACCGCCCGATCCAGCGAGGTCGAGAATCTGGCGTGCCTTGGCCCGGCGCACGAACTCGTCGAGCGCCCGCTGCACCGTCGCCGAGTAGGTGCGCTCTCCGGCCAGCAGTTGCGCCTCCTCCAGCACTGACGCGTCAAGCACCAGATTTGTGCGTTTCATGTGTTTAGTGTGCGGCAAAAACAACGATTTGACAAGACAGTGGGCCGAATGTCGATCGCGTGTCACAAGAGCCTTTAACCTTGGAGGACATGGAGCAGAGCGGGTTCTCACTCTTGGGAAGAGCATCACGAGTTGCGCATCTCGCGGCGCTTCCCAAGAAAGAGAACCCGCTCTGCTCCATGTCCTCCAAGGTTAGAGGCTCTTGATCTACGCCGGGAATGCGCCGCCGAATGGCGCGACTCAGGCGCCGGGCGTGATCGTGTCGGCGCCGACGTAGGCACGCAGCGCCGGCGGGACGACGACGGTGCCGTCCTGCTGCTGGTTATTCTCGAGGATCGCGATCAGCGTCCGGCCGACGGCCAGGCCCGAACCGTTCAGGGTGTGGGCGAACTGCGCCTTGCCGGCGCCGTCGGGCCGGAATTTGATCTGCGCCCGCCGCGCCTGGAACGCCTCGGTGTTGCTGCACGACGAAATCTCGCGATACGTTTTCTGGCTCGGCAGCCAGACTTCGATGTCGTAGGTCTTGGCGGCAGCGAAGCCCATGTCGCCGGTGCAGAGCAGCACGCGGCGATAGGGCAACTCGAGCTGCTCGAGCACGGTCTCGGCGTCGCGGGTGAGTTTCTCGAGCTCGTCGTGCGAAGTCTCGGGGGTCGTGAACTTGACCAGCTCGACCTTATCGAACTGATGCTGGCGGATCAGCCCGCGCACGTCGGCGCCGTAGGAGCCCGCCTCGCTGCGAAAACACGGCGTGTAGGCCGTGTACTTCAACGGCAGCTGGCGGCCGTCGAGGATTTCCTCGCGATGGAGGTTGGTCAGCGGCACTTCGGCGGTCGGAATCAGATAGAGATCCCAGTCGCCGCTGATCTTGAACAGATCCTGCTCGAATTTCGGGAGATTGCCGGTGCCGGTAAGCGCCGCGGTGTTGACGAGAAACGGCGGCTCGACCTCACGGTAGCCGTGCGACCGGGTGTGCAGGTCGAGCATGAAGTTGATCAGCGCGCGCGCGAGTCGCGCGCCCATGCCGGAGAGCACCGAGAAGCGCGCGCCGGACATCCGCGTCGCGCGCTCGAAGTCCAGGATGCCGAGCGCCGGCCCAAGCTCCCAATGCGGCCTGGGCTCGAAATCAAAAGTGCGCGGCGTACCCCAGCGACGCACCTCGGGGTTGTCGGCCGCGGACTTTCCTTCCGGCACGCTTTCGTGCGGCAGATTCGGCAGCGTCAGCAGCAGCGCGTCGCGGCGATGCTCGACGACCGCCAACCGCGCTTCGTGCTCGCGGATCTCGGCGGCCCGCGCCTTGTTCGCGGCAAACACCGCGCTCGGATCCTCGCCGGCCTTCTTCGCGCGCGCCACTGCTTCGCCGGCGGTGTTCTGGTCGCGCTTGAGATTCTCGACCAGCGGAATCAGCCGGCGACGCTCGGCCTCGGCGGTCGCCAGCTCGGCCAGCTCTTTTGACGGATCAAGACCGCGCGCGCGCAGCCGCGCCTCGATAAAGGACATCTGATCTCGCAAAAGGGCGGGATCGAACATCTCATCACTCTAGCTCATGGGCGGATGAGCTGAGCAAAGACCCTGTCACAAGAGCCTTCAACATGGAGGACATGGAGGAAACCCATTCCTTTGGAAACCCTTGCGAGATGCGCGATGAGAAAAGGACTCCGGTTCGGATGGAGGGAATGAAGAGCTCCCCCTGCTGAGCGATTAGGCTCTCCATGCGCTTCATCGAGACTGTTCTTCTGTCAGGGCGCATCTCGCAAGTGTTTTCCAAAGGAGTGGGTTTCCTCCATGTCCTCCATGTTGAAGGCTCTTGTGACAGGCGATTCGTCAATCGGTCGATTACCGCGATAGTCTCTTGCCATGAGCGTCAGAAAAGCCGTCTTCCCGGCGGCAGGCCTCGGCACTCGGTTTCTCCCGGCGACGAAGGCGCAGCCGAAGGAAATGCTGCCGCTGGTCGACAAGCCGATCATCCAATACGGCGTCGAAGAGGCCGCGGCCGCGGGCGTCGAGGACATCATTCTCGTCACCGGGCGCGGCAAGAACGCGATTGAAGATCATTTCGACGTCAACATCGAGCTCGAGAGCTTCCTCGAGTCGCGCGGCAAAAAGAATTTCGCTGAAGAGATCCGCGCCATCTCGCGCCTGGTCCGCAGCGTGTCTTACGTCCGGCAAGGCGAGCCGCTCGGCCTCGGCCATGCGGTGCTGTGCGCGCAGCCGCTGGTCGGCGACGAGCCGTTCGCGGTGATCCTCGCCGACGACGTGATCGACGCGACGCCGTCGGCGCTGACGCAGATGATCGACGTGTTCAACACCCTGGATGGCCCGGTGCTGCTCGTCGAACGGATTCCGAAAGATCAGATTTCCGGCTACGGCGTCATCGACGCCGAGCCAATCCGCCAGGGCGTCTATCGGATCAAAGACATGGTCGAGAAACCGCCAGCCGACCAGGCGCCGTCGGATCTCGCGATCATCGGCCGCTACATCCTGACGCCTGACATCTTCGAATCACTGCAGGCCGAAGCCCGGAGTGTGAAGACCGGCGAGATTCAGCTCACCAATGGCATGAAGCGGCTGCTGAAGACGCGCCCGATCTACGCCTGCGAAATCGACGGCGTCCGCCATGACACCGGCAACAAGCTCGGCTTCCTGAAGGCCGTCGTCTACTTCGCGCTGAAACGGCCCGATCTCGCTAAGCCTTTTCGGGCTTACCTGGACTCGTTGAAGTAGAGGCGGGTTTGTCCGCGGCGGGCTTGTCGGGGGTTGACGCCTTGTCGGACGAGTCGGACGTCTTTTTTTCGGGCGCGCTTTCGGTCTTGGCACCGGGCTTGTCGCCGCTCTCGGACGACGACTTCGAGGGCTTGTCGGTGTCCGAGGATTTGGCCGCGTAGTCGGTTTTGTACCAACCGGAGCCCTTGAGATGAAACGCGGGGGACGAGACGAGCTTCCGCACCGGACCTTGGCCGCACTTCGGACAGACCTCGAGCGGCGGATCTGAGAACTTGCGGATCAGCTCGTAGCGCTCTCCGCAGGCATCGCATTCGTACTCATACAGCGGCATGGTTCGATCCCGAACTTGTCATTATAGATAATCCCTTCACCATGGCCGGCGCGCTCTATGTGGTGGCGACCCCAATCGGCAACCTCGAAGACCTGACGTTCCGCGCGCTGCGGACGCTGCGGGAAGTCGATCTGATTGCCGCCGAAGACACCCGGCGGACCTCGAAGCTGCTCGCGCACTACGAGATTCGCAAGCCGCTCGTCAGCGTCCGTGAGCACAACGAGGTGCGGGAGGCCCCGAAAATCATCGG
>DASUGM010000188.1:0-12497 GCA_036274055.1 Vicinamibacterales bacterium | reverse complement strand
CCGATCGATCACGCTCGACGGCCGCCCCTACAACATCGTCGGCGTGATGCCATCGTCGTTCGTCTTCCCGGATCGCGACACGCGGCTGTGGACGCCGTACTACGTTCCGCCAGTGCTCGATCCGCGCAATCCGGATTCGCGCGCGATGAGCCTTTTCGGTGCGCTCGGCCGCCTGAAAGCGGGCGCGACGCCGGAGCAGGCCGCCGCCGAAGGCACCGCTCGCGCGCGGACGGCGCCGGATCAAGGCATGGCCGCAGTGGCGACCTTCGGCACGAATCAACCAGCGGAGATTCGGGTGACACCGTGGCTGACGTTGATGACCGCCGACGTCCGTCCCGCGCTGATCGTCATGATGGCCGCGGTCGGCCTCCTGTTCCTGATCGGCATCGCGAACGTAGCCAGCTTGCAGCTCGCGCGCGTGTCCGCCCGCCGGCGGGAAGTGGCACTCCGTGCCGCGCTCGGCGCCGACACTCGCAGGCTCGCGCGGCAACTGCTCGTCGAGAACCTGGTGTTAGGAGCGGCGGGCGGCGGCGTTGGCCTCGTGTTGACGTGGCTCGCGCACCGCGTCCTGCCGACGCTGTTGCCCGCGACGTTCCCACGCGCGGCCGACATCGCGATCTCGTGGCCGATCGCTGTGTTCGCCGTCGGCGCATCGATGCTCGCGGCGATTCTCGTCGGCGTGCTGCCGATGCTGCAAACGCGACGCGTCGGGCTGGTCCAGGTGCTCAACGAAGACAGCCTCGCGCCGGTCGGCGGACGCGTTCGCCATGGCGTCGCCCGCACCCGCGCGATGATCATGGCCGGACAGGTCGCCGTGGCAGCCATTCTGCTGGTCGGAGCCGGGCTGCTGGGCCGCAGTTTTCTCGCGCTCATCAGCGTTGATCGCGGCTACGACCCCCGCAACGTCCTGACCGCGTCTCTATCACTGCCGACGCATGCGTTTCCCGATGCACGCCGTACCGAAGTCGTCGATCAGGTGCTCGCCCGCATCAGGCAGTCACCTGGCGTGCAGACCGCTTCGGCGGCCAGCGCGATCCCGCTGTCCAACACCTACAGCATGTCGGGTTTTCGTCTGACGCCGCCTGGCGGTGAGCCGATCAACGTCCAGGCCGGCAGCTACGTCGTCAGCCCGGACTACTTCGACGCCCTCGGGCTTCGAATCGTCCAGGGCCGCGCGCTTGCCGGGATTGATACGGCGACGTCGGAGCGCGCCGCGATCGTCAATCGCGCATTCATCCGCGCGTATCTGCCTGGACAGGTCCTGGGCGTCGAACTGCCGCTCGGCGACGACAATGAGAACGAGGAATTGGCTCGACCCTGGAAGATCGTCGGCGTGATCGACGACGTCGTGATGCGATCCGTGACCGATCCTCCGCGGCCGGAAGTCTACGTGTCATACCGCCAACGGAAGCGCGGCTTCGGCGGCGGTCCGGCGCTGGTTGTGCGCACGTCGGGCGATCCAGCCGCGTTCGCGCCGATCCTGCGAAGCATCGTCCGCGACGTTGACCGCAACGCCGTCGTCGAGGGCGTCTCGACGATGGATCAGCGGGTGCTCGACTCGCTCGCGCAGCCGCGCTTGTACAGCGCCGTGCTCGCGACGTTCGCGATCTTTGCGGTAGTGATTACCGGCGTCGGACTGTTCGGCGTGCTGTCGTACATGGTCTCGCTGCGGCATCGCGAGATCGGCGTCCGGGCTGCGCTGGGCGCGCGGCCGGCGCAGATCGTGAAGCTGGTTGTCGCGCAAGGTGCGCTGATGGCCGTTGCCGGTGTCGTGGTCGGCCTCACGGCGGCGTGGATGCTGGGTAAATACCTGACGACGTTCCTGTACGGCGTGACCAGCCGCGACCCGATCACGTTCGCGACCGTCGCCGCGGCGCTGATCCTCGTATCGATCGCCGCCTGCGCCGGCCCGGCGATACGGGCCGCGCGGATCGATCCCTTGCGCGCCTTACGGCGGTAGTTCCATGCGCCGATGCGCCCGTGCGTCACTGCGCCGATGCGCTCGCACGGTCCACAAAAACCCGCACGGGCGCACCGGCGCAAAGGCGCATTGGCGCATTGGCGCACGGAGTGCTATTTTTTGACTCCATTCGTATCGTAGACGTCCACCGTCCCGAACTGCTTCAGGACGGGTCCGACCTTCGCCTCGTCGCCGACCGCGACGATCTGCAGTCGCGTCGGCTCGAGATACTTCTTCGCCGCCGCCTCGACTTGCGCGACGGTCACCGCGCTGATCCGCTCCGGCAGCTTGTCCCAGTAGTCCACTGGCAGCTTGTAAAGCCAGCGCGAGACGTGGTTGCTCAGTACCGCCGTCGGCGATTCGAGCGACAGCGCGAACGAGGCGACCAGCGAACGCTTTGCATCCTCGAATTCCTTCGTCGGCACCGGCTCGTCGCGCATCCGCGCGATCTCAGCCATCAGATCCTTCAGCGCTGGCTCAGTGACCTCGGTTCGCACGTCGGTCGACGCCAGCCAACTGCCGCGATACTGACCGGTGGACATCTGGCTGTAGGCGCCGTAGGTGTAGCCCTTCTCCTCGCGCAGGTGCACGAACAAACGTCCGGTCGGCCCGCCGCCGATCACCTTGTCCATCACCGTCACGATGTCGAAGTCCGGGCTGGTACGGGAGATCCCCTGCGTCCCGACCCAGAGGCTGGTCTGCACCGAGTTGGGCCGGGCGATCAATGACACGCGCGCCGGTCCAATCGCCGGCGGATCCTGAACCGTCGGCGCCGGCGTGCCTGCCTTCTTCCACGCCGCGAGCTTGGCGTCGGCCAGCTTCCTCGCGTCGGCCATCGAGATGTCGCCGGCAATCGCGAGCAGGGCGTGGTCGGGCACATAGTGCGACTTGTGGAACGCCGCGAGCGTCTCGGTGGTGGCGGCCTTGAGCACGTCGGCGTTCATAGCCACGCGAGCCGCGGGATGGGCGCCGTAGACCATGCGCGCGAACATCTCGTTGGCCAGGAACGACGGATTCGATCGCTGCTGGACCAACCCGGCCGCGGTGCGGCTCTTGTAGCGATCGAACTCGTCCTTCGGGAAGGTCGGATTCAGCAGGATGTCGGCGGCCAGACCGAACGTCGCGTCGAAGTTCTCGGTCAGACTCGATCCGCTGATCGTCGCGGTGACTCCCGACAGGCTGCCGCCGACGTTGACGTTGGCCGCCATCGTCTCGAGCATCTCAGCGATCTGCTGCGTCGTCTTCGAGGTCGTGCCTTCGCGCATCATCGCCGCGGTCATCGACGACACGCCCGGCATCTCCGCCGGATCGAAGTAGCCGCCGGCGCCGGGGATGATGATCTGGAACGACACCTGCGGCGCCCGGCGATCTTCGAGCACCATCAGGTGCAGGCCGTTCGGCAGGTCGGTCTCGACCGGGCGCGGCAGCTTGATGTGCAGCATCTCGGTCGACACCGGCGCGCGTCCTTTCATCACCACGGCCTTACTCGACTGCGGTGGCGCGCCGCCCTGCTCTCCGGCGGGTGTCGCGGCGATCAGCATGGTGCTCGCCGCCAGCGAGGCGACGACAACGATGGCGGATTTGCGGGCGTTCATCGCACACCTTCCTGGCCGGCGGCCGCTTTGGGATTTGTGATCACGACGGTCCGATTCGTGTTCACGAAATACTGCTTCGCGACACGCTGAACATCGGCGGCCGTGACCTTGTTGATGCGATCGATGTAGGTGTTGATCAGATTCGGATCGTTGGCGAACAGCGCGTACTGACCAAGGTTGACGGCCTTCTGCAGCGAGCTGCCGAGGCCGCCGACGAACGCACGCTTCTGGCTGTTTCGGGCTTTGGTGATTTCCCAATCCTGAATCGGACCGGTCTTGACCTTCTCGATTTCGGCGTCGATCGCCTTTTCAAGGTCCGCGATTGTCTTGCCTGGCAGCGCCGTGGCGATGACCTGAAACAACCCGGGCCCGCGGGTGCCGGCGCTGAACGCGCTGACGCCCGAGCTCAACTGCGCCTGCCGGACGATGGCCTCGTAGAAGCGCGAACTGCGGCCGCTGGACAGCACCGTCGCCAGCACGGTCAGCGCATCGTCGTCTGGCGCGAACGATCCGGGCGTATGCCAGGCCATGTCGATGCGCGGCAGCCGCGCCAGCGGATCCTCGAGGGTCTGCCGCCGCTCCGCGGTCTGCGCCGGTTCGGTCATGTCCACCACCGCCGGCGCGGGCTGCGCTGGAATCCGGTCGAAGTACTTCGAGACCTTCGCCAGCACGTCCTTGGTGTTGACGTCGCCGACGACCGACAGGATCGCGTTGTTCGGCGCGTAGTAGGTCCGGAAGAACTGCTTGACGTCGTCGACGGTGGCGGCCGTCAGGTCGTCCATCGATCCGATCACTGAATGCTCGTAGGCGAAGTTTTCGTAAGCCAGCGCATCCACGGCTTCGAACGTCCTGCCGTACGGCTGGTTGTCGACGCCGAGGCGCCGCTCTTCCTGGACTGCGTTGCGCTGATTGTCGAGATTCTCCGCCGTGATCTCGAGCGACCACATCCGATCGGCTTCGAGGAACAATCCGAGGTCAAGCTGATTGGCGGGCAGCGTCTCGAAGTAGAGCGTGCGGTCCTTGTTGGTCGTGCCGTTCATGTTGCCGCCGTTGTTGAAGACGAGCATGAAGTGCTCGCCCGGACCGACCTGTTCGGAGCCCTTGAACATCATGTGTTCGAAGAGATGCGCGAAACCGGTGCGGCCTTTGCGTTCGTCGCGAGAGCCGGCGTTGTAGGTGACGGCAATCGAGAACACCGGCGCGCTGTGATCCTCGGAAATGATCACGCGCAGGCCGTTCTTCATCTTCGTGTCAGTGAACGTGACCCGCGGCGCCGACTGCGCGGCGAGCGTCGCGGCCCCGGCAAGCGCAGCGATCAGCGCGAGCCCGAACCGGCGGAAATGGCGTGGCATGGACAACCCCCTTCTGAGGTGACTGTCCAGATTATAGGGACAACTCGGATCGCCGCCTTTCTGTGACGACCGGTGTGACGAGATCACAAAAGGGACCGGGTCGCTTTTTACGGTTTGCGTAAAAAGCGACCCGGTCCATTTTTCCGCCAGCCAGCCCAGTGGCCCTTCAGCAACTGCACCTTGCTGAAGCCGCGCGCCCGCAGCGCACGCGCGGCCAACCACGCGCGCGGCCCGTGGCCGCAGTAGACGACCACAACCGCGTCATGCGCAGCGGGAATTTCGCCGGCGCGCGGACCGATCTGGTTGAACGGGATGTTGACGGCGCCTGGCACGTGGCCCGCGGCGAATTCCGCCGGCGTCCGCACGTCGAGGACTACCGGCGGCTGGCCGCCGGCAATGGCGCGGGCCAATTCGTCGGCGGTCATCTCAGAACAACGTCATCGCCGAACACGACGCCGCCGGCGCCGGCGCCGAGCCGGTGGTCGCCGGACCGTACAGCAGGTCGGCAAGAAACGCGTAGCCGGTGTCATTGGGATGAAACCCGTCGCTCGAGAAAATGCCGCTCTGGAGCGATCGGCTGTCGCACATCACGTCGGCCACGAGGACGCCGTCGGCGACGAGCGTATTGACCTGCGCGGAAAACGCGACCGCGATCTGCTGCAACAAGCGCTTTTCGTCCAGCGATAGTCCGGCGGCGTACGGCATGCCGGCCAGGTTCGGCAGATTCAGAAAGACGATGCGCGTGCCGGGGGCGCGGCCGCGAACGCCGGTGAGCAACGCGCGTAAATCCCGCGCAAAGGCCTGGACGCGCGCGGCGATGTAGCCGCTCACATCGGCGCCGGCCAGCCCGGCGCGAATCGCCATGCCGACCACATTCGCGTCGTTGGCGCCGGCAAACACCGTCAGCAGCGTCGTCGACGACGGCACTCGCGGCACTTCGCCGTCGAGGAAGTTGCCGAGCGCCTCGCGCCCGACGGCATTGGAGAGTTGCTGAAACTCTGGACTCAACAGCGCGGTCGGGATCCCGAGGTTGCTCAACGTCACTGTCCGGCCGCCCTGCTCCATCCGGCGTGTCAACTGCGGCACGTAACCCTGGCCGGTCGTGCACGAGCCGAGGCACGGGGCGCTGCTACCGACGCCGTTGGCATCGCTGGCGCCAATCGCGGTGTAGGCGATGGTGTTGTTGTCGGGCTCTGTCGGTGATTCCTTGCTGCAGGCTGAGACAGCCGCAAGCAGGAGAAGAGCGCAAGTCAAACGTCTCGCGGACATCGTGTCTAGCAGTCTACTTGTCGAAAGAGCGGATTATGAAGCCCGTCTTGGGTCTTCAGTCCTGGGTCTTGAGGTACCACACGACGCAAGACCGAAGACCCAAGACAGCTTTCACGGCGATCCGCTCTTGGCCTGGTCCAGCCACGCGCGCAGTTCGGCGAGCGCCTTCGAGACCGCGTCGGGATTGGTCGACTGCGGCGTCAGGCGCGCGGCGACCGCGGCCTCCGGCGTGATCGCGCGGAAGATCTTTTCCTCGAACGCCGCGTCGTAGCCGCGCCAGTCGTCGAGCGACAGCGACGAGAAGTCGCGTCCGCCGGCGTGAAGGTCGCGGACGATTCGTCCGGTGACCTCGTGGGCGGTGCGGAATGGAATGCCGCGGCCGACGAGATAGTCGGCCACTTCGGTCGCCAGCAGCAGTCCCGACGCGGCGGCACGCGCGGCATCCGGCTTCAAGGCCAGCGTGCGCACCACTGTCGCCGAGGTACGGGCGCAGCCGATCACCATGTCTTCGGCCTCGAACGCGACCGCTTTGTCTTCCTGCAAGTCCTTGTTGTAGCCGAGCGGCAGGCCCTTCATCGTCGTCAGCCAGCCGGTGAGCAGGCCAATCGCCTTGCCGGCCTTGCCGCGGACGAGCTCGAGCGGATCGGGGTTCTTCTTTTGCGGCATCAGGCTCGAGCCGGTGGCGACGCTGTCATCGATCTCGAAGAAGCCGAACTCTTCGCCCGACCAGAGGATCACGTCCTCGGCGAGCCGGCTCAGGTGCACCATCGCCATCGAGCAGGCGTAGAGAAAAGTCGCGACGAAGTCGCGGTCGCTGGAGGTATCGATGCTGTTGCGGCTGACGCGTGTGAAGCCGAGGCGCCGCGCCAGCGCGCTGACGTCGATCGCGTAGGCGGTGCCGGCGATGGCGCCGGAGCCGAGCGGCATGATGTCCGCCTCGTCGCGAGCGTAATCGAACCGCTCGACGTCGCGGCGGAGCACGGCGGCGTGCGCGAGCCAGGCGTGCGCCACGAGCACGGGTTGCGCGCGGCGCATGTGCGTGTACGACGGCATCGTGGCGGTGCCGGCGAGCGACGCCTGGTGGGCGAGCGCGTCGATCAGCGTCAACAGCGCCGTCTGCATGACGGGCACCCGCCGCCGCAGGTAGAGCCGGAAATCAACCGACACCTGTTCGTTGCGAGAGCGGCCGGTATGCAGCCGCTTGCCAGCCTCGCCGATGCGTTCGATCAGCTCGCGTTCGACGTACGAATGGACATCTTCATCGGCGGCGCGATCGAGGCGCGAGGGATCGGCGTCGACGTCGCGGCGAATCGCCTCGAGACCGTCGACGATCGCGCGCACGTCGGCCGCACCGAGCACGCCGGCGGCGCCGAGCGCCTCGGCCCACGCCTGGCTGCCGGTAATGTCGTCGGCGACCAGACGCTTGTCGACGGGCAATGACTTGCCGTAGTCGAAGACTTCTTTGTCAGGATCGGTGGCAAAGCGCCCGCTCCAAAGGGCCTTGGTCTCAGTCATCGACACTTCACCCGATCACCCGATCGCCCATCGCCGATGGTCGTGGGCCCTCGGCTTCTGAAAAGGGGGACCGCCGGCCCACGACCCGGCATTCTCCCTTGTACAGCTTGACGCGGACGACGCCGGCGACGCGTGCCTGGACGGCGGCCACGAACGCGTCGATCGCGTCGCGGGTCAGCGAATACCACGCGCCGTTGTTGATCAGCTCCGCATAAGCGGCGCCCAGCGTGTCGATCAACCGCGCGAGATGCCGCGGCGTCACCAGCGCCTGCAGCGCGGCATGCGCGGTGTGCAGCACGGTCGCGGCCGGCGCCTCGTAGATGACGCGCGTGCGCAGCCCGTCGCGATCTTCCTCGATGACGTCGCCGCGGCCGACGCCATGCGCGCCGGCGATCGTCTCGAGACTGGTGATCAGTTCAACCAGCGACAACGACACGCCGTTGATCTTGACCGGAATGCCATCCTCGATCTCGATCTCGACGAACGCCGGGCTCTCCGGTGCTTCATCGGGAGACTTGGTCAGCGTGTAGGCGGTCTCCGGCGCTTCGTGCCAGGTCTGATCGAGCGGGCCGCCGCGAATCGTCCGGCCCCAGAGATTGAGGTCGGCGGTCACTGACGGATCGGTGGACACCGGCGCCGGGATCCCGCGCGCCTGCGCGTAGGCCATCAGCTCGTCACGCGTCGCCGGCCAGTCGCGCATCACGGCAATGACGCGCATCCCGGGCTCGAGCGCGTGAATCGCGCGCTCGATGCGATCGGCGTCGGCGCCGGTCGCGCCGTGCGCGATCGCCACGGAGCCCTCGAGACGCGCAATGGCGACCAGATGCTTGGCGAGGAGCGGACGCGTCAACGCCGACGCCAACGGCGCGCGGCCTTCGCCGACCGCGCGGGCCTGGACGGCGCGAACGATCATCTCGCGCGCGAACTCTTCCCGGGTGTCGAGCACGTGGGCGCGAGTCGCGCCGCTCGCCAGCGCCCGCTCGCGAACGTCGTCGAGCTCGGCGCCCTGGCCGAAGTTCAGCGACAGTGTCGCGACATCCGCATGCATCGACTCGACCAGCCACGGCACCGCGACCGAGGTTTCCAGACTGCCCGAATACGCGAGAAGAATTCGTTCCATCGCTTCGCTGATCAGCCCTGTCCCTTCACCATCGCGGAGAACCGCGTCTGGAGCGAGGCCGCCGCATCGCCGCCGCGGCACACGAGAAGAATGGTGTCGTCGCCCCCGATTGTCCCGGCGACCTCCGGCAGCTGCGCCCGGTCGATCCACTCGGCCAGCCCCTGAGCCTGGCCGCGATCGGTGCGAACCACGAGCAGCGTGTCGACGCGCTCGATGCCGCGGACCAACGTGGTGACCGAGCGCCTGAGATGCTCGACGGTCGCCGGACTGGCGCTCCGCTCGGCCCCGGGTCGGACATAGGCCCCATCTCCGGCCCGCTTGACCAGCCCTAACTCCTTGAGATCACGAGAGATAGTGGCCTGCGTGGCGTCGATGCCCCGGTCCTTCAGGCGCTGTCGTAGCAGCTCCTGCGACGCGACAGGCTCCCGATCGATGACCTCGAGCAGCTGAGTTTGCCTCCAAGACTTCATAACTATTCAGTCCGGTATGCATTATACAGTCGCTGCATAGAACTGCAAACCGCGAGTTCGGTACGTCAGGGCCGTACTGAACCGAGCCATTCGTTACTTGACGTCAAGAAACCGTCATTGTATATATATCTTGGTTGATGAATACGTATCCGCAAATGAGGGTCGGCATCGTCGGGGCAACGGGCTATGCGGGCCAGGAACTGGTCTCGCTGGTGGCCCGGCATCCGCAGGTTCGGCTCGAAGCGGCAATGTCCTCGTCGGCCGACTCGGCGGCTCGGCCACTTCCCCGCCTGGCCCGGATCTGGGACGGTCAGGTCGAGCCACTGAATAAGGAGAAGCTCGCCAGCGACATCGACGTCGTTTTTCTGGCGGTTCCGGAAGCGGCGGCTGCCGAGCTGGCGCCCCCGCTCGTCGAGGCCGACGTCCGCGTCATCGACCTGTCCGGCGCGTTTCGGATCCGCGACCTTGCGGCCCGCACCAGGTGGTACCCGGCGACGAAGACGCTGCCGAACGGCGCGGCGTACGGACTGACCGAGCACTACAAGAACGACGTACGCCAGGCGATGCTCGTCGCCAATCCGGGCTGCTATCCGACGGCGGCGCTGCTGGCGCTCCTGCCGCTCGCGAAGGCGGGCTTGCTCGACGCGTCGGCGGGCGTGGTCATCGACGCGAAGTCCGGCATTTCCGGCGCCGGCCGCGCGCCGAGCGATCGCACGCACTTTTCCGAGAATCACGGTTCGGTATCGGCGTACGGCATCTTCGGTCATCGTCACGTCGCCGAAATGGAGCAGGAGCTGGGCGCGGCGGTGACGTTCGTGCCGCACCTGGTGCCGCTCGATCGCGGCATTCTCGAGACGATCTACCTGCACGTGAAGGCCGGCGTCACCGGTGAGCAAATCGCTGACGCCTTCACCGCGGCGTACAAAGATGAGCCGTTCGTCCGGCTCACCGGCGACGCGCTGCCGGAGATCAAGCACGTCGCTTATACGAACTTCTGCGACATCGGCTGGCGCGTCGATCCGGGCTCGCGCCGGGTCGTCATCGTCGCCTGCCTCGACAATCTGATTAAGGGCGCGGCGGGACAGGCGCTGCAGAACTTCAACGTCGCCTGCGGTTTCGAAGAGCGGACGGGTCTGCTGTGAGCGGTCCACTCGTGCTCAAGCTCGGCGGCGAGCTGCTCGAGACGCCTGAACAGCGCGCCGCATTCGCGTCGGTGGCGGCGGCGCTCGCGCCACGTCGGCCGCTGGTGGTGATCCACGGCGGCGGCCGGAAGATCGACGCCGAGCTCGATCGCCGCGGCATCGCGCCGAAAAAAGTCGATGGCCTGCGCATCACCGACGCCTCGACGCTCGACGTTGTGGTCTCAGTGCTCGGCGGCGCGTCGAACACGGAATTGGTCGCGGCGCTCGTCGCCAGGGGCGTGACCGCGGTTGGCCTGACTGGCGTCGACGCGGGTTTGGGCCGCGCGACGCGCGCACAGACGCACCGCTCGACCACGGGCGCCCTCGTCGATCTCGGCCACGTCGGCGATCCGGCCGACGCCGACGCGTCGCTGATCGAACTGCTGCTGGTCAACGGCTACGTGCCCGTCGTCGCCAGCCTCGGGGTTGAAACCGGCGCGAACGGCGGGATTTTGAATGTGAACGCGGACGTCATGGCTTGCCGCATCGCGGTTGCGCTCGGAGGCAGCGACCTCGTCATCGCGGGCGGCACGCCAGGCGTTCTGGACGACAAGGGCGAGACGATCGCGATGCTCGACGCCGACGGCATCGAACGCGCGATCGCAAGCGGCACCGCGACGGCGGGCATGGTCGCGAAGTTGTCGGCCTGCCGCACCGCCCTGCTCGAAGGCGTGGCCAGCGTACGCATCGTCGACGGCAAGAAGTTCGACGCGGTGCGCGGCATTGACGACGCGCCAGGGACGCTGCTCATGCTGCAGGAGCAAGCGTTGGGCGTACGCACAAGAGCACTTAGCACATAGCACACGAGCACAGACCGATGACGACAATGACCGACGTAAAGACGCTTGAATCCCAGCACGTGCTGCAGAACTACCGCCGGTTTCCGGTGGTGTTCGAGCGCGGCGAGGGCATGCGTCTGTTCGACGACGCCGGCAAGTCGTATCTCGACTTCCTGTCCGGCATTGGCGTCGCGTCGCTCGGTCACGCGCATCCCGGATTGTCGAAGGCCATCGCGGATCAGGCGGCGACGCTGCTCCACACGTCGAATCTGTTCTTTCATCCGCTGCAGGGCGAACTGGCGGCGCGGCTCTCGGCCCTCACCGGGCTCGAGCGCGCGTTCTTCTGCAACAGCGGCACCGAGGCGATGGAAGCGGCGCTGAAGTTCGCGCGACGCTTCTGGCACACCCAGGGCGCGACCGGCCGGACAAAGTTCGTCGCGTTCAGCCACAGCTTTCACGGTCGATCGATGGGCTCGCTGTCGGTGACCTGGGATGAGCACTACCGCGCGCCGTTTGCGCCGCTGATTCCTGGTGTGACGTTCGTGGACACCAACGATGCCGCCGCGGTGTCCTCTGCAGTGGACGAGCACACCGCCGCAATCGTCGTCGAGCCGATTCAGGGCGAGGGCGGGGTGCGGCCGATTTCGCGCGAGCTCGCCGACGCGATCAACGCCGCGATCAAGCGCACCGGCGCGCTGCTGATTGCCGACGAAGTGCAGTCGGGCTCCGGACGCACCGGGACGTTCCTTCACAGTCCGGCGCTCGGCCTGCAGCCTGACCTGGTCACGCTCGGCAAGGCGCTCGGCGCCGGCGTGCCCGTGGGGGCGACGATGATCAGCGCGCGTGTGGCGCCCGCGGTCGTTCCCGGCGATCACGGCACGACTTACGGCGGGAACCTGCTGGCTTGCCGCGCGGCGCTGACGTTTCTCGATGCGCTCGATGGCGGCGTTCAGCAGCACGTCGGACAGATTTCGAAATACCTGTTCACGAAGTTGAACGGGCTGGCCGCCGCGCATCCGGCGCGCGTCCAGGAAATCCGCGGCGCCGGCCTGATCGCCGGCATCGATCTGAAAGACGACGCGACCGGCGTCGTCAACGCGGCGCTCGAGCGCGGGCTGATCGTCAACCGCACGTCGAACACGGTCGTGCGGCTGCTGCCGGCGTACATCGTCACCGAAAAAGAGATCGACGAGGCAGTGGCGATTCTGGATCTTGTATTGGATGGGGTCAGGTCTTGAATTGCAGCATTTGTGACA
>DASUGM010000187.1:0-5688 GCA_036274055.1 Vicinamibacterales bacterium | reverse complement strand
GGCGCACGGCGCGCGATCTTCACGAGCGGATCGCCGGCGTTCTTCGGGATCGGCGCGGGATCGAACGACACGCCGGTGGGCCACCAGCGGAATCTGCCTGTCTCGTAGCGATTGCCGGCATCGATGATGACCGCCCGCGTGAACGGCGTGAACGGGAGCGGACCCACCATCAGCGCCTTCGGCGGCGAACCGTGCACCGTCTGCCACGCGTCGCTGACCACGGTGCGCGAGTACTGCGCCGACACCAGCATCATCGCGATGTAGCCTGACGCGAACGCCAGCGACACACGTGACGGGGCCGTGCGACGCTGACGGCGGGACAGCCAGACGCCGAGTCCGAGCACGAGCCAGAGCCAGATGTCGGCGATGAACAGCGTGTCCCCGTAAAACCATCGCCAGTCCACCGGCGCGAGCACGCGGACGCCGTAGTTGTTCAGGAAGTCCAGGAAGACGTGAGAGTACACGCCGACGAACGACAGCAGCAGCAGCCACGACGCGCGCAGCGGCAGTCCGGTGTCGTCCGGGCGCGGACGCAGGCGTCCAATGGCGTACATCACGCCGGTGAATGCCACCGGCAGCACCAGCTGCGCGACGACGCCGTGCGTCCAGCCCCGGCGGAAGGAGATCGGATTCGTGTCGGTGAAGAACGACAGCACGTCAAGATCGGGCAGGTTCGCCGCGATCATCAGGGTGGCATTGGCGAAGCGTGTTTTCTGCTTCAGTCCCGCTTCACCGAAGGCAGCGCCGACGAGCGTGTGGCTGAGGTTATCCAATCCGTTCGACCGGATTGGCGCCTTCGCCGAATACCTCCGCCTCGAAGATCAGGATGCGCGCGCCGTGCCTCCACGCGTCGGCCGGCAATGCGGCCTTGATGCAGGTCTGCGATAAGAACATCTCGACGTCCCAGTCATTCTCTGTGGCCACCTGCGGCAGCAGCAGGCCGCGGCGCGACCCGCGCTCGATGATCACGCCGTGGCGGCCGATTTCGATGTCATCAATCGACCGCACATCGCGTCCCGGCGTCACCGCAGAAATCTCGATCGACAGCTCGTCAAGCTCCTCGATCGTCACCGGCGCGAACCGGGGGTCCGAATCAGCAACCGCGCGGCCGAGATGGGCCACGACCCGCGCAATCGCCCAGTCGCGTTCCAGCCGGCCCAGGCAGCCACGGAGGTCGTCGCCACGGTGGATCGACACGAACGCGCCGCACGGCGTGTCGAGCGCGCCGCCGCCCTCGGGCGGCGGATCGCCGTCGCGGCGCACGCGCGCCTCCAGCGACCGTCTCGCAATCCCCAGCAGCCGATGCCGATCGTGACTGTGAAACACGGTTCTCCGTTCACTCCAGCCGGTCATGCGACGACTGCGGCGAGATATCCGACGACCGCACTCTTGTCACCGGACACGTCACCCGAGTCCGCATACCGCAGCACGCGCGAGGACGATGCGCCAAGCAGGCGGGCTGCATGAAGGACCGAGACCATCGGTCCGCCGCCACAGGCATGGCGAGGCTCGTGCTCGAGAGCGGCCATCAGGCCCTCGGCGTCGAGCGCCTCGACGTGACGCACCATGATGGCATCCATGCGCGAGGCCGTGACAGCGTTTTCGTAATGGGAGAGATCGGAGGAAGCGATCAACAGAACGTTCGGATCGTTCGGATCGTTCGGATCGTTCGGATCGTTCGGATCGTTCGGATCGTTCGGATCGTTCGGATCGTTCGGATCGTTCGGATCGTTCGAGTCGTTCGGCGACAGGACGCTTGCCAGCGCCGCGCCAAGCGCGAACGACGTGTCGCGCGTCTGCGTACCCATGACCAGCGGCACAATCGGGACACCTGGCAGCACGCGGGCGAGAAACGGCAGCTGCATCTCGAGCGAGTGCTCACGCCGATGGGCAGCAGGCAGATCGATCACCTTCGCGCACGCGGCCCGGACTGCGGCCGCAAGCGGAGCGTCAACGGCGACGGGCCCGAAGGGCGTTTCCCACTCCCCTGCGTCCCAGATCGAGACCCCTTCGAACGGCACGAAGTGCGACGGCCCGACGAGCACCGCTGCGTCGTATGTGACGTTCTTCAACAGCTTGTAGGCAAAGGCCGCGACCGGACCGGAGTACATGAGGCCGGCGTGCGGCGCGATCAACGCTCGCGGACGGCCGGTTGGAACGGCGTCCGCCTGTTCCAGATAGCGATCGACCTCTCCGGCAAGGCGAGCCGGATGGTCGGGATACCAGCTGCCGGCAACGGCCGCGGGTCGGAACATCAGTTCAGTCCGGCCATCTCCGTCGCAAAGATCATGGCCATGGCGCCGCCGCGCGGATCGCGGCCGGCGATCGCGGCTCGCCGGAGGTAATCCTCGAGCGTGCGCTGCTTGTTGGTCGACTCGCAGACATCGAGCAGCATCCCATCAGGCCCGGTCCGCTGCTTCACCGCACGCCACGCGGCATCCACGCGTGGCTGGTAAGCCTTCGCGTCCAGCCAGCCGTGCCGGATGCCCATCAGCATCGAGGTGCCGATCATCGCCGTCGACGAGAACTCCGGGTAGGCGCCGGGATGGTCGATCACTTCGCGCCACAGGCCGTCCGGATCCTGGAACCGGCTGAGCGTCTCCATGTGACGCTGGAACGTGCGCAGGATCGTCATGAACTCCGGGTGGTCTTTCGGAAACGACGCCAGCGTCAGCGCCAGCCCGAGCGCCGGAAACGCGTTCCCCCGGCTCCACGCCGCGTCGGTCAGCGGCGAGTGCCGGTACAGGCCATCCGGACGAAACACGAGCTTCTGCATGAACGCGATGTGCCGCGCCGCCATGTCGAAATAGCGCCGCGCGCCCGTCAGCGTTCCGGTGCGCGCGAGAATCGCCGTCGCCATGAACAACGAGTCGCTCATCTCGTCGTGGTACGGCATCGACTCCTTCATCTCGCCTGTCTCCGTGAAGCCGGTGTCGGCGGCCTTTCGCAGCGCGGTGAGGTAGACAGGGTTGCGCGTCCGGGCGGCCAGCTCCGCCATGACGAGGTGGCCGGCCAGGACGAGCGAGTTTGGCCGCTCGAGCGGATTCCGCGAGCCGTTGATCCACGGCGCGGCCAGCCGTTCGACATCGGCCGTCTGCCCCAGCCGCATTCGTCCGATCAGCGCCATGCCCGGGATGTACGTGAACTGATCGAAATCCTGCCCGAACACCTTTGACAGCTCCTCGGCAACCTGCCGCGGAGAACGCCGTTGACGGCCCTCGACCTCTTCGCGCGCCTCGGAGGCCGCGATCGACGCCGGGATCGCCTCGAGCAGATTGGCTTGCGCGCTCACCACCCGCGCCGGGATACGGCCGATGCCGACGACGACGTTTTCCGTCAACGCCCGCGCCAGGCTGGCGACGTCGTCTCCAGCAACGAGGACGAGGTCAGGCGCGTGAATCCCGAGCCATCGCCAGAGGGCGTGCGACTCGGAATTGTCGCGATAGGCGGCACCGACCGGTGGAAACACGAGCTGCGACACGTCCGGATTGGCAACCGCGATGCCGATCAGCGTGAAGCGGCGCCGGGCCGGCGCCTGCCTGTCGTAGGCCGCGACGGCCTCGGAGACGGACGCGCTGGAGGCATCGCGCCCGCGCAGTCCGCCGACCAGCGCCACGACGCGGCTTGACTCCGAAGGAGCACGGACGATCGCGGCCTGAATGACCTGACCCTTTGCGGTCAGCCCGACGTCCTGGGTATCGAACGCCTCGGCCGGCGACGAGGACAGCATGACGGCGATCAGGATAGCGGCCTTGCGCATGACGCGCCGATTGTAGCTCCGGGCTCGGGACATAATCAGAAGAATGTCCACATTGACCGTCGCCGACGTCGAGCGGATCGCGGCGCTGGCGCATCTCGAGCTGACCGACGAGGAGAAGCAGCTGTTCACCCGGCAGCTTGCAGACATCCTCAACTACGCCGAACAGCTGCAGGCGATCGATACCACGGGCGTTCCGGCAACGGCGCATGTGCACCTGCCGGAAGGCGTCGAGCGTCCCGATGAGCCACGGCCGTCGCTGGCTCCTGGCGACGCGATTGCGAACGCGCCCGACGGCGCGCCGGACGCCGGCCTGTTCCGTGTGCCGCGGGTGATCGGGTGAGCGTACTCGGCCGCACCGCGCGTGAGCTCCGCGACGACATCGCCGCGGGCAGCATCTCGGCCGAGGAAGCCTGCCGGATGACGCTCGAACGCATCTCATCGGTCAATCCCGTGCTCAACGCGTTCAACCACGTCGCCGCCGATCGCGCGCTCGAGCGCGCCCGGGAAATCGATCGGAAGCGTGCCGCCGGCGAATCGCTCGGGCCGCTGGCCGGCGTGCCGATCGCCCTCAAGGACAACATCTGCGTGCGCGGCATGCGCACGACGGCGTCGTCGAAGATCCTGGACTCCTTCCTGCCGCCGTACGACGCCACTGTGGTCAGGAAGCTTGAATCGGCGGGCGCGGTGATCGTCGGCAAGACCAACTGCGACGAGTTCGCGATGGGATCCTCGAACGAGAACTCGGCTTACGGTCCTGTGCGGAACCCCTGGAACCTGGAGACCACGCCGGGCGGATCGAGCGGAGGTTCCGCGGCCGCCGTCGCCGCGCAGTGCGTCCCGCTCGCGCTGGGATCGGACACCGGCGGCTCTATTCGTCAGCCGGCGGCGCTGACCGGGCTCACCGGGTTCAAACCGACCTACGGCCGGGTATCGCGCTACGGGATGATCGCGTTCGCGTCGAGCCTCGATCAGGCCGGTACCCTCACGCACACCGTGCGGGACGCCGCGATGCTGCTCGCGCAGATGGCGGGCTTCGACCCGCGCGATTCGACGAGCGTGGACACGCCCGTGCCCGACTACGTCGGCGCGCTCGAGCAGCCGCTCGCGGGTCTGAAGGTCGGCCTGCTGAAGGAATTCTTCGAAAAGGGCCTCGACGAGGCGAGCGGCACGCTGGTCCGCGAGGCGCTGCGCTTGTACGAGAAGCTCGGCGCGAAGCTCATCGAAGTCAGCCTGCCGAACCTGCCGCTGTCGGTGCCCGCGTACTACGTGGTCGCGCCGGCGGAATGCTCGTCGAACCTGTCGCGATTCGACGCCACGCGCTTCGGTTACCGCTGCGAGAACCCGACCGACCTGATGGATCTCTACAAGCGCTCACGAGGCGAGGGCTTCGGCGACGAAGTCAAGCGCCGCATCATGACCGGCACATACGTGCTGTCGGCCGGTTACTACGACGCGTACTACCTGCGCGCGCAGAAAGTGCGGCGCCTGATCACCGATGACTTCGCGCGCGCGTTCAAGCAGGTCGACGTGCTGATGGGTCCGACCTCGCCGACGCCGGCCTTCGACATCGGCGCCAAGGTCGACGATCCGGTCACGATGTACCTCAACGACATCTACACGATCGGCGCGAATCTCGCCGGCCTGCCAGCGGTCTCGGTGCCATGCGGGTATGCGGGCGGGCTGCCGGTCGGGCTGCAGATCATCGGTCCGCATTTCGCCGAGGCGAAGCTGTTCAACGTGGCGCACGGGTATCAGCGCGAAACGGAATGGCACGAGCGGATTCCGCGCGGCTATGAGTGAGCGTATGAGTTGGGAAACGGTCATCGGCCTCGAGATCCACGCACAGCTGGCGACGCGCAGCAAGATCTTCTCGAGCGCGCCCACTGCCTACGGCGCCGCGCCGAACACCCAGGCGAACCTGGTCGACC
>DASUGM010000186.1:0-13426 GCA_036274055.1 Vicinamibacterales bacterium | reverse complement strand
CTATTGGCGGGTCGACGCCGCGGTCGGCATTGCCGACCGCGACAATGTCAGCATCTACGCGATCGATCCGACGGCAATGATCGGCGAGCCGGCGTTGTCGCCGAAGGAGACGAAGCAGCGCGATCTGCGGCGGCTGTTTCTCAAGCAGTTGACGGAATGGGGCTTTGGATTCGCGGTGGTCGATTCCGCCGGTTATGAGCCGGCGCTGGATCGCATGTTTCGCGAACACACGGCGTACTACACGCTCGGCTACCGCACGCCGGTCCGCGACCCGAAGCAGTCGAGCAAGCCGCCACTCGTCGAAGTGCGTGTCAAGCGGCAGGGACTGCTGGTCCGGGCACGCACGACGCGCGTCGATCGGACGACGCCGCCAGGCCGGCCACGAGGAAGGCAGCCGAAAGAGCCGCCTTCAAAAGCGCTTCGCGACGTCCAGCTGAGCGCGCTGCCGCAGACCGACTTGCGCCTGCGCGTCGCGGCGGCGGTGTTTCGCGGTCCAGGCAAGAACGAAGGAATCGCGGCCATTACCGCCGCGGTCGGGACGCCGACTGACGAGGTCGCCGCCGACGGCGACACCATCAATGTCGCCTACACGGCCGTCCAGCCGTACGCTCGCCCCGGCGAGGGCAATCGCGAGCCGCCGACCGATTACCAGGTCGTTTCGCAACCGGATGGGCAGCCGATCGAAATTCACAGCCAGCTCGTGCTGCGACCGGGCTATCAACGCGTCGACATCGGCGCCGAACGCGTACAGCAGGGCCGCATGGGCAGCATCCGCGTGCCGCTCGAGGTGCCCGACTTCGAAAAAGATCGCTTCGCAATGTCCGGCGTAGTGGTCAACGCCGCGGATCCGCCCGGAAGGCCTATGCCTGCGACGTTGGCCGGGATCCTTCCATTTCCACCCACGGCGCGGCGGATGTTCGCGGCCAGTGAGCGTCTCCGCATGTTCATGCAGGTGTACGTCAACGGCCGTCCGCCGCTCCATCCAGTGCAGATGACCGCACGAATCATGGACGACGGCGGCGCGTTCGTCTTCGAGACGAAGCACACACTGGCGCTGGAACAATTCGACCGGCGCGGTATCGCCAACTACACGCTCGAGCCGCCGATCGGCGCGCTGTCGCCGGGACCGTATCTGCTGTCCATCGATGCGGCGCGAGACGCGAACACGCTCCATCGCGACGTCCGGTTCGAGATCCGATAACGAATCGGTGTGCTAGAGTGGCCCACCCCAGTATGCGGACCTCCTCAGTCCGCCTGGGCCTCTGGGTCCTGGCGTCGTTTTTCGTCGTGGCGATGGTGCAAACCTGGCCATTGACGCTGCACCTGACCACGCACCTCACCGGGCGTCCGACCGACGACACCGGCGTTTACGTCTGGAACACCTGGGTCTTCCGTCACGAACTGCTGGCCGGGCGATCGCCGTTCTTCACGTCGACGCTCTTCGCGCTCGATGCTCCGACTGATCTCAGTCTGCACAACTACACGGCGTTTGCCGACGTCGTCGCCGTTCCGCTCCAACCCATCTTCGGCGTGGTCGGCGCCTTCAACCTGATCTTTCTCCTCAACATCGCGCTTGCCGGGCTCGGCATGTTTCTCCTGGCCCATCGGATCACCGGGCGGGTGGCCGCCTCATGGCTGGCGGGTTTCATGTTCGCCTGCTCGCCATTCATCACCGCGCGCAGCACCTCCCATTTCAGCCTGGTCGCCGCGGCGCCGCTGCCGGTGTTCATGCTGCTGATCGATCGGACGTGGGAGTCGCGACGAACTCGCGATGCGATCTTCGCGGGCCTGGCCGCGGCCTGGGCGTTTTGCAGCGACCCCTACTATCTCGTCTACTGCGCGATGCTGGCCCTGGTTTATGTCTTCTTCCGCGCTGTCACGGTGACGTCGACGCGCGAGCCGGCGACCGGAGCGCGCCGGCACGTCGGCCGCGCGCTCGATCTACTGATGGCAACAATTGCGGCGGCGATCGTCGGCGTGCACGTGATTGGCGGCGGCACTGTGCAGGCCGGGTCGATCTCGGTGTCGATGCGCTCGCTGTACACACCCGTGCTCGTGTTGTCGGTGCTGGCGCTCGTCCGGCTGTTCCTGATGCTGCGGCCTCGAGCGGCGCTGCAGCCGCTGCCGCCGATTGCGCCGCTGGTGCGGCTCGCTGCCGTCGGGATGATCGCGGCCACGGTCATGTTGTCTCCGACCCTGTACGCGATGGCACGACGCGCCGCCGAAGGCTGGACGGTGGCGCCGGTATTGTGGCGCTCGAGCGCGCCGGGCGTCGATCTCACTGCCTTCTTCCTGCCCAACCCGACGCATCCGCTCACACCCGCGGCGCTGACCGCGTCGCTCTCCGCGCAACCCGGCGGTTTCGCCGAGCAGGTCGCATCGCTGCCGCTGGTGGCGCTGGCAGTCATCGTCCTCGCCTGCCTGTATGCCGCCTATCGTCCGCCTCGTCTGTGGCTGGCGATTTCGCTCGGCTTCGCGGCCCTGACGCTCGGGCCATTCGTCCACGTCTTCGGCATCAACACCTACATCCCGACGCCGTGGACGCTGCTCCGCTACGTGCCCGTCATCGGCGCGGCGCGGATGCCGCCGCGGTTCGCCATCGTCGTGATGCTCGGCGTCGCGGTGATGTTTGCCGCGGCGCTGGCGGCGCTGGCTGAGCGGTACCCTCGACAGCGCCGTCGAATGCTGCTCGCGGTGTCGGTGTGCGCCGCCTTCGAGCTGCTGGGCGCGCCGCGGCCGGTGTTCTCCGCCGCCGTGCCCGACGTCTACGCGACGATTGCCGCCGACCGACGCGACGTCCGCGTGCTCGATCTGCCGTTCGGAATGATCGACGGCCTGGGCGGTTTGGGCGACTTCAACGCGGCGGCCCAGTACTACCAGACGTTCCACGAGAAGCCGCTGCTCGGCGGGTATCTCTCGCGCGTGTCGGATCGCAAGAAGACCTTCTATGAGAGCGTGCCGGTCATGCACGCGCTGATCGTGCTCAGCGAGGGTCACGCGCTGTCCCAGGCCGACGCCGAGCGGGCGCGAGCGACCGCCGAAGGGTTCCTCGAGCGCAACAGCATCGGCTACGTGGTCATGGATCGCCGCGAGGTCACGCCGGAGCTGCGCCAGTTCGCGATCGACGTCCTCGGCCTCCGGCTGGCGCAGAGCACGACGAGCCACGACCTTTACGTTCCGCTGTCGGCCTCACGCTGACCGGCCGGCGCCGCCGCTGGACACCCCGCGACCAACCCTGCGAAAATCGCCAGGTGACTTCCCCGCGATCTCTGCGTGTCTGCGAAACGATCCTCGATGCGATTGGCGGCACGCCGCTGGTGCGCCTGAACCGGATCCCGAAAGGCATCATCGCCGCCGACGTCTACGCCAAAGTCGAGACGTTCAATCCCGGCAACTCGATCAAGGATCGGATGGCGGTGAAGATGATCGAGGACGCCGAGCGCGACGGCCGCCTCAAGCCCGGTGGGACGATCATCGAGGGAACGTCGGGCAACACCGGCATGGGCCTGGCGATCGCCGCGGTCGTCAAGGGCTACAAGTGCATCTTCACCACCACCGACAAGCAGTCGAAAGAGAAAGTCGACGCCCTGCGCGCCTTCGGCGCCGACGTCATCGTTTGCCCGACCGACGTCGATCCTGAGGATCCGCGCTCGTACTACTCGGTGTCGTCGCGCCTCGAACGCGAGACGCCGAACGCGTGGAAGGCGAACCAGTACGACAACCTCTCCAACTCACAGGCGCACTACGAGTCGACCGGCCCGGAGATCTGGGAGCAGACCGGCGGCAGGATCACGCATCTCGTCGTCGGCGTCGGCACCGGCGGCACGATCTCCGGCGTCGCCCGGTATCTCAAAGAGAAGAACCCGGCCGTCCAGGCGCTGGGCATCGACACCTACGGATCGGTGTTCAAGAAATACAAAGAGACCGGGGTGTTCGACAAGAACGAGATCTATCCGTACGTCACCGAGGGCATCGGCGAGGACTTCCTGCCGCAGAACGTCGACTTCTCGCTGATCGATCATTTCGAGAAGGTGACCGACAAGGACGCGGCGGTGATGACGCCCCGGATCGCCCGCGAGGAAGGCATTTTCGCCGGCAACTCGGCGGGCTCGGCGATGGCCGGCCTGCTGCAGATGCGCGACAGGTTCAAGAAGGGCGACGTCGTCGTCGTCATCTTCCACGATCACGGCACCCGCTATCTCGGCAAGATGTTCAACGACGACTGGATGCGCGAGAAGGGCTATCTCGAGAAGACCGGCCTGGTGGCCCGCGATCTGGTCGCGCAGCGTCACAGCACGCCGCTGGTGACGCTCGACAGCGCCGACACCGTGACCCGCGCCATCCAGGTGATGACCGAGCGCGACTACTCGCAGATCCCGGTGACGCGAGACGGCCGCATCGTCGGATCGATCAACGAAACGCGGCTCTACGCGGCGCTGGTCAGAAATCCCCGGCTCAAGAGCGACGCGGTCGCAGAAATCATGGAGCCGCCGTTTCCGTTCGTCGACATCTCGACCGGCGTCGACGCGCTGGCGTCGATGATCACTCCGGAAAACTCTGCGGTTCTGGTGCGCGATTTCAAGAGCGACGAGACGTACATCATCACCCGCAGCGACGTGATCAGGGCGATCGCGTAAGCGGCTACGTGCCGTTTTCGATTCTGTGTAACCCGGGAAAACGGCCGAAGCGATTTCGCGCGACTCGCGACGGCTCTGATCGCTGCACCGAAGCCGAAATCGCTCTACGTGCCCGGCAGCGCCTTCTTCATCGCGCCGCCGACGAACCTGAACGCATCGAAGATCGACGCGCCGGTCTTGCGGCCGGTGCGGACGATGGAGTCGCGGGTTTTCTTCGCGGCGCCGACGATGAAGCCCTCGCCGTCGTCTTCGGAGACCGACACGGCCGAAAGGCGTACCGGCGAGTTCATGAACAGGTTGGCGGTGACGTCGCTTACCGTCAGGTCATTCTGGTCCTGGGCCGGCGAGGCCACGGACGGCTGCGGTGCAACCGGGGGCGCCGCCAGCGCCGCGGCGCTGGACCTGGTCAAATCGATGCGGTGCGACACCGGCAGAGAGTTCGAGGGGCCCGGATCGACTTTCACAGCAGCCGACACCCGCACTGTCTCGACGCCGGGTGACTGGATGCGGGCGGTCCGTACAACATCCAGACGACGAGGCTCGGCGACGGACGCGACGGCCGGCACCGGAAGCGGCACAGCCAGCGCGGGGCCGCTTTGCTCGATCGCGACGCGCGGCAATGCTCCGCCGCTCGGCCAGTAGTCGACCAATGCGCCCGCGCCTGCCAGCACACCCAGGCCGACAACGGCGATCACTTTGGCGTAGAGGTCGCGGAGGGAGTCGCCCCGCATTTCGGTCAGTGTAAACCTGTACGGGCCGGGGCTCAAGACATAAAGCCCTGGTCTTGGGTCTTGGGTCTTGGGTCTCGAGGTTTATGCGCTTCGTAACAGTACTGTGACCAGGGCGCTAAGCCCCAGGATTGCGCCCCACAGAACGGTCGGCGAAAACGTGTGGATCGCCAGCGGATTGGCGTGGCTGACGAACGGTGCACCGGTCGCGACCCGGCGGCTGTCGGCATCGCGACGCTGCTCGGGTGGCCACCGGTTGACCGGCGCGGCGTAGGACGGCGTATCCAGCACCGGCGCGAAGTAGCGTTCGAGGATCAGGTTCTCACGCCACGCCGTTTCCACCCCACGTTCCCACGCGTCATTGCGGGCGCGAACATGCCAGAGACCCTCGGCCAGATACTGGTCCTCGCGGGCGTAGCGGCGCATCTCGAGCGGCGGCTGCCGGGCCCACCGCGCCGCGCGGTCAGCCGCCAAGGCGCGCAGCTCGTCGCCGCTGTAGCGCGATACGAACGCCACGCCGATCTCGTCGTCGCGGACGACGACGCCGAGCTGCGCGAGTTGCACGAAAGCGGCAATCGCCGCCGCGGCCATTAGTGCCGCGATTGCCATCGATCGCCGCGATCGCAGCGCCGGGCGCGGCGAGAACGGCAACGGCGGATCCAGTCCGGCGCTCCACAACAGGCCCGCGAGGATCGCGGTGCCGTTGAGAAAGATGTCGCGATACTCGCCGACGCGCTCTGGCACAAACCACTGAACCGCCTCGTCGGCGGCGCCGACAACCAGCGCGGCGAGCGCCGGCACGACGAGCGTCGCGACGTCCGCGGTCGGGGCGGGCGGAACGCGCATGACCCGGTACCAGAGCCAGGTCACCAGCCCGTACTGGATGAAATGAAACCGCTCGACCGCGTTCTGCGCGGCGCTCGCCGACGCCATCGCGGCCGCCGACGCCGCCGCGAGGACGAGGGCCGCGACGATCAGCCCGAAGCGCAGCCCGCGGCGCTCGCGGACGCGCGCCAGCACCGCCCCAATGGCGATGATCAGGCAGGCGCCAGCCAGCCCGTTGACGGCGACCCCGAACCAGCCGGGAAATGCCGTCCGCATCCAGGATCGCACCTCGCCAATCGCCGGACCGGCGGCGACGAACGCGGCCGATACCGTGGTCGCGATCAGCAGCGCGCGAAATCGCAGCATCGCTGCGGCGATCCTGCCCTAGGCTCTGGTGCGAACGGGAGCGACGATGCCGTGGCTCAGGGCAAACAGCGCGAGCTCGAGGCGATTGGAGGTTCCGGTCTTGTTGAAGGCGTTGGTCAGGTGGTGCTTGACGGTGTCTTCGCTGAGCGTGAACTTTTTCGCCAGCTCCTTATTCGACGCCCCGGCGACCAGCGCGGTCACGATTTCGACCTCGCGCGGCGTCAGCCCGAACGTGTTCTTGCTGGGCTCGGTGGCCGGCGCCAGCAGCTCGAGCGCCGAACCAAGGCTCGACACCGCGACACGTCCGACCCAGTACTGGCCGGCGCTGACCGCGCGAATACCGTCGAAGAGCTGCTCGATGGCCGACGCCTTGAACACCACGCCGCGCGCACCGGCGCGCAGCGCGTCGACGATCTCGGTGGTGTCGATTCCAGCGGTGAGAATGATCGTCCGCGTGATCCGCGCCTCGCGGGACAGCGACTCGACCACCGCGATGCCGTTGCGGCGCGGCATTCGCAGGTCGAGCAACAGGATGTCGGGGGCCAGTGACTCGACCAGGACTTCCGCCTCGACGCCGTCCGAGGCCTCGCCGACGACCCGGAACTCGGGGTCGGCGTCGAGCAGCCCTTTCAGGCCGCTGCGGAAGATTCGGTGGTCATCGGCGATGACGATTCGGACAGGAGTCACAGGTGAGCGCTTAGAGACGTCGAGCCGCGTCGGAGCCCAGAGGTTTTCACGACTACTTTAGGTAGGGAATAGCACTAACGTGCCGCGGCTGCAATGGCACCCCGGGGGGCCGGTCAGCGGCCCGAGGTCGAACGGACGATCCCGTGATGGAGCGCGAACAGCGCGAGTTCGAGGCGGGTCGAGGCGCCGGTCTTGTTGAACGCGTTGGTCAAGTGATGCTTGACCGTGTCTTCGCTGAGCGAAAATTGCCTGGCCAGTTCACGGTTCGAGGCGCCGCCCACCAGCGCCGTGATGATCTCGATCTCGCGCGGCGTCAGATTGAAGGTGTTCTTCGCGGGCACCGCCGCCGGGCGAAACAGCTCGAGCGCGGCGGCAAGCGTCGGCACCGACGTGCCCTCCACCCAGAACTGGCCGGCCAGCACGCAGCGGATGCCGTCGAGCAGTTGCTCGATCGCGGACGCCTTCAGGACGACGCCGCGCGCGCCCTGCTGGAGCGCGGCGATGATCTCGCCGGTGTCGACGCCGGCGGTCAGCAGGATCGTCCGCGTCGGCCCTGGCGTCGCGGCGAGCGAGGCCAGCACTTCGACGCCGGATCGCTTCGGCATGCTCAAGTCGAGCAGCAGCGCGTCGGGCGCGAGCTGCTTGACGAGGGCTTCGGCCTCATCGCCGTCCGAGGCTTCGCCGACGACGCTGAATTCAGGCTCGGTCTCGAGCAGGCTGCGCAGCCCGCTCCTGAAGATCCGATGATCGTCGGCAATGACGATGCGTGCGGGAGTCACTCGAATAGCACCTCGATACGGGCGCCGCCGCCGGGCTTGGACTCGACGAAGAGCTGGGCGCCCAGCCCCTGAACCCGATCTTTGATCGAAGCGGGCCCGGCGTGCTGCGCGTCGAGATCGGCGGCCGACAGCCGTCCGGCAAACGGAAATCCGTGGCCGTCGTCTTCGACCGCCAGCTTCATCCGCCGGCCGTCGCCGGTAAAACTGACGAACGCATGGTTGGCGCCGCTGTGTTTCCGGATGTTCGACAGCGCCTCGTGCACGATCTGGGCGATCTCGCGGCAGGCGTGCGGGGCCACGTGAATGTCACTCTGCTGGAGGTCGGACCAGAACTTGGCCGCGATCCCGGTGTCGCGCTGAAAGCGCTCGACGCTGTCCGACAAGTGATCGAGCAGCTGGGTCGGCATCAGCCGCGACGCCTTCATCGTCCGCATCCGCTCGCGCAGGCCGTGCACTTCGTTCTGCAGCAGACCGCGGACGTCGCCAAGCTCGGCCGCCAGTGGCCGATCGAAGTGTTCGGCGCGACGGCGCAGCACTTCCAGCCGCATCTGCGCGCTGATCAGCGACTGAGTCAGCCCGTCGTGCAGATCGCGCGCCAGCCTGGTGCGTTCGCGCGCCTCGGCATGCGAGCGCAGCCGATGCAGCAGGTAGCCGTTGTGAACGGCGGGCGTGACTTCGGCGGCGAGGCGCTGCAGGAACCGGAGCGCCGTTTCGCGCTGCCGGCCGAGCGGCGCATCGAGGATGAACAGGCGGCCGTCCCAGTCGTCTTCCGCGGCCACCGCGACGCACGCGATCGTCGCGCACGGATTGAGCATCACCAGCGGCGTCAACGTCAGCGGCAGGGAGGGAATGCGCCGGCCCTCGACGTCGAGCATCACCGCCGCATTCGGGTCGCGCACCGACGCCCACCACGCGTGCGCCGGGGTGTCGAACTGGTAGGTGCCCGGCGCGATGGTCTCGTCCAGTTCGGTCACCCGCAGCGTCGTCAGGTGCTCGGCATCGACGCTCCACCGGAACATGCGGTTGGTGCTGCGCTCCCGGCCAATCAGGAACACGTGAGGCGACTGCGACAGCCGCACCAGCGACGAGAGAATCCCCAGCAGCGTCTCGCGCAGGCCCGCGCGCGACCGCGCCAGTCCGAGAATGTGCGCGATGCTCGACGACTCGGCGCGCAGCCGGTTCTTGGCTTCGCCGAGGTAGCCGGCGAACAGCGCCATGATCACGAGGTAGGCCGTCCGCATGATCAGCATGTGGGTGTTGGCCGCCAGATTGGCGACGCCGTTGATCGAGAACGCCTGCAGGTACAGCACGCCGATCGCCGCAACCGCGGTCAGGAACGTCGCCAGCATGCCCCAGCGGTACGCGGCGCCGACCAGTGCGAAGTAGAAGAACAGGAAGAACGAGGTGTCGGGCACCATCAGCGTCGCCACCGACGCAAACAGCACGTCGATGACGTGCCCGAAGACCGGAAGGATCCACGAGACGCGCGGGCTGCGGTGCAGCACGAACAGCGTCAGTACCGAGAAGCCGCTGTAGATCAGCAGCAGCTGATAAGCGAGGTCGACAAACGGCGTCGGCTCGGCCGGATCGACGCGCAGCGCGACCACGGCGGCGATGGTCAGGAACACGCGCGCGGCGCTGACGACGCGCTCGGCGCGGACGTCCACGCCTTCGGAGTGCAGGAGCGCGGCAAAGCCGCTCCAGCGAGGGAAGCTGCCCAGGGACATCGCAGGCGGCGCCGCCACGGGGCGGTGCCGGCGCGCGATTGTGTTCCACCCCTCCGGTTTGCGCAAGTCGGAGGCCGCCGGCGTCGACATCGCTACGAGTCCGTTGCCTGGCGCGGCACGTTCAGACGAACAGCATCAGTCCTCGCGCCTCGACCAGAAGATCCCGTCGCTCTTTTTGGCGGACATGACTATGGGAGGGATTCTCCAGGGGACGTCAACGACACGCAAGCGAAAAGCGCGTTCTTTTTTGTAACTCACGCGGAAAGAACGAAGTTGTATTTACAGAGCTGCAACTCCCCGTACCTTTGTCTTCGCCGCAGCAGACTGTCCGAGTTCAGGCCAGGATTCGACGGATCGCCGGCCGCATCAAGGCCATCACCACCAGCGAGGCGCCGAACGTGCACACGATCGTCGCCCCGGTCGGCAGATCGAAAATCACCGAGAAGTACATGCCCAGCATCGAGACGATGACGCCCATGACCCAGCCGATCGCGAGTCGCGAGCCGATGCGGCTGGCCCACAGCATCGCGCCAACCGACGGCACGATCAGATAGCAGAACACCAGCAGCACGCCGGCAATCGCCACCGATCGCGTCACGACCAGGCCGAACAGCGAGTAAAACAGGAAATCCCACAGCCGCACGGGCACGCCGCGGGCGGCGGCAGCTTTCGCATCCTGCGAAATCTCGAGGAACTTTTTCCGGAACACGAACAGCACGGCGCCGATCGCCGCGTAGATGCCGCCGGTCAGGTAGACCTCCGGCCACTGCACGGACAGAATGTTGCCGACCAGCATGTCGCGCAGATGTTCGGCTTCTCCCGTCGCCTTGCTCATCGTCAGAATCACCGCCGCGGACGCGACCGCATAGGAAATGCCGATGATCGCTTCCTGCGGGATGTTGGCTTCCTGCCCTTTGATCATCGCGAACACGAACGCCCCGATCAGCGTGAAGCCGAGGCTCATCCAGTAGATCGCCGGGTCGTGCGGATCAAAGCCCTGCCAGACGGCGATCGCCGCGCCGAGCGAGGCGATCTGCGCGAGCGACAGGTCGACGAAAATCACGCCGCGCTCGACGACGTGCAGGCCGAGATACGCGTGAATGCCGGCGATGATCAGGCTCGCCGCGATCGGTGCGGCGAGAAACTGGAGGATGACGGGATCGATGCCCACTCAGGTTGCCTTTCTCAATGCCAAGTGCTCAGTGCTGATGCTTGGTGCTTGGTGCTTGATGCTTGGTGCGGTGATCATCGGGCTCCCCAACCATACCGAGATATCTCGGTCCCCGACCGTGCCGGGATGCCCACCGCACCAGGCATCAAGCACCAGCACCAAGCACCAAGCACCAAGCACGAAGCACCAAGCTCGTCGTCTACCGCAGCGCCGCGGCGAGCTTGTCGACGTTGTAATCGAACAACTTGATGTAGTCGGTGATCTCCTTCTCCGCGCCCACCGACGGCGCCAGCTCGATCACCGTCCCGCCGACCTGGCTGGCGATCGATTGCGGCGTCTTCTTGTCGAAATACGGCTCGACGACGATGACTTTGACGCTCTGGGCCTTCATCTCGCCAATCAGCGTGATGATGTGTTGCGGCGGCGGCGGAATGCCTGGCTTCGGCTCGACGTAGCCCATCACATCGAGCCCGAATCGCTGCATGAAGTTCGGCCACGAGTTGTGGTACGTCACCAGTTTCCGGCCCTTGAGCGGCGCCATCGTCGCGTCCCAGCGCTTTTCGGCGGCGGCGAGGCGGGCGCTGAAGTCGGTGAAGCGTGTCTCGAAGGTCGCTTTGTCGGCCGGCGCGAGCGCGGAGAACTTGTCGCGAATCGCCTGTGCGATGTGGCGGCCGTTGGCTGGGTCGAGCCAGTAGTGCGGGTTGCCCTGCGGATGGACGTCGCCCATCGCCCGGGTGATCTGGCCGGTCGGAATCTCGAGGATCGTGACGTTCTGCGAGGCGTCGAGGTAGCCCGGTCCGCCGACCTGCACCTTGGCATTGCGCGCGCTCGTCAGCAGCGTCGGCAACCACCCGATCTCGAGTTCCCTGCCGACCGCGATCAGCGCGTCGGCGCGGCTGACCTCGAGGATGAAGCTGGGCTTCGGCTCGACCTGGTGCGGATCCTGATAGCCCTTCGCCAGCGCGACCACCGTGACCTTGTCGCCGCCGACCTCGCGGGCGAGCGCAGCGAGATCCTCGGTGGTGGTCACCACCTTGAGCGGCGCCCAGGCTTTTGCGGGCGCCGTCGCCAGCGAGATGAGAAGAAGTGCGCTTGTCACAAACACTGAACGCATATCAAGAACTCCTGTCGAAAAAGCTGTTAACCGTGGAGAACATGGAGAACAGCGGGTTCGACTCTTTTGAAAATCTTCGGGTTGCTCCATGGCCTCCAAGGTTGGAGGCTCTTTCTAAAACACGTGCGCCCCGTGCGCGCCGATCGCGAAGTTGACCTGAAACAGGAACTGATTGGCCTTCTCGCCTTCCGCGAAGGAGATGTGCCGGTACTGCGATCGGATCTGCACGAACTCCGTCGGCCAGAACGTGAGGAACACCGATCCGCCCTTGTCGACGAGGTCGCCATCGATCGCGCGTGCCGACTGATCGAGCCGGCCGCCGATGTACCAACGGCGCGCAAACTGGTATTCGCCCAGACCATAGACGCCGAACCCGGTGGTGCGGAGAGTGTCCGGCAGATCCTGGCGGTTCCAGATCAACTCGGTACGGAGGTTGAGACGCTGGTAAATCGCCCGACGCAGCGGCCGGTAGCGGAACGTCGCGTCGATGCCGACGAGCGTCCGGTTGAGATCCTGGAGCGCGGGATTCTGAAGCGGCGACCCCGTCACGTCGAACACGGTGGCATACGCCTCGTTGAGATTGGTCGGACCGCTCGCGAACGACACGCCCAGATCGATGTTCTTGTCCTCGCTGAGATCGTGGTAACCGCGCAGGCGCGCGATGTAATTGAGCTTCGACAACGACGTCCCCTGGAACACGTCGGACCGCGCCGCGAAGACCTCGCCGGTCGCTTCCAGGAACAGCACCGGATTGTGAATCAACTTCGAGACGGACACGCCGCCATCGGAAATTCCCTCTTCGCCGCCAACGAGATTGTCCGTGACCAGCGGGCGATCGATGGTCGGCATCGCGTGCGTGTGCAGCGTGTTGACCTTGCCGAACTGCGCGCGCATCTTGCCGACCTTCAACTGAAACTGCTTCGGCAGCGCCGTGAACGTCGCGAAGCCTTCCTCGATCTCCAGCCCATCGGGTCCTGCCGACAGGTAGAAGTCGGCCCGCGCATAGGGATCGACGACAGCCTGCATCGAGATCTCGGCTTCGCTCAGCTGCAGCGAGGGCTGCGTGCTGTACGGGTTCTTCCCGGCCGCGCCGATGAAATTGCCGATCACTGACGTGTCAGGGTTGAACACGCGTGACGAACTTGCCGGCATGGCCGCGGCGGTCTGATCCGCCGGGGCCTGCGGGGCGGCGGGGGCCGTCGGAGCGTCCGGCACGGGCTGCGCCACTGTCTCGGCGGCCGCCAACGTCACCGGGCCGCCACCGAGCTGATTGAGCCGCTGCTCGAGTTGCGACAAGCGCTCGTCGTACTGGCGACGCAACGCATCGAAGTCGGCTTTGAGCCGCTCGACCTCGCCGCGGACCTGCTCGACTTCGCGCGGCGACACGGCGGG